>NZ_JAMYKZ010000002.1:0-478177 GCF_040317735.1 Mesorhizobium sp. M1399
ACAAGACGTCAAATCCCCCGCAAACAAGCGAACAACCGCCGCAACCCCGCCGCCGCAAGCTTTTGCTCATGACTGCGCAACAGGTCCCTTGTGGGAGAAGGTGTCGCCGAAGGCGACGGATGAGGGGTGTTCCAGCTTGGCAAGGACGGCACTCCGTCCAACACCCCTCATCCGTCTCGGCGCTACGCGCCGATCCACCTTCTCCCACAAGAAGGGGAGAAGGGAAAGGCGGCCCTATCGCACCGGCGCTCCATAGACTGGCGTCGGAATGCCTTCCATGCGCGCCTTGATCTGCAGCGCCACGAATTTTGAATAGAAGCGCGACAGCGCAAGATTGCCGCCGTGGAACCACAGCGCTTCCTGCGCTGTCGGCTTCCACATGTTGCGCAACTCGCCTTGCCACGGACCCGGGTCGCCTTTCACGCCCGAGCCAATCCCCCAGCACGGCCCGACCTTGTCGGCGACTTCGCGCGAAACGATCGCCGCCACTGTCTCGTTCATCGAGAGATAGCCGGTGCAGGCGATGATTGCGTCGGCCGCCAGTTCCGTGCCGTCGTCGAAGAGGATGCCTGTCGGCGTCAGCGACTTGATCCCGACGCCGCTACGGATGCCGATCTCGCCGTCGATGATCAGATCGCAGGCGCCGACGTCGATGTAGAAGCCCGAGCCGGTGCGGTAGGCCTTCATCAGGAGCCCAGTCTCGTCGTCGCCGAAATCGATGGCGAAGCCGGCGCTGCGCAAGCGGTCGTAGAAGGCAGCATCGCGCGCCTTGATGACGTCGTAAAGCGCCCGCTGGCCTTGCGGCAGCAGCGCGAACGGCGTCGAGGCGACGATCATGTCGGCCTTTTCAGTGGTGATGCCGCGGGCCAGCGCCTTTTCCGAGAAGATCTCGAAGCCGATCTCCATCAGCGTGTCCGACTTGACCACCGTCGTCGGCGACCGCTGGACCATGGTCACCTCGGCGCCGCTCTCCCAGAGATCGACGCCGACGTCATGGCCGGAACTTGCCGCGCCGATGACGGCGACCCTTTTGCCGCGGAATTTCTCGCCGCTGGAATACTGGCTGGAATGCAGGATCTCGCCGTTGAAGACCTCGGCGCCCGGCAGGTCGATGCGCCTGGGCGGGCCATAAGCACCGGTCGCGAAGACGATGTGCTTCGGCTTCAGCGTGATGCGCTCGCCGGCGCGGTCGAGCTCGACCGTCCAGACCTTTTCGGTCTCGTCATAGGAGGCACTGACGCATGTCGTGGAGGTCCAGTAATTGAGCTCCATGACGCGCGTATACATCTCCAGCCAGTCGCCCATCTTGTCCTTGGGCGTGAACACCGGCCAGTTCTCGGGAAACGGGATGTAGGGCAGATGGTCGTACCAGACCGGGTCGTGCAGCACGAGCGAGCGATAGCGCTTGCGCCAGGAATCGCCGGCCTGGGCGTTCTTCTCGATGACGATGGCCGGCACGCCGAGCTGCCCGAGCCGCGCCCCCAGCATGATGCCGCCCTGGCCGCCGCCGATGACCAGGCAATAGGGCTGCCGGCTAGCGCCGAGGTCACGCGCCTCGCGGCGCCTCGCCTCCAGCCAGGTCTCGCGTTCCGGGTCGGCCTTGTGGCGGACGCCCAGAGGCCGCGCCGGGCCCTTGCGCTCTTCAAACCCCTTGAGATCGGTGATCGCCGTAAACAGCGTCCGGCACTTGCCGTCCCTGAGGCGCATGATGCCTTGGCCCCACGCCGATGACGTCTCGAAAGAAAACCAGGCCTCGATGGTGCCTTCGTCCGAAGTCGCTTCGCCGCTGAGCTGCCATTGAGCAGGCCTTGTGGTTGCCAGCGTCGCCGCCAGCATCTCGCGGATCGCGGCCGCCCCCTCCATCGTCTTGATGTTCCAGGTGAAGGTCAAAAGATCGCGCCAGTAGCAGTCCTCGACGAACAGATTGGTTGCGGCCTCGACGTCGCCTGCTTCGAGCGCTCGCGCAAACGAACCGAGCCAGGTGGCCGCCTGTTTCGACGGTGAGATGTCGAGCATCTATCCTCCTCGTCGACCAAGAGTGCCAGAAGCCGCGCAAAATTCGGTAGGGCCAGTACAAAATTCAGAAGGGATCGTAGCCATCTACTCCCGTTATAACGGCTCCTCGGCGGTTGCCAGGTGGGACCATGATTTCCGTGCCGTTGTCAAATCTGACCCGAACCGTGTCCTCCAAGGCTACTTCTACAAGTCGCGTTCCGACCAAAGCCCAGATTAAGCTTAAATCGCCGCTACGGTTATCCGGTTTTATCCAGACGTCAGGCCCTCCGTCGTAGGCCACCTTGAATAAAGTCCAGAGTTGGACGGTAACGCCAGCAAACTCCAAGTGCACTGAGTCGTTCTCGAGAAGCACTCTGATCAGCTCGTTTCCAACCCACGAGTCACGCATAGCGCATCTTCTAGCAACCTTTCTCCCTGCTGTCAGGCCCGCGCGCGGGCCTGATCCGAACCGCTATCCAGCCATGCAAGATCGTCCGGCGAAAGTGAGATGTCGAGCGCCTGGAGGCTGTCTTCCAATTCGTCGAGCGAGCGGGGCCCGATCAGCGGGACGGACGGGAAGGGCTGCGCCAGGACGTAGGCGAGCGCGACGTGGATCGGGCTTTTGCCCAGCCGCTTGGCGAGCTCGATGGCACGGTCGCGACGGCCGAAATTCTTGTCCGAGTACCAGACCCGGACCAACTCCTCATTGTCGCGCCGGTCGCGGCCGGCGCGGTCGGTGAAGAAGCCGCGGCCCTGGCTCGACCAGGCGAAATTCGGCATCTGCCGGGCGGTGAGCCAGGCCTTCCACGCGTCGCTGGAGGAGGTGACACAGCCTGCCCAGATCGGCTCCAGCATCTCGGCCAAGGAGAAATTGTTGGAAAGCGCGCCGGGCTTCTGCTTGCCGGTGCGCTCGGCATAGGCAATCGCCTCGTCCATGCGTTCCATCGTCCAGTTCGAGCCGCCGAACGGACCGCGGATGCGGCCGGCCTTGACCTCGCGGTCCATCGCATCGACGAATTCGTCGACCGGCACGTCCGGATTGTCGCGGTGCATGAAATAAACGTCGATATGGTCGGTCTGCAGCCGCTCGAGCGACTGGGTGAGCTGCTTGCCGATGACGTCGGGATAGCAGAGCGGCGAGTGCGCGCCCTTGCCGATGACCACGGATTGCTCGCGCACGCCGCGGTTTTTCAGCCATTGGCCAAGCAGGGTCTCGGTATAGCCGGAACCGTAGACGAAGGCGGTGTCGAACAGATTGCCGCCGGCCTCGAAATAGGCGTCGAGCAGGATGGCGCCCGACGAAAAGGTGCGGAAATCCTCGAAGCCGAGCGCCAGGCACGAGGCCCGCCGCGGCAGGCCCGGAATGCTGCGCTTGGAGATGGCGGTCCCGCCGGAGCGCAGCTTCCGTCCGGAGATCGTGTTGACGCGCTTTGCCGGTTTCTCGATGTCGTATTCGAGCCCGATCGCGGCACGCCATTTGTCGAGCACGCGCAGATTGCCGAGACTGTCGGCCCAGCCCATGCCGGGCCAGGCGAACTCCTGCTTCCCGCCGAGAATGGCCTCGCCGGCGGCGTCGACCTCGAACGCGTAAAGCCAGCCGTCCTCCTTGACCTCGACCACCTCGGTGTTACCCGGACGGATGATGCGGATTTCGCCGGTGCCGCCTTGCTGGCCGCCGGCATACCAGAAGTCCGCCACCTCGATGCGGCCTTTGCTGCCGAGAATGCGCAAGACATTGTCCTGAGCGAGCGAGATGCTGCAGGAGACTTCCGCGACGATGCCGCCCGGAAAATGCAACAGCGCCGACGCCCATTCGTCGACACCGGATTGGCCGAGATGCGCAGTACCCACCACTTTGTCCGGCTCGGCGAAGGGCTTTCCCGCCGCGGCGCCGGCAATCAGCCGCGCCATCGACACGGGATAGCCGCCGACATCGAGGATGCCGCCGCCGGCAAGATCCTTGGCGTAAAGCCGGTGCTCCGGCATGAAGCCCGGCATGGCGAAGCCGAAGCTGGATTTGATCATCTTGATCTCGCCGATCGCACCGGCACTGATCAGCTCGACCAGCTTGGCCGTCTGCGGATGCAGCCGGTACATGAAGGCTTCGCCGAGAAAGGTGCCGGCCTTGCGCGCCGCATGGATCATCGCGTCGGCCTCGAAGGCGGTCAGGCCAAGCGGCTTTTCGCAAAGCACATGCTTTCCGGCCTCGGCTGCCTTGATCGCCCATTCGGCATGGCTCGGATGCGGCGTCGAAATATAGATCGCGTCGACATCCGGATCGCCAAGCAAAGCCTCGTAGCCGTCGAGGATGCGGGCGCCGGGGAAAGCCTCGGTGAGCCCGGCCTTGCCGGGATTGCGCGCCCCTAAGGCGACCAAGGTGCAGGTGCGCGAATGGGCGACGCCGCCGGCAAAGGCCTTGGCGATGTTGCCGGGCCCGAGAATGCCCCAGCGAATTTTTTCTGGTTTGGAAGTCATGTCAAATCTCCGTGGGGTGGCCGCGAGCAATCGCGATCGGACAAAAGAAAGATGGGTTAGCGAATGCGTGCGCCGGTGGCGTCGAAGAGAAGCGAGCGGTCGGCCTTGATCGACACCACCAGGTCGTCGCCGTTGGCGCGATGCCGTGAGGCCTCGCGCTCGATGATCAGTTCTTCGCGCCCGCCCCCGGTCCCGGAATTGGCATAGACATAGCTCACCGATCCCAAGTGCTCGGCGACGTCGGCCTTGAGGGTAAGGTCGCAATCGCCCTGGCCGGCGTCGAAGAAATGCTCCGGCCGCACGCCAACCACGACATCGCCGCCTATCGCAGGCAAGGCATCGGAAAGCGGCTTGCGCAGTCGCACGCCGCGATGGTTGACCAGCTCCACGATCGCCGCGCTGTTGTCGGTTCCGACCACTTTCGCCGCCAGAAAATTCATCTTCGGCGAGCCGACGAAGCCGGCAACGAAGCGGTTGGCGGGGTCGTCGTAGAGATCGAGCGGCGCGCCGATCTGCTCGATATTACCGGCGTTGAGCACGACGATCCTGTCGGCCAGCGTCATCGCCTCGGTCTGGTCGTGCGTCACATAGACCATGGTAACGCCAAGCTCCTTGTGAAGGCGCGATATCTCGACGCGCATCTGCACCCGGAGCTCGGCATCGAGATTGCTGAGCGGTTCGTCGAACAGGAACACTTGCGGCTCGCGCACGATGGCGCGGCCGATGGCGACGCGCTGGCGCTGGCCGCCCGACAATTGCCGCGGCCGCCGCTTCATCAGCTCGGCGATGCGCAGGATTTCGGAAGCCCGCTTCACCCGCCGCTCGGTATCTGCCTTGGGGTTGCCGGTCATTCTCAGGCCGAAGCTCAGATTCTGCTCAACCGTCATGTGCGGATAGAGCGCGTAGGACTGGAACACCATGGCGATGCCGCGATCGGCCGCCTCGACGTCGTTCACCACCTTGCCGCCAATGGCGATCTCGCCGTCGCTGATGTCCTCGAGCCCGGCGATCATCCGGAGCAGCGTGGACTTGCCGCAGCCGGAAGGGCCGACGAAGACGACGAATTCGCCGTCATCGATATCGATATTGGCGCCGTGGACGATCTCGAAGACGCCGAAGCGCTTGATGACGTTTTTGAGTGTGACTGCCGCCATGCTGATCCTTACTTGATAGCGCCGGCGGCGATGCCGGCGACGAAATGGCGCTGCAGAAGCACGAACACGACGAGCATTGGCGCCGTCAGCATCACCGCGCCCGCCATGATGCCGCCCCAGGACACCTTGGTGAGACCGATCAGCGTGCCGAGCGCCACGGGCGCGGTCATTGCGCCCGGCTTGGAATTGATCAGCAGCGGCCAGAGATAGTTGTTCCAGGAGGCAAGGAACAGGATGATGGCGAGCGCTGCCAGCATCGGCCGCGCCAGAGGCAGTGCGACGAACAGGAATATCCGCCATTCCTTGACGCCCTCGACCTTGGCGGCGTCGAACAGTTCGTGCGGCATCATCGAAAAGCTCTGCCGCATGAAGAGCACGCCCAGCGAATTGAACAGCGGCGGCACGATCAGCGCCACCCAGGTGTTGGCGAGCTTGAAGTCGCGCGCCACCATGATGAATTGCGGGATCAGCACGACCGCATAGGGCAGCGTGATGGTGCCGAAGATGATGGCGACGACCATGCCCTTGCCGAAGAAGTTGTAACGCGCCAGCGCCCAGCCGGCCATCGAGGTCAGCATCACCGACAGGAAGGTGTAGGTCACCGCCACCGAGACGGAGATGCCGATGGCACCGATGAAATTGGTGCCGCGCTGCAGATTGCTGACATTGTCGAGGAAATTGCCGTGCGGCAAAAGCTCGATGTCGGGGCTGAAGATGCCGTTGTCGGGCATCGTGGAAAAGACCACCATCATCCACAGCGGAAACAGCCAGACCAGCGCCAGCGGCGTCAGGAACAGATGCAGCGCGATGCTGCGGCCCAATCTGGCCTGGGAACGGCCGACCCGGGAATGGCCGATTGGGGAGCGCGAGGTCATTTCGGTTCCCTCGTCAGCCATATCTGCACCAGCGAAATGGCAATCGCCAGTCCGGCCATGGTGTAGGCGATGGCCGAAGCGTAGCCGAAATTGAGCGACCGGAAGCCCTGGCGATAAAGCAGCAGCCCGAGCGTTTCGGTGCCGCCGCCCGGCCCGCCGCGCTCGGTGATTAGGAAGGGCTCGGTGAACAGCTGCATGGTGCCGATGATCGACAGCACGGCGCAGAACACGATGATCGGCTTGAGCAGCGGCAGCGTGATGTAGAAGAACTGTTTGACCTTGCTGACCCGGTCCAGGGTCGCCGCCTCGTAAACATCCTCGGGGATGGACTGCAGGCCGGCGAGCAGGATGATGGCGTTGTAGCCGGCCCAGCGCCACGTCACCGCCATCATGATGACCGCCATCGCCGGGGTGACGTTGGTAAACCAGTCGACGTTGGGCAGGCCGATGCTGTTCAGCAATTTGTTGATGATGCCGTAGTCCAGATTGAACATCAGCCGGAAAACCGCCGAATAGGCGACCTCGCCGACCACGACCGGCGCGAAGAAGGCAAAGCGGAACAGGCCACGCGCCTTGAGCAGCGGCGAGTTCAAAAGCACCGCCATCACAATCGCTAGCGAAATCATCACCGGCACCTGGATGACAAGGATCAGCAATGTGTTCTTCAAGGCATTGAAGAAGGCCGGATCGCCGATCAGCCGGCCCCAGTTGAAGGTCGGCGCGAACCGCCACGGCACGGTGCGCGTCGCCTGGAACGAGATCAGGAAGGAATCGATGATCGGCCACAGCCAGAAGATCGAGAAGATCAGCAGATAGGGCGCAAGGAAGCGATACGCCGTGGCGTTCTGGTAGCGCATCGTTCTCCTCCTTTCTGCTTTCGCCTGCTGGGGCGCGCGGTGTTGATGTTTCAGGCGATGCGGCGCCGCAAACGGCGGCTTGTTCGAAGGCCGGTGCCGCCCCTCATCCGCCTGCCGGCACCTTCTCCCCGTAAGTGACGGGGAGAAGGGGCTGGGCCGCAACGCTGGTGACCCCCTCTCCCCGTTCTTCACGGGGAGAGGGTAAGGGTGAGGGGCAGCGCAAGCGCCCGGTAACTGACTCTGGGATCATTCCGTGTCAGATCACGACTTGACCGGCAGGCCGGTCGCCGCGGCGATCTGGCTTGCGGCATCGTCGAGCGCTGCCTTGGCGTCGGGATAGCCCCCGGCCAGATATTTGGTCTGCACCGCGCGGATGATGATTTCGGCGTCGCTCTGGAACGGCGTACCGCGGCTGGGGACGACCTTGGGCAGGGTGCCGAGGATGTCCTTCCACACGGCTTGGCCACCCCAATAGGGCAGGCCCTCGGAGACATAAGGGTCGTTGAGCGCCGAAATCAGCGACGGCACCAGGCCGAAGCCTTTCAGCATGGTGATCTGGCCCTCATTCGTCCCTAGCGTGTATTTCAGATAGGCGTAGGCGGCTTCCTTGTTCTTCGACACCGAGGTGATGGCGAGCGAGGAGCCGCCGAGATTGGCGGCGCGCGGACCGTCGGCGGTCAGGCTCGGCATCAAATAGACGCCCCATTTGCCTGTCCCATCGGGCGATTCGGTGCGCACAGTGCCTTCATACCAGCCGCCATACATCTGCGTGGCGACCTTGCCGGCGGTGTTGTTGGTGATCTTGGTGCTCCAGTCGGCAGAGGAAATGATGCCGGCGTCCTTCATCTCCTTGATCTTGGTCATGGCATCGACGCATTTGGGCTGGTTGACCGTGATCGATTGACCATCGGCGGAGAAGTAGGCGCAGCCCTGCTCGTTGGAGATCATGCGGAAGAATTCGGAATCGCCGTTGAAATCGGCGTTGGTCATCGTGACGCCGGGATTGGCGGCCTGGATCTTCTTGGCGGCAGCGATGAAATCGTCCCAGGTCTTGATCGAGGACGGATCGACGCCGGCCTTCTCGTAGAAGTCGCGTCGGTAGAACATCGCCACCGGCCCCGAATCCCACGGCATCGCATAGGCCTTGTCGTCCACCTCGAGCTCGGTGCGCTTGAAGTCGGGGAATTTTGCCTGGTCTTCCGCGGTGTAGCCGAGCGTGTGCAGGTCGACGAAGCAATCCGGGAACTGGCTCCAGTAGTTTTCCGCTTCGCCGTTCTCGATCGTCACGATGTCCGGCAGGCCCTCGCCACCGGCGGCACAGCCGGCGATCGACTTGTCGTAGGTCGGCTGGTTGCCGAGGTCCTCGACCGTGACCTTGATGTCGGGAAACTGCTTGTTGAAGCCCGCTATGGTGGCCTTCAGCGACGAAGCGGCGATATTCCAGCTCCAGATCGTGATTTCACCGGACTGCGCAAAGGCCGGGCTGGAGCCCAAGGCAAGCGCGAGCGCGGCGCAGGTCAATTTTATGCGCATTGAAATCCTCCCATTTCAGTTGCTCTCTGTTTGCGAGCGTGGCTAGACTAGGCCTCGGGAAAGCCTTGTCCGCGACAAAGGGAATAAGAAATGAGCGGAAAGTAAGATGCCGGAAAGGCCGTTTTACCAGCCTGGCGCCAGCAGCGTGGAGGGCCTGCCGCTGCTGCTGCAGATGTTTCACACCCAGCCCCTGGTGATGCTCAAGCCGCATTGGCACGCCCAGGTCGAGGTGAATTTCATCGTGCGCGGGGCCGTGCATTACCGCATGGACGGGCACGAGCTTTCGCTCTCTGCTGGCGACATGTGTCTGTTCTGGGGCGGCCTGCCGCACCAGATGGACGAAGCCTCCGACGATGCCATCTATGCCGGCGCGCATCTGCCGCTGGTGCATTTCTTCCGGCTGCATTTGCCGGTCGACGTCCGCAACAGGCTGATGACGGGCGCGACGCTGGTAACCGACGCCACCGACCGGTCGGACGACCACAATTTCGAGCGCTGGAACCGCTATGCCCGCTCCGGCGACCCGGTCAAGGCCGAGCATGCCGTCAACGAGCTTTTGCTGCGGCTGGAGCGGGTGCGCTTCGAGCCTTACCGGCTCGCCCCCGAAACCCCGGTCGAACAGGAGATAGGCAGTCCCTTCGATCAGCAATCGCTGCGCAATGTCGGGCGCATGTGCGACTTCATCGCCGAGAATTTCCTCTACGAGATCGATTGCGTCGACATCGCCGCGGCGGCCGACATCCATCCCAAATACGCCATGAGCATCTTCAAGAAATCGACCGGCATGACGCTCAACGAATATGTGAATCTGCTGCGCCTCAGCTACGCGCAGGCGCTGCTGATGCATCAGGATGCCAATGTACTGCGCGTCGCCATGGAATCGGGCTTCGGCTCGCTCAGCGCCTTCAACAAATCGTTCCGCAAGCTTGCCGGCATGTCGCCGTCGGATTTCCGCAGGGGCGTGGCCGGCGCCAGGTAAGGGCACCGGCTGGATTCAGCCTATAGTCCCCAGGCGCCTCGGCAAGCGGTTCATCGGCAGCGGCCCGTTCGCGGTGATCAGGAACTGGTCTTCGAGATTGAAGCTGGCGAGACCGTCGATGTAGAGCGGGATCTCGAATGCCAGCACCATGCCGGCTTCGATCACGACATCGCTGTCGGCCGAGATGAACGGCCATTGCTCGGAAAACACGGAATGGCCGACGCTGTGGCCGAAATGGCCGCGGCGATAGGAACGCAGGCCCTGGCGCGCCAGGCTTTCGCTGGCGGCGCGATGCACGCCGGCGAACGGCTTTCCGGGCATAAGCGCGGCAAGCCCATCGGCGAAGGCGCGCTCGGCTATCGCATGCAATTCGGCCTGTTCGGGCGACGGCGGCCCGAAGGTGAAATTCCTCGACATGTCGGAGGCATAGCCGTTCACGCTGCAGACCATGTCGGCCTTCAGCGGATCGCCGGCGGTGACTGCCACATCGGCGCTTTTGGGCCGAGCGCCCAGTGTGACGTATTCCGCCGTCGAGATTTGCAGCGAGGACCCGGCGGCTGCTTCGGCGACGCCTTGCCGGTAGAGCGCGACCAGCTCCGACTGACGCATGCCGGTCGCCGCATGCTGCTGCAGTCGCGACAGGCCGGTTTCCGACAGGACGATGCCCTGCCGCAGAAGGTCGATCTCGCTTTGCGATTTGATTGCCCGCAGCCTGTCGAGGATCGGCGAGCCGTTGACCAGGGCCGTGCCGGGCAACATCGCCTGCATCGCGGACAAATCGCTGGCCGAGACAAAATCCAGCTCGATGCCGAGCGTTGCACGCTCCAGCCCGAATTCGGCGAGCATCGTCTTCAGCTCGCGGACAGAGCGGGCAAGCTCGAAGGTCGCTGGACGTGCAAAACCGGGGGCGCGGCCAACCAGGCCGGCCTCGATGCGCTGCGCAACGGGCCGGCCGGCTGTCGCCGGCTCAAGCGACGCGGATTCGATCCAGATCGGATGCGTGCGCACCACGGCATCCGCCACCGCCGCCCGGAGCTGGGCAGCCTGGAAATCGGCAACCACTACGCCGATCGGCAGGTCGTCTCGTCTCGGGATGACCACGAAACCGGCGCCGGCCCGGCGGAACAGGCCGGCCGGGCCGATCCAGGCGCCGGTGGCATATTGGAATGCCTCAGGCTCGCAAAGCACCAATGCCTCGATATTGGCACGCTGCATCAGGTCTGTTGCGCGTTCTCGGTCGACAAAGCCCGTCACGGGATCTCCTCGCATGCAATCGAATCCGACGCCGATGCGGCGGCGTTTGGCCTCAGCGTAGCTTCAGGGCCGCTGTGGAGCAGCTTTTTTCTGGAAGCGCTGTTGACCTGCCGACCCTAAAAGCGCGGTGCGTTCGACCGGCCTCATGCGACGCGCTTCAGGTTCTTGTTTCATGCATGTCGGTGTCGCAAAACCGCTGCACAGTTTTGCGCGACATGCATCAAAGGCCTTGAGAGTTCGAACGCCAGGCGGGGAAACGAAAAAAAGCCGCGGCGAACCACGGCTTTCAACGCGACAAGTTGTCAGTTTCGAATGCTTACTCGGTTTCGTCAGAGGTGTCGTCGGCAGTGTTTGCCGCGTCTTTCGCGGCCTTCCTATCCAGCGCTGCCTGCAAGGCCAGGGTGGCCTGCGGTGAGGCCGGTGTCGTGGCAACGACCGCCATTGCATGAGCAACTCCGGTCGTCGACTTGTCCTTGGCCGCGGCCGAGGTGGCGGCTCCGTGTCCCTGCGAGCCGGCCCCAGCCGAGTTTCCGCCGTTGCCGTGGCTGCCGCCATTGCCGTTCCCGCCGCCATTGCCGCCGGGGGCAGCGAGGACCGGAGACGCGACAAGGGTGAGAGCGGCCGCCGCTGCGAATAGATAGGTGCGCGTTTTCATAATTCCTCCTTCGAGTGGCCCTCCCGCCAGGATGGGTTCCAGTGAGAAACGTGAGGACTTTCCAAAGTGGAGCCCGCTGTCCAACAAGTTCCGTTCAAATAGAGCATTCTGCAAGACGGACCTTGGTCCGAGGACGACACGCAAAAGTCCTGAATTCTATCTGCAACGTACTTGGCGCGACCGCAGCGCCTGCTGGCAAGTGCGTCCTGTGCCGCCCAAATGCGAAAAAGCCGCGGCGGACCGCGGCTTTTCGATGCTTGATTTCCCTTGAGAGAAACTGGAGCGGGTGAAGCGATTCGAACGCTCGACCCCAACCTTGGCAAGGTTGTGCTCTACCCCTGAGCTACACCCGCTCGCGCGGCTTTCGGGCCGCAAGCCGCGCCTATATGGCTGAAGAGCGCGGCGATTGCAACAGGGAATTCGCAGGCTTTTTGCTTCGCCGGCAATGCGGACAAGCCGTCCCGCGACACGTCGCAAGGCAATCACCCCTGCATTGCGCGACGGGCTTGTCTTGGCCGCATCATTGGCCGTAAACGGCGTAGGCCGAACAAGCCGTTGAAAGCGGGCCATCAGAAGAAAGACCGATGCCGAAGACCGAAGCCGACCTTTTCGCCTTTCTTGCCGGACTCGGGATCGAGGTATCGACACAGCGGCATCCGCCGCTGTTCACTGTCGCCGATTCGCAGGTGCTGCGCGGCGAGATCGCCGGCGGCCACACCAAGAACCTGTTCCTCAAGGACAAGAAAGATAATTTCTTCCTGGTCAGCGTCGGCGAGGAGGCGGTGGTCGATCTAAAGCAGATCCATCATCTGATCGGCGCCGCGGGCCGCGTGTCTTTCGGCCGGCCGGAGATGCTGATGGTGCTTCTCGGCGTCGTCCCGGGCGCGGTCACCGTTTTTGGGCTGATCAACGACACGGAGCGAAGGGTCAAGGTCGTTCTCGACGAGGAGCTGATGAGCCATGCTGTGGTCAACGCCCACCCGCTGACCAATGAGGCGACGACTTCCATCGCCGCCACGGACCTGGTCAAATTCGTCGAGGCAACCGGACATGATGCTGTTATCTTGAAAGTCTCGGCATGATCGCCACATGGGTGACTGAAACCGGGTTCTGAAGAAGGATGTTGCGCCTGTCCCTTGGCCGGCGGCGCGACCGAAAGGGCGACGAGATGAGCGATAGCAACCCCTTTGGCCGCCCATTTGGCAGCAATGGCGGTCAGTATGCCACCACCGTGCAGTATGGCGGCACCGATGCCGCGCGTGAGAAGGTCGCACTTGCGGAGGTGCCGGCCGACGTCATCAAGGACACCACGACCGCTGGATTTGCCGCCGACGTCATCCAGGAATCGCGCCGCCAGCCGGTGCTGGTCGATTTCTGGGCGCCATGGTGCGGCCCCTGCAAGCAATTGACCCCGCTGCTGGAAAAGGCGGTGAAAGCCGCCGGCGGCAAGGTCAAGCTGGTCAAGATGAACATCGACGACCATCCATCGATCGCCGGCCAGCTCGGCATCCAGTCGATACCGGCGGTCATTGCCTTCAAGGACGGCCAGCCGGTCGACGGCTTCATGGGCGCCATTCCCGAGAGCCAGATCACGCAATTCATCCAGAAGGTCGGCGGCAAGGATGGTGGCGCACCGCAAGTGGCCGAGGCGCTGGCCGCGGCCGCCGAGGCGCGCGAGGCCGGTGACGTGCAGACCGCGGCCGACATCTACGACGCTATCCTGGAACAGGCGCCGGAGACGATCGAGGCGATCGCCGGCTTGGGCGATCTGCTGTTCGAGGCCGGCGATACCGAAGGTGCCGATGCGATGCTGGCGCGGGCGCCGGAGGCAAAGAAGGATGCGCCGCAGCTCGCCGCGCTGCGCGCCAAGATGGCGCTCGCCGCGCAAGCAGCAGTGCTCGGCAATCCGGCGGAACTGGAACGGCGGCTGGCCGAAAATCCCGGGGATCACCAGGCGCGGTTCGAGCTTGCGATGATCCAGAACGCCAAGGGTGATCGCATGGCGGCGGCCGACAATCTGCTGGCGATCATCAAGGCCGACCGCTCGTGGAACGACGATGGCGCCAGAACCCAGTTGCTGCAGCTCTTCGAGGCATGGGGCATGACCGACGAGGCAACGCTGTCGGCACGGCGCAAACTGTCGTCGCTGCTGTTTTCCTGAGCCGGCGCAGACTGTTTTGTCCGGCGGGCTTGCGGTCGGCGGCGGCTGCGCCAGATTAGGTTTTCGGACGGCATTCGATTTCGGGTTTCCGGTGTCGCGCCTTGTGCCGGCCGGGAGGAGACGGGTTTGGTGCGCTTCCTGACGAAGCGATCGGAGGATTGAGGTGCAGGCGGGAAACGCGCATTACCGACTCGCTGCGGACTTACCGTCGACCATGCCGATCTTTCCGCTTGAGGGCGCATTGCTGCTGCCGGGAGGCCGCATGCCGCTCAACATCTTCGAGCCGCGCTATCTGCAGATGGTCGATGAGGCGATCGCCGGGGCGCGGCTGATCGGCATGATCCAGCCCAGCCTCGACGGTGCGCTGCGTCCCGACGGCGAGCCGGAACTCTGCAATGTCGGCTGTGCCGGGCGCATCATCGCGCTGTCCGAGAGCGGCGACGGTCGTTATCTGATTTCGCTGCAGGGCGTGTGCCGGTTCCGCATTGTCCAGGAACTCACCGTCAGGACGCCGTTTCGCCAGTGCCGGTTGGCACCCTTTCTCACCGATCTCGACGACGACCAGGCGGAAGCCGAGATCGACCGGCCGGCGCTGCTCAAAGCGTTTCGCGCCTATCTGCAGGCCAACGATCTGGAGGCCGACTGGGAAAGCGTCAGCCGCGCCGAAAACGCCATGCTGGTCAACGCGCTGTCGATGATGGCGCCCTACGGGCCGGCCGAGAAACAGGCGCTGCTCGAAGCGGCCGATCTAAAGACACGCGCCGAAACGCTGATCGCCATCACCGAAATGGCGCTGGCGCGCGACAATGAGGATTTCGGTTCGAGTTTGCAGTAGGCTCTTGCCTTCTCCCCTTGTGGGAGAAGGTGGATCGGCGCGTAGCGCCGAGACAGTTGAGGGGTGCTGGACGGAGTGCCCTCGGTGCCAAGCTGGAACACCCCTCATCCGACCGAGATTCGCTCGGCCACCTTCTCCTACAAGGGGAGAAGGGAAGTCCGCGCGCGAAACCCCGAAGCGGTTGCCTTGTGGAAGGACGGATCGAATGGCGGATGGACGTGACGGGAACAGGACTGTCGATCCCAAGCTGCTGGAACTGCTGGCCTGCCCGCTGACCAAGGGGCCGCTTGCCTGGGATCCGGAGCGCGGCGAGCTTGTCTCGCGGGTGGCAAAGCTTGCCTATCCGGTGCGGGACGGCATTCCTATCATGCTGCCATCGGAGGCGCGGGTCATCGCCATAGACGATGCCATGCCACCGCCGCGCCTGGGTGGCTCGGAATAAGGGCCGCTCCGCAGCGATCCTTCGCGCCCCCCTTGTCCTGCCGTCATCAAATTCCGCACCGCAGCAACGCTCTGACGAAGACAGGGGGCCTATTGAAAATTGCGTCCCTTGGGCATGACCTTCTCCGCCTTTCCCAATAATTCCGTTTGCGCGATGCTGCCCGGCCGAGCCTCGTCTGTACGGCTCGAAGGCTCAGGTCCTGCCTCTTCCAGCAGCACCGACAGCCACGGCGTCAGATCCTCGACCTTCTCGGCGACGATATGGATGACGTCCGATTCCGATTGCAGCTTGCCGGTGACGCGGATGAGACGTGCGCCCATGACGATGGGGCGGAAGCGGTCGAAAGTCCTTTCCCAGAAAATGATGTTGGCGACCGCATTCTCGTCTTCCAGCGTCAGGAAAATCGCCTTGCCATTGCCCGGCCGCTGCCGCACCAGCACGAGGCCGGCGACCGAAACGCGCCGGCCGTCCCGCACCTGGCCGAGCCGCGCATTGGGCGTGACGCCGGACCGATCCAGCCTTTGACGCAGGAAGGCGACCGGGTGCGCCTTCAGCGACAGGCCGAGCGAGCGGTAGTCGTGGACGACGTGCTCGCCGAGCGGCATTGTCGGGAGCCGGGTTTCAGGCTCGAGATCGCGCAAGCGGATCGCCGGCTGATCGAACAGCGGCAGCTTTTCGGCGGCACTCTTGCCGTCGAGCGCGCGGACCGCCCATAGAGCGTTGCGGCGGTTCAATCCAAGCGAGCGGAAGGCGTCGGCCTGCGCCAGCTTTTCGATCTCGTCGACGTTGAGGCCCGAGCGCAGCCAGACATCGCGCACGGATGTGTAGCCGTCGCCGCGCCTCACCACAAATGCTTCCATGCGCTCCTTCGACAGGCCTTTGACCTGGCGAAAGCCAAGCCGGACGGCATGGCTGGTCCGGATGACACCGCGCATTTGAACATGGCGGTCGAGAATGCGGGCCGGATCGAAAGGCGATTGCTCCAAGGCGCAATCCCAGCCGGAAAAGTTGACGTCGACCTCTCGGATCTCGACGCCATGATCATGCGCGTCGCGGACAAGCTGAGCCGGCTGGTAAAAACCCATCGGCTGGGAATTCAGAATCGCGGCGCAGAACACGTCGGGATAGAAGGTCTTGAACCAGCAGGAGGCATAGACCAGCAGGGCGAAGGAGGCGGCATGGCTTTCGGGAAAGCCGTATTCGCCAAAGCCCTCGATCTGCTTGAAGCAACGCTCGGCGAAGTCTTTTTCGTAGCCCTTGGCAACCATGCCGTCGACCATCCTCTTGCGGTAATTGCCGATCGTGCCGGTGCGCTTGAAGGTGGCCATGGCGCGGCGCAATTCATCGGCCTCGCCCGGCCTGAAGCCGCCGGCAACGATGGCAATCTTCATTGCCTGTTCCTGGAACAGCGGCACGCCCAGCGTCCTGCCGAGTATTTTTTCCAGTTCCGGCTTCGGGTATTCGGGCTTTTCCTTGCCTTGCCGGCGGCGCAGATAAGGGTGGACCATGTCACCCTGGATCGGGCCGGGCCGCACGATTGCCACCTCGATGACGAGATCGTAGAAGTTTTTCGGCCGCAGCCGCGGCAGCATCGACATCTGCGCGCGCGATTCGATCTGGAAGACGCCGATCGTGTCGGCGCGGCAGATCATGTCGTAGACATGTTTGTCCTCGGCCGGGAGAGTGGCCAACACATAGGGTTGGCCATATGCGTCCCGCGCCTCGGGATAATGATCCTGGAGCAGGGTGAAGGCGCGCTGCAGGCAGGTCAGCATGCCGAGCGCCAGCACGTCCACTTTAAGGATTTTCACCGCGTCGAGGTCGTCCTTGTCCCACTCGACCATCTTGCGCTCGTCCATCGCCGTCTTGACGATGGGTACGATCTCGTCGAGCCGGTCCCTTGTGATGACGAAACCGCCGACATGCTGCGACAAATGGCGGGGAAAGCCCATGATCTCGTTGGCGCATTCGATCACATGCCTTGTCGAGGGATCGGTCTGATCGAGGCCGCCGGCTTTTGTCTCCTTTTCGCCGAGCTCCGAGGTCGACCAGCCCCAGATCGAACTGGACAGCGCGCTCCGGACGTCGTCCGACAGGCCCATCGCCTTGGCCACTTCGCGCACCGCAGAGCGGCCGCGGTAGCTGACGACAGCGGCGGCCAGCGCGGTGCGCTTGGTGCTGTATTTGGAATAGATGTACTGGATGACCTCCTCGCGCTTTTCATGCTCGAAATCGACATCGATGTCGGGCGGCTCGTTTCTTTCTTCGGAAATGAAGCGCTCGAAAAGCGTGTCGATCTTGTCCGGGCCAACTTCGGTGATGCCGATGCAGAAGCAGACGATCGAGTTGGCGGCGGAGCCGCGCCCCTGGCAGAGAATGTTCTGGCTGCGGGCGAATTTGACGATGTCGTAGACAGTCAGGAAATAGCGCGCGTAGTTCAGGCGCTCGATCAGAGCGAGCTCCTCCTCGATGCGCTGCGTCACAAAAGCGGGCACGCCCGAGGGGTAGCGGATGGCGGCCCCCTCCTTGGCCAGCCTTTCCAGCTCGGCCTGTGGCCCGAGGCCCGATTCCGTCGGCTCGTCGGGGTAGTTGTATTGCAGGTCACTGAGCGAGAAGCTCAGCTCGCCGGCAAAACGCAGCGTTTCCGCCAGCGCTTGCGGATGCCTGCGGAAAAGCCGTGCCATCTCCAGCGGTAGCTTTAAATGACGCTCGGCATTGGCCGCCAGTTCCAGCCCCACCTCGGCGACGGGCACATTGAGGCGGATCGCCGTCAGCACGTCCTGCAGCGGGCGCCGTTCCGACGTATGGTAGAGCACATCGTTGGTCGCCATCAGCGGGATGCCGGCCAGTTCGGCCATCGCCGCCGCCTGCTCGATACGGAAGCGGTCGCTGCCGCGGTAATCCGGCGAAACCGCAAACCGCAGGCTTTCGCCGAAGCGATCCGTGAGCCGGCTAAGCACAGCAAGGCTATCGGCCGCGCCCGTCGACACATCCGGCAGGATGGCCAGCGACAAGAGATCGCCCCATTCGAGAAGATCGCTTTGTTTGAGAAGCGTTGCTCCCTTTTCGTTTTCGTCGCGCAAATTGGCCTGCGTCAGCATGCGGCAGAGATGGCCCCAGCCCTTGCGGTTCTGCGGGTAAGCGAGAATGTCCGGCGTGCCGTCGCAAAATACCAGGCGGCAGCCGGGATGATAGGAAACACCCTCCACCTTGGCCTGCTGCCAGGCGCGCACGACGCCCGCCACCGTATTGCGGTCGGCGAGCCCGATCGCTGAAAACCCCATGAATTTCGCCGCGACCACCAGCTCCTCCGGTTTCGAGGCGCCGCGCAGGAACGAGAAGTTCGACTGGATGCCGAATTCGGCATAGGGAACGGCTGTCAGCGCATTCATGCGAAGACTCCATGCATGAACCAGCGCGGAGCGGGCTGCGAGGCGCCGTAGAGGCCTTGGCGGTAAAGCCAGTAACGGCGGCCGTCGGCATCCTCGATGCGGAAATAGTCCCGGGTCGGCGCATCTTCCCGTCCCGCCGCCTCTCGCCACCATTCAGGCGCAATGCGCTCCGGCCCTTCGGCGCGCGCGACCCGGTAGAGCGCGCGCCGCCAGCGGAAGTTCAAAGGTGGGCCTTCCGGCATTTCGGTGGCCGGCACCTCGATCGGCTCGGGCGAACGGAAAAGCCGGATCGGCCGTTCCGGCTGGAAGACGGTCGTGGGAGCATCCTTCACCTTGTCCGGCTGCTTCGGCGGCGAGCTTCTCTGCGGCGCTTCGGCGAAGGGAATGGCGGCGACGGCGCGCTCCGGCAGATGGCTCTCGACGGCGACCGGCTTCAAGACCGCGCCTTCGCCGAGCCGGGCGCGGATGCGGTCGGCAAAAAGCGCGATGTCGGCGCCCCCGTCGTTCGTCTCGCCGGCAAGGTCTGCCTGCTGCATGTCGAAGGCGGCGGCGGTCAGCACCGAGAGGCGCACGAGATCGAAACCATAGCCGGCGTCGATATCCTGTTCGAGCGCGGCAAGCCTTTCGTGAAACAATTTCTGGATCAGCAGCGGCTCGCGCAAAGGTCGCGAGGTGCCGACGGCGATGCGGCTGACGCCGCCATCGACGCGAAAGAGCAGCAGCGCCAGCCGCCTTGCGCCCTCGCCGCGACGCTCGAGGTCCTTCTTCAATGTGGCCGCCAGCATGCCTGTCAGCCGCTCGATGTCCTCGGTCAGCATGATCGGCTCGGCGAGGTGGCGTTCGACCGAAAGCGGCGCGACCGGCAGGCGCGGCGACACGGCTTCGTCGAGGCGGCCGAGCGCCTGGTCGAGGCGCAATAGCAGCGATGCGCCGAAGCGGCGGGCCAGCGGCGCGCGCGGTGCCGCCATGACGGCGCCCGCCGTGCGCAGGCCGACGCTTTCGAGGCTGGCGCGGACCTCTGGATCGATGCGCAGTGCCGCCAACGGCAAGGGCGCGAGAAGCGCTTCCTCCTCACCATCGGGAACGATGCGGTCGCCGGCAAACCGCGCCGCCGCCCAGGCCGAGCCCGGCGTGGCGGCAAGCCCGGCGCGGACATCGAAGCCCTGATGGAAAAAACGCGACAGGATGTCGTCCAGCATCGAGCGTTCGCCGCCGAAAAGATGGGTGCAGCCGGTGACGTCGAGATAGAGGCCATCGGCCCCGTCGAGCGCCACCAGCGGGGTATAGCGGTCGCACCAGTCGGCGAGGCCTTCGAGCAGGCGCCGGTCGGCTTCCGGATCGGCCTCCACGATGTCGATCGAGGGATGCATGGCGCGTGCATCGGCTATGCCCATGCCGCGTTTCAGGTTAAGCGCTTCGGCCCGCTCGTCGAGGGCGGCGATGCGCTGGGCGTTCCGGTCGCGGTGACTGATCACCAGCGGCAGGTGATCCGACGGCCGGGAACGCCAGGACCGCCCCAGGCGCTGCCGCAGGATCCTCTCGGCGGCGAGATGTGGAAACCACAGGGACAGGATTCTTTGCCCATTCCTCGCCCCGTCTTTCTTCGAATATGCGTTCATCGGGGTTCCACTCCAGTGTGAATTTTCCGGGCAAGGCAGTGCGGCTCTTGCCGATGGTGATGGTGAAGGCGGGCCGGCCGATCGAGCCGGCGAGCGGCCCGGCGATCGTCTCGCGCGCTGCCGCCGGTGCCGCCGACAGGATGAGGCGGACGGGCGCTGCCGTCGGCTCGGGCTCGCCGGCCTGGCGCAGCAGGAAAAGCGGCCGGCCGGCACTCTGCGCCCGGGCGTGCAGCCGCCGCGTCGCGGTGAGATCCAGCCGCTGCGGGTTGCCACGGATTTCGAGGATGACTGCGGCCAGCGCCGTCATCCTGGCGGCCTCCTCGGCGACCCACAGCGCATCGAGCAGCCTTGGCGCCTCGGAAAACAGCAATTGCTCCGGCTCGATGCCGAAGAAGGCGTGAAGCCCCCCGGCATAGGGAAAGCCGGCCTCGCGGAAAACCTCGGATGTGCCGATCCACAGCACCGGCAGTCGCGGCCCCTGGCTGAGGATCAGGCTGATGAGCGACAGGACAAAACCGGCGACTGCTCCGGCATCGCGGGTCGCGGCGCCATGAAACTCGCTCAGCGCCGCCTTCGGCAGGCCGCCGCTCAGCGCAGCATCGAGGCGCTCGGCACCGGTGCGCAAAAACGCATCGGGCGGCGCCACGGCGAGGCCGCGACGGACAATCGTCAGATTCCGAGCGGGTGTCGGATTCCGAGAGGATGCCAGACTCTGGCGAGGCACATCCGCGTCAAACGACGAACCGGCCGGCGCTTCCAGGCGCTCGGACAAGGTCCCTTCGATCTTCGCGATCTGGCGGCGCAGGGCAAAAACAGTCTCCCGCGCCACGGCGCTTGTCGCCATGACGGTCAGCTTCCACTCACAATTGTTCCTGTTATGTTCCTATAGATTCCAGAGGGCGGCCAAAGAGTCAAGCGGAGTCATGGGGAATTTATTCCTGCCTTGATGGCATGGTCCGGGCGCTCCAGCCCGACCATTTGCCGAGTCCGGCCCGAAAGCCTATATGCCGGGATCAAAGGACAAAGCATGGCTCGCATCTACCAAACACGCATCTGGCACGACCAGCTTTCGCCAACGATGGAGGAAATCGAGCTCCTGGCGCTGGAGGCCTATGCCCATCTGCCGGAGGAGTTTCGCAAGCTGACCGGCGAGATCGTCATTCAGATCGCCGAATTCCCGACCGACGAGATCATGGACGACCTTTCGCTGGAAACGCCCTTCGACCTGCTCGGCCTGTTCGAGGGGCGCGGCATCGCCGAGCGCTGGAATCCGCAGACCGGCGAAGGCCCGAACCGGATCACGCTCTACCGCCGCGCCATCCTCGACTACTGGGCCGAGAACGAGGAGACGCTGGGCGACATCGTCACCCATGTGCTGATCCATGAGATCGGTCACCATTTCGGCCTGTCGGACGATGATATGGAGAAGATCGAAGAGGCAGCGGAGTGACGTCGTTTTGACTGGAGAGCGCAGCGTTCCTTCGCGCCAGCGTCCAGAAGTGTCCCGCATTCGCGGGCACCCGAAGCGATGTCAGCGCTACCAGTCGCTGAGCTTGGTGTCGGGGCCGTATTCCTGGCCTTCGATGTCCTTCACCACCGCCTGGCCGCAGCGCATGGTCTTGGCATTCTTGTCATAGGCATAGGTCGGCGAGCCGAACAGGTGCCAGCCCTTGTTGAGCGCCGCCGTCACCTTGTGGCAGAAGCTGGCGTCGTCCGGGCCGGACAAAAAGCGGTAGAGTTTCATTTTCAATCCCGTCGTGAGTTGCAATCATGCGCGAACAGCGGCGGCCTTCGCCAGCAGTTTTTCGGCCTGCGCCAGATGCAGCCGCTCGACCATCTTTCCGTTCAGCGCAATCACCGCCTTGCCGGTATTTTCGGCAAGCGCGAAGGCATCCTTGATCGCGCCCGCCTCGGCTATCGCTTCAGGCGACGGCGCAAAGGCCCGGTTTGCGGCCTCGATCTGGGCCGGATGGATCAGCGATTTGCCGTCGAAGCCCATGGCGGCCGCTTCCGTGCACTCGCGCGCAAACCCGTCCATATCGCTAAAATCATTGAAGACGCCGTCGAGCAGGTCGAGGCTGCCGGCGCGCGCGGCGAGCACCATCTGCATCAGCCACGGCACGAGATAGCGCCGGTCGGGCGTGGTGAGAATTCCGGTGTCCTTGACCAGATCATTCGTTCCGGCAACGAAACAAACCAGTCGAGAGGCTGGGTCGCGGCCAAGCTCGGCGATCGGGCCGATGTTGAGCAGCGCCTTGGGTGTCTCCATCATCGCCCATAGCTTGACCTCGTCCGGCGCAAAATTGTCGTCGAGAACGTCACCGGCCTCGAGAATGTCGCGCGGCGTGTCGACCTTGGGCAGCAGGATGGCGTCGGGAGCGCATTTTGCCGCAGCCAGCAGATCGTCGGCGCCCCATTCGCTCGACAGCGCATTGATGCGCACAACCATCTCGCAGCGCCGGTTGGAACGGCCGGCGAAAATCCGCGCCAGTTTTTCGCGCGCGGAAAGCTTGTCGGTCGGGGCGACGGCGTCCTCGAGATCGATGACGACGGCATCGCAGGCCAGCGACCGGATCTTGGCCAATGCCTTGTCGTTCGAAGCCGGGACGTAAAGCACCGAGCGGCGCGGGCGGGAGGGTTCGGCAGTCATGTCCGATCTATGCCGCCTGCAGACGGCCGAGGCAAGCCGTGCATAAAAACTGCACGCAATTTCGGAAAATCTCCTCGTCTCCGCCCCGCTTGCCACCCGACAGAATGCGACAAGGGCGGCATGCAAGAGCAAACAAATTGCCGTTGGTCCCTGCCGTACCGGCTTCGCCGCGACAGCTGGTGGCTTGTCGATCCGCCCCCGGCAAACCTCCTCCCTTTCGTCCGCAAATCCCCGCCCAGATATTCCGGCCGCATCAAAGCGGCCGAGAAAGCCCGATCATGACAGCGTTCCTCACGCCGGCGCCGAGCTATTGCAGCCGCTTCGGCGTTGCCGTCCTGCTCGTCGCGCTGGCCGATTTTTTCTTCTATAGCCAACCGGCCGGCATCACGCTTTTCCTGTTCGGCGTTGCGATTGCCACCACGAGCATGGCTGTCCATCCTCTCGGCTCCTTCAATGATGGCAGGCCCTGGTTCAAGCCAGTTGCGCTGCTTGTGGCGCTGCTGCCGGTCGCGGAAAATGTCAGTGCGCTGTCCGTCTCGATCGGGCTGGCGGCGCTGGCCGTCTTCGCGCTTTCGCTGGCCGGGCGGTTGAAGCACGGGGTTGCCCGCATTGCCGGCCAACTCTCGCTATTCCTGCTTGCAACGCCCTTTCGGTTCGTCCTGGATTTCTTTCGCTGGCGCAAGGCGGCCCGGCAGCTTGGCCGACGGCGCGTGCGCCTTGCGACGATTGCCGTCTGGGTCATGCCGCTAAGCCTCGGCGCGGTGTTTCTCGCGCTGTTCGGCGCCGCCAATCCGGTCGTCGAATACTGGCTGTCGCTGATCGACCTAATGGCACTGCTCGAGCTCATCCAGCTGCCGCGTCTCGCCTTCTGGCTGTTCGTGCTGGTCGGCGTCTGGGCCTTTCTGCGCCCGCGCCTACCGCGCTTTCTCCGCTCCATTCCGCGTGTGCTGTCGCCTGTGCCTGTCGGCCGGGCGACGACAAAACCCGCCAAGGCGATCGAGGACATCATCTTCGGCAAGGCCGTGATTCTTCGTGCGCTGGTCGTCTTCAACATCCTTTTCGCGATGCAGACCGCGCTCGACGCCACCTATCTGTGGGGCGGCATCGCGCTTCCCGACGGGCTGACCTACGCCGCCTATGCGCATCGCGGCGCCTATCCCTTGATCATCACAGCGCTGCTCGCAGCTGGCTTCGTCCTGGCGGCGCTGCGGCCGGGCAGCACGACCTCCAGCGATCCGCTCATCCGCCGGCTGGTCTACGTCTGGGTGGCGCAGAACATCGTGCTGGTCATCTCGTCGATCCTGCGGCTCGACCTCTATATCGGCATCTACGCGCTGACCTACTGGCGCATCGCCGCCTTCGTCTGGATGGGACTGGTGGCGGCGGGCCTTGCCCTGATCATCGCCCGCATCGCGTTCGAAAAATCCAATGAATGGCTGCTTTCCGCCAATCTTCTGACGCTTTCAATGACGCTCTATGCCTGCTGCTTCGTGAACTTCGCGGCGCTGATCGCCAACTACAATGTCGAGCACTTCATTCGAAATGACCGGCCAAGGCACCGAACTCGATTTCTGGTATCTGCGTACGCTCGGTCCCAGCGCCTGGCCGGCGCTCGACCGTTTCCTCGAGCATCAGGGCAGGACGAATGCGGCCAGCGTTTCCTCGTACCGCGAACTCGCCCGTTTGCTTGGGCAGGACGAGGCCCGCTACCGCGCCGGCCTAGAAAACTGGCGCGCCTGGAGCTTTCGCGACTGGCGGCGCCTTCGTGCTCTCGACACACGTATCCCGTTCGTGGCTCCTCCGATGTCCGAACCCTTCATGCCGGGCCGCTGATTTGATGCCGCACCACATACTGGTCGCCGACGACGATCCGCACATTCGCGAAATCATCTGCTTCGCGCTCGAAAAGGCCGGCATGAAGACGCTGGCGGTGCCGGACGGCGCGGCTGCCTTGCAGGCGATCGAACGCCGCGCGCCCGATCTCGTCGTGCTCGACATCGGCATGCCGGAAATGGACGGGCTGGAAGTGTGCCGGCGGCTGCGCCACACATCCGACGTGCCGGTGCTGTTCCTGTCAGCGCGGGATGAAGAGATCGACCGCATCCTCGGGCTGGAAATGGGCGGCGACGACTATGTCACCAAGCCGTTCAGCCCGCGCGAGCTGGTCGCCCGCGTCAACGTCATCCTGCGCCGCGCCCGGCCTGCGCCCGAACATGCCGATGATCGGCAATTCTCGCATGGCAGACTGGCCTTAGTGCCGGCAAGCCATACAGCCAGCTTCGACGGCAAGCCGCTGGTGCTGACGGGCATCGAATTCGCGATCCTGAAAGGGTTTTTGGCGCGTCCCGCGCATGTGCTCGGCCGCGACATGGTGATGGCTAATGCCTATGCTGCCAATATCCACGTCGCCGACCGCACCGTCGACAGCCATGTCCGCAACATCCGCGCCAAGCTGGCGGCGGTCGGCTGCGTCGATGCAATCGAGACCGTGCATGGCGTCGGCTTCCGGCTCGGCAAATGCGGCGCGTGAGCGCCCAAGAACGGATTGGCAGCAAATGGCGGCCACGGCTTGCCACGGTCGTCATTGCCATCCTGATCATGGTGATGGCACTGCCGCTGGCCGGCCTGTTCTTCTTCCGGCTGTACGAGAACCAGCTGATCCGCCAGACCGAGGCCGAGCTGATCGCGCAAGGTGCCGCCCTTGCCGCGATCTATGCGCAAGAGGTCCGTGAGGCCGGCCTTGCCCCGGAAAAGCTCGGCACACCTATGCCTCCACCCAGTACAAGGGATCGGGCTTCTGCCTATCAGCCGATCGAACCGCGCCTCGATCTTGCGTCCGACAGGATACTGCCGACCCGGCCAGCGGCCACGGCGGCCAGCGTCGATCCTGCCGTCGCGGCGATCGGCGCGCGGCTGTCGGGCATTCTTGCCGCGACGCAGAAAACCACGCTGGCCGGCTTCCGGCTGCTCGATCCCAGAGGCGTGGTCATCGCCGGGCGTGAGGAGGCCGGCCTGTCGCTCGCCGCTGTCGAAGAGGTTCGCGCAGCACTTGCCGGCCGCTACGCCAGCGCGCTCAGGCTGCGGGTTCCCGACCAGCCGTCGCCGCCGCTCTATTCGGTCAGCCGCGGCACCAAAGTCCGCGTCTTCGTCGCCATACCAGTTGCGGTCTCCGGCAAGGTCGCCGGCGTGGTCTATCTGTCGCGGACGCCGAACAACATCGTCAAGCATCTCTTTGGCGAGCGCGGCAAGGTGGCGCTGGCGGCAATCGCCATCCTCGGCGGCACGCTGCTGATCGGGCTGGTCTTCCTGCGCACCGTCAGCCGGCCGATCTATGCACTGATCGAGCGCACCGAGCGCATCGCCGCCGGCGACCGTGAGGCGATCAGGCCGCTTGATCACCACGGCACGCGCGAAATGGCGGCGCTCTCCGCGGCCTTCCTCGACATGGCCGAAAAGCTGCATGCGCGCTCCGACAGCATCCAGACCTTCGCCACCCACGTCTCGCACGAACTCAAATCGCCGCTGACGGCGATCCAGGGGGCAGCCGAACTGCTGCGCGATTCGGGCGGCGCGATGGACGAGGCCGAGCGGCGGCGTTTTTCAGACAATATCGTCACCGATGCCGGCCGGCTCAATCTGCTGGTGCGCCGCCTGCTTGACCTTGCGCGTGCCGAAAATCTCGAGCCCAGCGGCCAAGGCACATCACTCGCTCCGGCACTGGCGCTGCTGCCGGCCGACCACAGGCTGGCGGTGCGCCTCGAGGCGGGCGCCGATATCGGCCTGCGCATATCGGCCGAAAACGCGGCGATCGTGTTGGCCAATCTCATCGACAATTCGGCGCGACACGGCGCGACGCTGGTCTCGGTCACGGCAGCAAGCGCGGACGGCAAGGCCACCATTGTGGTGGACGATGACGGCGCCGGCATTTCGCCCAGCAACCGAGGCCGCATCTTCGAGCCGTTCTTCACCACGCGCCGCGATTCCGGCGGCACCGGCATGGGCCTCGGCATCGTGCTGGCCCTCCTGAAAGCGCATGATGGCACGATCCGGCTGGTTGACTCGGCGAGCGGCACGCGCTTCGAGATCATCCTGCCGGCGGCGTGACTCGGCGGTTCAGACCGGAAGGGCGAAAAAGGTGCATTACGACATCATCATCATCGGCGGAGCCATCGTCGGCTCCTCGGTCGCCTATTATCTGCGCGAGGAAGGGTTTTCGGGCCCGATCGCGGTTGTCGAGCGCGACCCGCAATTTTCCCATGCGGCGACAACGCTGTCCTGCGCCTCCATCCGCCAGCAGTTCTCGATCCCTGAAAACATCCGGCTGTCGCAGTTCACGCTGAAACTGTTCCGGCGGTTGAAGGAAGAATTCGGGGCGGACGCCGATATCGGCTTTCGCGAAGGCGGCTATCTGATCCTTGCCGGCGAAAACGGGCTGCCTATCCTGCAGGCCAACCACGAGGCGCAGATGGCCGAGGGCGCCGACATCGTGCTCGAGGATGCCGAGGCGCTTGTTCGTCGGTTTCCGTGGCTATCGGCCGAGGGTATCACTGCCGGGGCCTACGGCCGCAGCGGCGAGGGCTGGTTCGACGCGCATGCGATGCTGATGCTGTTCCGCAAGGCGCTGCGGACGAAGGATATCGACTTCATCACGGCGTCGGTGACCGGCATCGAGCGGCAAGGCGGCCGCGTCACCGGTGTGACCCTCGAAAATGGCGAGCGGCTTGAGGCCGGCATCGTCGTCAATGCTGCCGGGCCGAATGCCGGCAAGGTGGCAGCAATGGCCGGGCTGGCGCTGCCGGTGGAGCCGCGCAAGCGCAATGTCTTCGTCTTCGAGGCGCGCGAAAAATATGACGACATGCCGCTGCTGGTCGACCCGAGCGGCATCTATGTCCGGCCGGAAGGTTCGGTCTACATCACCGGCGGCGCCGAGCCGGAAGAGGGCGAAGGCCCCGCCGACCCCACAGATTTCGAACCCGACTGGCCGCTGTTCGAAGAGGTGATCTGGCCGGTGCTGGCGACCCGTATTCCGGCCTTCGAGGCGATCAAGCCGACGCGCGCCTGGGTCGGCCATTACGACTACAACACGCTCGACCAGAACGCGGTGATCGGTTCGCATCCCGAGGTCGGCAATTTCTTCTTCGCCAACGGTTTTTCCGGCCACGGCTTGCAGCAGGCGCCGGCGGTCGGCAAAGCGCTGGCCGAACTGATCGTCCATGGCGGCTATCGCACGGTGGATTGCTCGGCGTTTGGGTATAGCCGAGTCGCTGAGGGGCGGGCGTTTCGTGAATTGAACGTGATTTGAGGGAAGGCCGCCCAGAATAAGCCGCTCTGTCGAGTTCCCGCCCTCCCCTCTGTCCTGCCGGACAGAGGGGAGGCTGCCCCGCCGATATCAAAAGTCCGCACGCTAGTAGTCAAAACCTGACGCTTGGTACCCGAAACGGAATACCGCTGCCGACTCATTTCGGACATCTAGGGCAGATACTTAAAGAGCCATGGAAAGCAGGAATTTGGCTTGACCTCCACTAGTTGGAAGGCACTTTCAGTGTTGATGTTCGCAATTATCCCATTCTCTGGATGCAGCAACGACCCTGAGTCACCGGAGAACAAACGTATATACTCTGTTCTCCAGCATCAGGAGTTTGAATTACGTCAGCAGAATAATCGTGCCAATTATTTTTTTGGCAAGCGAGTAATGGATACTGAAATCAATACTATCGCCTTCCCTCTCGCCGGTGAGGCGAAAGGCTATGTAGTGTTTTATGCCACGCCCGAAGAGGGTGGGTTAATTCTGTCGGTTCCGCAGCAATATGACGATATCAGTCTGACGAAGCAGACGCTTGAAGCCATCGTTGATAAAGGCCTCATCTCAAAGCCGCTTGAAATTCACCTTGCGTCACGCGCGCACTGAGCGCTTTGCCAAAAAGTACATGGTAGCGTCCGCTTTCCACCCTGAGCGGGCTTACGGCCCCGGAACCAAGCGTCAGATTTCGACCACTAGTGGTTAAGTTCTAACGCTTGGTACCCGATCGTGAGCGCGGCCACATCGCGAGCGCTCCTTCTCCTACAGGCAGAAATGTCTGACGCCATCTGGCCGCAAATGTTATCTCTAGTGATCCGTCCTCGATCGAAGAAGGATGCAGTCAGTGGATGACTGGAGAATCGGGAATATCTGGATAACCAGAATTCTGGAGATGTGCGACCCCCTGCGGACGCCGTCGGAATGGTTTCCCGACTGCACCGATGAAGCGCTCGAACCGCATCTTCATTGGCTCACGCCGCGATTAATATCGCCTGCAACCGGCCGGCTTATTCTTCCCATCCAGAGTTTTCTTGTTCGTACCGGACACCACACCATTCTGGTCGACAGTTGCGTCGGCAACGATAAGACGTTCGCATACTTCCCCCATTGGCATCGCCGCAATGACGGCACCTTTTTGGAGCGCCTGGCAAATGCAGGTGTTGCTCCCGAGCAGATCGACTATGTGCTGTGCACCCATCTTCATGTCGACCATTGCGGTTGGAACACACGATTGGTGGACGGGCGTTGGATACCGACATTCCCGAACGCCCGCTACATCATGGCGCGGCGCGAGTTCGAGGCCGCACAGGCGGCCTCCGGTGATGACGAAGATCGGACCTATGAGGACAATGTGTTGCCAATCGTCGAGGCTGGTCGGGCTGTGCTTGTCGATATGGATTATGAACTCGATGGCGAAGTGTGGCTGGAACCGACGCCGGGCCACACCCCGGGGCACGTAGCCATCGGCCTGAAATCTCGAGGCGTAGGGGCAGTGTTTTCCGGCGATCTCATGCATTGGCCGATGCAATGCATATACCCTGACTGGAGCTTTCGGTACGACACGGACCCTGACCAGGCACGTCGGACGAGATGGGCATTCCTGGAGGCTTGCTCGGACAATGGCCGCATCGTAATGACGTCGCATTTTCCCTTGCCGTCGGTGGGAACCATCTCGCGACGCCAGTCATCATTCTGGTTCGAGGATCAGCAGCCGCCGTAGTCGCCGAGGACGCCGACTGGGCGATCGCCCTCGGCCACCCGCACTTGTCGAAGCGCCGCTCAAGCGCGGCGTCTTTCACTCGGTGGTCGACCTCCAGGGCGGCAATCTACCCCTTCCTCGCCGAGCACAACCAGCAGCCCAGACCCTTCATCTGGACCGCCGACCCCGACAGGATCGCCGCCGCGGTCAAACGCGGGCACCAAACGTTAGATTCGATCCACTAGCTGGCAAGGCAACGCGTCAGCGCTTGCGGTCGAACCAGAACGCGTCGGACACGCGCTTCATGCCGATGCGCTCATAAAAGCCGACGGCGTCGGGCATGGAAATCAGGCTTATGGCAACGGAAGGCCCGAGTTGCCGGCGCGCTTCATCAAGCAGGCCCTTGCCGATGCCGAGCCCTTGCGCCGATTTGCAAACGGCGAGCTCGGAAACGTAACAGACCCACGAGAAATCGGTAACACCGCGGGCAACACCGACCAGCGGCTTGCCTTCTCTATCGAGACGCGCGGTGAGCACCAAATTGGCCCCTGACAGCATCGCGTTCAATCGGGTGTCGTCATCGACGGGGCGATTGGCGCCGAGGCCGGATTCCACCAGAACGCGGCGGAACTCGGCGATGCCGAGACCCGGTTCGCTGGCGTAGAGGACCTTGGATCGCGTTGTCATGTCGACAAAAGTGCACCATGGGCCGGTGGTTTTGAAGCTGTTTTGTACCGATCTTGCGTTTCGATCGACGACGGAGGTCCAAAAACAGCCGCCTTTTATTTGCCCGCGGCTTTGTGTAAACCGGGCGCCAGCAATTTCCCGCAACAAGAAGAAGACGGGCAAGGACATGGAAAAATTCACCAAGCTCACCGGCGTCGCCGCGCCGATGCCGATCGTCAATGTCGACACCGACATGATCATCCCCAAGGATTATCTCAAGACGATCAAGCGCACCGGACTCGGCACCGGCCTGTTCGCCGAAATGCGCTACAAGGACGATGGTTCGGAAAACCCGGACTTCGTGCTCAACAAGCCGGCCTACCGCAAGGCGCAGATCCTGGTCGCCGGCGATAATTTCGGCTGCGGCTCGAGCCGGGAACATGCGCCGTGGGCGCTGCTCGATTTCGGCATCCGTTGCGTCATCTCGACCTCGTTCGCCGACATTTTCTACAACAATTGCTTCAAGAACGGCATCCTGCCGATCACCGTCAGCCCGGAAGATCTTGAGAAACTGATGGACGATGCTTCGCGCGGTTCGAACGCGACGCTGTCGGTCGATCTGGAGGCCAAGGAAATCCGTGGGCCTGACGGCGGCGTGGTCAAGTTCGACCTCGACGAGTTCAAGCGCCATTGCCTGCTCAACGGGCTCGACGATATCGGCCTGACCATGGAAAAAGCCGGCGCCATCGCTTCGTTCGAGAAGAGGAACGCCGCTGAGCGCCCCTGGGCCTGAGCGGTACGATGCCCCGGCCGCGACAGGCCGGGTTCGTGGCGGCTGAACGGAGGGACAGTCATGACACGTTCGCTTCTTGTCGGCGCCTGCGCGCTGGCGTGGATTCTGATGCCGGTGGCTGGCGCGCATGCACAGACCGACATGGTGCTCGTGCCGGCTGACGATGCGCCCGGCAGGGCCGCCGACCAGGGCGCGTTGAGCAATGCGGCCCTAGCCGACAATGACAAACAGGCGCCGATCCCGTTCGAGGGCGGCCAACTGACCATCACGCAGGAGGAAGAGTACGGGGAACGGGTGCTCGCCTTCGACGGCAAGGAACTGGCGCGCAATTACGACGTCTTCTTCGACAAGATCGTCGAGGTCGGCGGCGTCAAGGTGGCGCTGATCGATGTCGGCGACGGCGGCAATCAATGCGGCCCGGCCAAGGTGATCGTGTGGAAGCCGGAAGGCGGCACGATCCAGACGGTCACGGTCGAGCAGGACGAATGCGGCGCGCCGCCGACCACGATCTCCGACAGCGCCATCTATTTCGTGCCCTATCTGCTGCCGGGCGATTCCAAGCCGGCGCTGCAATGGTCGCCGACGGCCGGACTGATGACTTCCGGCAATCTCACCTACATGCCGGAGCCGGGCACCGACTGGAAAGACGTCGATCCGTCGAAATACGACAACATCATCGACGCCTTCCACAACGAGGCTGTCTACAAGCAAGCCGAGACGCTGCTTGGCAAGGACATGCCCGACATGGCGACCAGCCTGCTGGTCGGCGGCGGCACGGAAAAAACCGCGTCGGGTGCCTTCTTTGCCAGCGGCTGCGTGCCGCATGATTGCGGCGGCAATGACGGCTTCATGGCGGTCGACCCGGTCAAGCACAAGCTCTATTTCGCCCGCCGCGGCGACAAGCCCGAGCCGGACGCGTGGCCAGCGGTGAGTACATGGCCGGCCGACGTCAAGGAAGCGCTGGACAAGGCGCTGGGGTCGGCGAATTAGGGTTTTCGCACGGCGCGGTGACCATCACGCCTTCCCTGCTGAATAAAACCATATCTGCCGGGATCCGTCCCACCCCCCTCCCTGCCGGGCATCTCCCCCGCAAGGGGAGAGATTGGCAGCTTCGTTCCGCCTACCTTGCGACGGTGATGATAGGCGAAACCGTCGCGACCGCCGATCTCCCTCCTTGCGGGGGAGATGGCCGGCAGGCCAGAGGGGGTTGCTGTCCCGCCGATATTAACTGCTTTGGCCCATGGCTCAGCCGGCCTTCCGGTGCAAAATGGCGGGAGATTTGCGGAGGACCCATGCGAAAACTGATCTCCACCGGTTCGCCCTTTGAGAACACCGCCGGCTATTCGCGCGCCGTGGTGCAGGGCGACTGGTGTTTCGTGTCCGGAACGACCGGCTACGATTATGCGACCATGTCGATGCCGGAGACGGTGGAGGCGCAAACGCGCAATTGCCTGACGACAATCGCCAAGGCGCTCGGGGACGGCGGCTTCGAGATGGCCGATGTGGTGCGGGCACATTACTACATCACCGATGCGGCTTTCGTAGATGTGGTGTTCCCGATCCTCGGCGAGGCGTTTGGCGAGATCAGGCCGGCAGCAACGATGATCGTGTGCCAGCTCAACAAGCCGGAAATGAAGGTCGAGATCGAGGTGACGGCGCTGCGGCGCACAGCCTGATGCCTGTCACGGTTGCGACAACGACACGGTTAGCACGAGGATCGGCCCATGGTGAAGGTCAGACGCATCGTTGCAAACATAGACACGCAGGATATCGCGGCGGCAAAACCCTTCTATCAGGATGTGCTCGGCCTCGATCTCAAGATGGATATGGGCTGGATCGCTACCTATGGCTCGCAAGAGACGATGTCCGTGCAGGTCAGTTTCATGGCCGAAGGGGGATCAGGAACGCCGGTGCCGGACATCTCTATCGAAGTCGACGACGTCGATGCCTCGCTTGAAAGCATGAGGACGGCCGGCTTTATCATCGAGTACGGTCCGGCAGACGAACCCTGGGGCGTGCGGCGCTTCTTCGTACGCGACCCGTTCGGCAGGCTGGTGAATATCCTTTCGCATCTGTAGACGTTTTATCTTGAGCATCGGATTTTCCCAAAACCGGTTGCCACTTTTGGGTCCGATGCTCTGAACCGCAGGCTTGCGCGTCGGTCGCTTGGCGTTTAGCAAGGCCGCGTTCATGCGCTAAAATAATCGGGACGGTTCTCATGGCTTCGAAAAATCTTCTCCTGCTTGCCGGCGATGGCATCGGCCCCGAGGCGATGGCCGAGGTGAAGAAGCTGATCGCCGCTATGAACGACAAGCTCGGCAGCGATTTCGTCACCGATGAGGGCCTTGTCGGCGGCTGCGCTTACGACGCACATGGCGCGGCGATTTCCGATGCCGACATGGCCAAGGCAATGGCGGCGGACGCGGTGCTGTTTGGCGCCGTCGGCGGACCGAAATGGGATGCCGTGCCTTACGAGGTGCGCCCGGAGGCGGGTCTGCTGCGGCTGCGCAAGGACATGGAGCTGTTCGCCAATCTTCGACCCGCCATTTGCTATCCGGCGCTGGCGGCGTCCTCCTCGCTCAAGCAGGAGGTGGTCGAGGGGCTCGATATCCTCATCGTGCGCGAGCTCACCGGCGGCGTCTATTTCGGTGAGCCGAAGCAGATCATCGATCTCGGCAACGGCCAGAAGCGCGGTATCGACACCCAGGTCTACGATACTTTCGAGATCGAGCGCATTTCGGGCGTTGCCTTCGAATTGGCACGCACGCGCAAGAAGCACGTCACCTCGATGGAAAAGCGCAATGTGATGAAATCGGGCGTGCTGTGGAACGAGGTCGTCAGCCAGACGCAAAAGGCCAGGTATGCCGACGTCAAGCTCGACCATATGCTCGCCGATGCCGGCGGCATGCAGCTGGTGCGCTGGCCCAAGCAGTTCGATGTCATCGTCACCGACAATCTGTTCGGCGACATGCTGTCCGACATCGCCGCCATGCTGACCGGCTCGATCGGCATGCTGCCGTCGGCCTCGCTCGGCGCGCCGGATGCCAAGACAAAAAAGCGCAAGGCGCTCTACGAGCCGGTGCATGGCTCGGCGCCCGACATCGCCGGCAAGGGCATCGCCAATCCGATCGCCATGATCGCCTCCTTCGCCATGTGCATGCGCTATTCCTTCGGCATGGTGACTGAAGCCGACAAGCTCGAAGGTGCGATCGCCGCCGTGCTCGACGACGGCCTGCGCACCAGGGATATTCATTCGCCGGGGATGACCGAGGTCGGCACCGCTGAGATGGGCGACGCGATCATCGCCAAGTTCCTGGGCTGATCCTGTGTAGGTCGACGTCCGCTGGGCGACTGCCGCCGATGCGGCGGCACTCCCGCGGTTAGATTTGGACACCCGCCGGCACCGGACCCCACTGGTTTTCACGCGGCTGGGTCGGGATCAGCGCAAAGATCAGGATGATCACGGTGCCGAAGGTCGGGATCAGGAAAAGCAGGAAGAGCCAGCCGGTCAGGCCGATATCGTGCAGGCGGCGCACGTTGAGCCCGAACCACGGCAGGGCTGTCGCCAGCAGGAAGAGGCCGCAAAGGCCGACCGTCACTGCCGGCAATTCACTGTTGTCGAGATTGCCCATGGCGTCGTCGATGAAGACGCCGAATCCTATCGCCACGATCAGCGCGATCGTCCAGAACAGGCAATAGCCCCAATATTCCTTGCGGCGGGCACGGCCGGCGAAGTTGAAATAATTTTCGGTCAGGCCACGCGAGAAGTAGCTCCACAGGCCGGTGGATTCGGCGGTTTGATTTTCAGCGGAACGGCCGAAATGTTGCGGCTGACGTGCCGCGGGCGCATTGCCGGCCTGAGATGGGGCGGCGGTTGCAGCGGAGGCACGGGCGGGTGCACTGGCAGGTTGGGCGTGGATCGAAAAAACATCGCGTGCCCGTCCGCCAGCCGGCTGGAATTCGACGGTCGTGCCTCCGGCAACCGACGCTTGGCGGCGCAAGTCCTCGCGCGCGAAGCTGTAGCGGTTGCCATCGGCCCCGGTAATGAAACCGAAGGCCTGGTCCTCGTCATAGTGAAGAACTTCGCCGCGCATGTCCTGCCCACCCCATTGCCCTGCCCCAGACTGTGCAAAGTTCCGGTAGACCGCAAGGGGCGTGCGCGAAATGGAAGGGGCAGACTATTCACCCCGGCCGTTTCTTCGATTTCTTGTGTTTCGCCGGTCCGCCTTCGAATTTCGCCTTGGCCGGTTTGCCGGCCCAGGGCTTTGCCTCGAATGCCGGGCGCTGGTCAGCCGGTGCGCGCTTCTCGAATTTGGGCGTGTTCTGATCGAATGTCCGCTTGCCGCGGTGGGGCTTCTTGTCGGGGCGCGGCTCCTGATAGCCGGCCCGCGACAGATCGGGCGTGCCGTCCAGCCGCTTGACCGCAATGTTGCCCTGCAGCTTGCGGTCGGGGCCGATCGCGGCGAGGAAGCGCTCGGCCCAGTCCGCCGCGATCTGCACGAAGGTTTCTTCCGGCTGCATCTTGATGGCGCCGATCTCGCGCTTGGAGATGCCGCCTGTCCGGCACAGCATCGGGATCAGCCAGCGCGGCTCGGCATTCTGCCGGCGTCCGACCGACAGCGAGAACCAGACGCTGTCGCCGAAATCGTCGCGGCGGCTCGGTGCCTCGTCCCGGCGCGCAAATTTTTCGCCCGACGGCGTGAACGGTGCGACGTCGAGAAGGTCCTCCGGCGCCGAGCGGCTGGAGCGGCACATCCGTACGAAGGCTGCGGCGACCTGTTCCGGCCCGTGCTGATCGAGAAGCGCCTGGACGAAGCCGCGCTCCTCATCCTTCATAGGCTCGCTGAGGACCGGGTCGGCGAGAATGCGCTCGTCATCGCGCCGGATCACGTCGTCGGCCGAGGGCGGGCTCGCCCAGGTCGCCGCAAGGCCGGCACTTTGCAGCAGCCGCTCGGTGCGCTTGCGGGCATTGTTCGGCACGATCAGCGCGCTGACGCCCTTGCGCCCCGCCCGTCCCGTTCGCCCGCTTCGGTGCAGAAGCGTCTCCGGGTTGGTCGGCAAGTCGGCATGGATGACCAGCTCGAGATTGGGCAGGTCGATGCCACGCGCCGCGACGTCAGTGGCGATGCAGACTTTGGCGCGGCCGTCGCGCATCGCCTGCAGCGCGTGGCTGCGCTCGTTTTGGCTCAGCTCGCCGGACAGTGCCACGACGGAAAAGTTGCGGTTGTTGAAGCGTGCTGTCAGGTGATTGACGGCGGCACGCGTGTTGCAGAACACCAGCGCGTTCTTCGCCTCATAGTACCGCAGCACGTTGATGATGGCGTTTTCGCGGTCGGCCTGCGCGACGCCCAGCGCCCGGTATTCGATGTCGAGATGCTGCTTCTCCTCGCCGGAGGCCGAGATGCGCACGGCATCGCGCTGGTAGCCCTTGGCCAGCGTGGCGATGGAGCGCGGCACGGTCGCGGAAAACATCAACGTGCGGCGCTCGGCAGGGGCGGCGTCGAGGATGAATTCCAGGTCCTCGCGAAAGCCGAGATCGAGCATCTCGTCGGCCTCGTCGAGCACGACTGCCTTGAGCGCCGACATGTCGAGAGAATTGCGGGTGATGTGGTCGCGCAGGCGGCCGGGCGTGCCGACGACGATATGGGCGCCACGCTCCAGCGCGCGTCGCTCGGTGCGCATGTCCATGCCGCCGACGCAGGACGACACCGTGGCGCCTGTCAGCTCGTAGAGCCATTCCAGCTCGCGCGTCACCTGCAGGGCCAGCTCCCGCGTCGGCGCCACGGCCAGCGCCAGGGGTGCCGCCGCGTGGGAAAAGCGCTCCGCGCCGTCGAGCAGCGTCGGCGCCAAGGCCAGTCCGAAAGCGACGGTCTTGCCGGAGCCGGTCTGGGCTGAAACCAGCGCATCGGCCTGACCGAGCTCAAGAACCGCTTTCTGCACCGGTGTCAGCTCGACATAGCCGCGTTTTTCCAGCGCCTTTGCCAGCACGGGGACAATAGCTTCGAAGTTGGACATATGCTTCTTTCGAAATTCGGATTCTTAAATGCCCGGCGACGGGTCTGATGTCGGCAAGCGCCACGACGGGCGCCACGAGCCAAACGATGCCCGTTCGTACTTCGTGCCGCCCTCGTTGTACAGGGCGGGCGATCCGCCTGGTTGCGATTGACTCCTTACGCAAACCGCGTAAAAGCCGGCACCGAACGGGATAGTTTTCGATGCGCGGCCTTTTGATGGCGCTTCTTGCCTTCGACATCCCCGGCCCCAATGCGAACCATTGGGCCGGACGTCTCGGTGCGCCTTTCCGTTCCAGCAAAACCACGTTCTTGGTCAAAAAAACCGGTAAAACGACCACCAAAACGGTCTGATTCCCTTGGCCTAACCACCCTCTCCCGGGTCCGGCCCGGGGTGAAACCCGCATTGGCCGGCGGGTTTCTCCAGAAACCGAGCGGAGAGGGACAGGAGATTTCGATGAGTTTCAAGGTTGCGATCGTCGGCGCCACGGGCAATGTGGGCCGGGAAATGCTCAACATACTGGAAGAGCGCGGCTTTCCGGTGAGCGAGGTGGTGGCGCTGGCCTCGCGGCGCAGCCAGGGCACGGAAGTGTCGTTCGGCGACCGCACGCTGAAGGTCCGGACGCTCGACCAATATGATTTTTCCGACACCGACATCTGCATCATGTCGGCCGGCGGCAACGTCTCCAAGGAATGGTCGCCGAAGATCGGCAAGCAGGGCTGCGTCGTCATCGATAATTCATCGGCCTTCCGCTACGACCAGGACGTGCCGCTGATCGTTCCCGAAGTGAACCCGGATGCGATTTCGCTGTTCACACGCAAGAACATCATTGCCAACCCGAACTGCTCGACGGCGCAGCTGGTCGTGGCGCTGAAGCCGCTGCATGACTTCGCCACCATAAAGCGCGTCGTCGTCGCCACCTACCAGTCGGTCTCCGGCGCCGGTAAGGAAGGCATGGACGAACTGTTCACGCAGACGCGGGCGGTGTTCGTCGCCGATTCCGTCGACGTCAAGAAGTTCACCAAGCGCATCGCCTTCAACGTCATCCCGCATATCGACGTCTTCCTCGACGACGGCTTCACCAAGGAAGAATGGAAGATGGTGGCCGAGACCAAGAAGATGCTCGATCCCAAGATCAAGCTGACGGCGACCTGCGTGCGGGTGCCGGTGTTCATCGGCCATTCGGAAGCGGTCAACATTGAGTTCGAGAAGCCGATCACCGCCGATGAGGCGCGCGAGATCCTGCGCGAGGCGCCGGGCTGCCAGGTCATCGACAAGCGCGAGGACGGCGGCTACATCACGCCGCTGGAATCGGCTGGCGAGGACGCCACCTTCATCTCGCGCATCCGCGAGGATTCGACCATCGACAACGGCCTGTCGATGTGGATCGTCTCCGACAATCTGCGCAAAGGCGCGGCACTCAACGCGGTTCAGATCGCGGAGCTGCTGGTCGAGCGCGGGCTGATCCAGCCAAAGAAGAAGGCGGCATAACTTCTCGCTCACGGGCCGCATCGCCGCTTCGCGGCTGGCCCTCCGCGGGGGCGCCGGACGGCCGGCGGCCCGCGGTCGCAGGCTTGTGAGATGAGCATTGCGACTAAAATCGCGCTGCGTCCGGCTAACGGGTCGGACGCAGGCGCAATTGCCAGGATCATGCGCGCAGCGCTTTCGTCGATCGACTGGATGCCGGTCCTGCATACACCGGATGAGGAGATGGCCTTCATCAGCGGCACCGTGCTGGCGCAGCAGCACGTGACGGTCGCCGAAATCGACGCGGCCATTGTTGGCTTTGTCGCCGTTGCAGGAGAATGGGTCGAGCAGCTCTATCTGGATCCTGCCTGGACTGGCCAAGGCATCGGCGCCCGGCTGCTGACACAAGCAACCGCGAATTTGCCGGTTGTGAAATTGCATTGCTTTCAGTCGAACTCAGGCGCTCGGCGCTTCTACGAGCGCCATGGTTTTCGCGCGGAAGCTTTGGGCAACGGCACGAACAATGAAGAGCGATTGCCCGACATTTTGTACGTCCGAAGGCATTGATCCTTATCGTGCGGCGTCCGCAGCGAGTTTCTGCAAAACATCCAGCGCCTCCTCCGCCCGGTCGGCGGGCACGAACAGGTGATCGTGGTAGAAGGCCGAGACCGGATTGACGCCGATGCCGGCGGTGGCCAGCCGCGCGGTGATGGCGGCGAGGAAGCCGACCGCTTCCAGCGACGAATGGACGTTCAGCGTCAGCATCCGGCAGCGGAACACGGTTTTCAGGCCAGCGGTCTTGGCCTGGTCTTCAAGCACGATCAGCGTCATGCCCTCGTGCTCGCGAAACAGCATTACCGGATCGAGCTGGTCGGGAACGGCCGCATCAGGTGGCAACGTGGTGAAGACATGAACGCCGGCAAGCAACTCCGGCGTCATTGCCGCCAGCAACTTTTTCAGGTCGGTCTCTCCGGCCATCGCTTACTTTCGTTGTGCGATTAGGCGGCTGCTGCCGTCGAGCGCTCGGGAGATACCCTTACGGATTTCCAATAACGCCCTCCACCTCACCTCGCAAGGTGGACTTGGCCAGGTTGGTTGCTGGCTGAACTTGCACATCCAAGGTCGCCGTCCCCGGAGTGAAAAAGCACTGGAGGCATGTCGGATGGCCGTCATGGGACGCGTCCTTGGTTCGAGCTGGCAGAAAAGCCAGTGCTCGCAACGACCGGAGGGAACATCAATGACCAAGTCTCAGGCAGCATCCGTCTCACCGCGCGCCCTCTGGGCCGGTCGCGTGCTCAGCGCCGTCATCGTGCTGTTCATGATCTTCGACGGCGTCATCAAGCTACCGCCGCTCGAAATCGTCACCCAGACCATGGTGCAGCTCGGCTGGCCAGCCGATGCCAATGTCTCGCGCATGCTCGGCATCATTGGATTGGTCTCGACAGCACTTTATGTACTGCCGCGCACCTCGGTGCTCGGCGCCATCCTGCTCACCGCCTATCTCGGCGGCGCCATCGCCACGCATGTGCGTATCGGCAGCCCTTTGTTCTCGCATATGCTGTTCGGCGTCTACCTCGGCGCCATCCTCTGGGGCGGCCTGTATCTGCGCGATCCAAGGGTGCGCGCGCTGATCCCGTTCAGCCAATAGCAGCGACTTCCAAAGCCGTTCGATGGCGGCCACGCCGCCAGAGAGGGCGCTGTCTGCCGCCGCCTTTCTTCTCTTTGGATCAAATCGAGCGCCGCCCGGTCTGCTGCCGATCTTCTTCTTTGGATCAAATTGGCTGGTTGCGAGTTAGGGGGCGCAGCGGCGAGGACGGCACCCTGTTGGAGAGGAACGACAATGAAAAAGGTGATGATCTTGATGGCCCTGCTGGTGCCGCTCGGTGCCTGCTCCCGTACTGAGCAAGGCGCGGCCGTTGGTGGCCTGGGCGGTGCGGCGGTCGGCGCCGCAGTGGCCGGCAACCCGACCAAGGGCGCGGTGATCGGCGGTGCGGCCGGCGCCTTGGCCGGTGCGCTGATCGGCCGTGCCAGCGAAAGCGGCCAGTGCCGTTATCGCGATCGCAATGGCCGTGTCTACGTTGCGAGTTGCCCGGAAGGCTATTGATCGGGCCGCATCATACGGATGGACAGCAAAACGGCGGGCAAAGGCCCGCCGTTTTGTGACTGGTCAGCCGTTTTGTGAAGGGCAATCGATGACTTATTCGGCGCTGGCGGCTTCCGCCTCGGCCGGCGCGGCGGAAGCGGCGGCAACAGCGGCTGCAGCTTCCTCCTGCGCCTTCTTCAGCAGGGCTGCGCGCTCTTGCGCCTTCTTGCCGGGCTCGGCCTTCTTCGGGTTGGCGCGGGCTTCGCGCTTGGCGAGGCCGGCCTCGTCGAGGAAGCGCAGCACGCGGTCGGTCGGCTGGGCGCCGTGCGACAGCCAATGCTTGACGCGCTCGGCGTCAACCTTGACGCGTTCGCCGTCCTTGGGCAGCAGCGGGTTCCACGAGCCAAGCGACTCGATGAAACGGCCGTCGCGCGGCGAACGGGCATCGGCGACGACGACGTGGTAATAGGGACGCTTCTTCGAGCCCGCACGGGCCAGTCGGATTTTCAGTGGCATTTCTTTTCTCCTAAAAAGCTCTGATTTGGTTGATCGGTTGGTGGCTGGTCCTCAGCCGGTTTTCGTTATGCCGTTGGATGCGGCGATCTGCTCGTGATGGCGGATCACTTCGCGGACGACGAAGTTCAGGAATTTTTCCGCGAAATCCGGGTCGAGATGGGCGTCCTTCGCCAGTTGGCGAAGACGGGCGATCTGCTGCTGCTCGCGTGCCGGATCGGCAGGCGGCAGGCCATGCTCCGCCTTCAGCACGCCGACCGCCTTGGTGCAGCGGAAGCGCTCGGCCAGCATGTGGATCAGCGCCGCGTCGATGTTGTCGATCGAGGCGCGATAATTGACCAGCGCCGCGCGCGCGTCAGCCATGTCCTTTTCTTCGTTCATGGCGCCCTCATTTCTTCTTGCCGAGGCCAGGCAGCCCGCCGCCGGATCCCGGCAAACCAGGGAGCTTCATGCCGCCGGGCAAGCCAGGCAGGCCACCGCCAGCGGGAAAGCCGCCGGGCAGGCCCTTCATGCCGCCGAGCCCGGCCGCCTGTGCCTGCTTCTGCAAGGCCTCGAGCTGCTTGGGGTCCATCTTGGACAGATCGGGCATGCCGCCGCCCATCATGCCGCCTTGGCCGCCCATGCCGGGCATCATGCCGCCGAGCCCCATCTTGGAAGCGAGGCCGCCCATCATGCCGCGCATCAGGCCGCCACCTTTGCCCTTGCCGCCCATCGCCTTCATCATGTCGGCCATGCCGCGATGCATCTTCAACAGCTTGTTGATTTCGGCCGCGTCGGTGCCCGAGCCGGCGGCGATGCGCTTCTTGCGCGAGTGCTTCAGAATATCGGGATTGGCGCGCTCGGCCTTGGTCATCGACGAGATGATGGCGAGCTGGCGGCCGAACATCTTGTCGTCGAGACCGGCGGCGGCCATCTGGTCCTTCATCTTGCCCATGCCCGGCATCATGCCCATGATGCCGCCCATGCCACCCATTTTCGACATTTGCTGAAGCTGGCCGGCGAGGTCGTTCAGGTCGAACTTGCCCGACTGCATCTTCTTGGCCATCGCCGCCGCCTGCTCGGCGTCGATGTTCTCGGCTGCCTTTTCGACGAGGCTGACGATGTCGCCCATGCCGAGGATGCGGTCGGCGATGCGCTTGGGGTGGAATTCCTCCAGCGCGTCCATTTTTTCGCCGATGCCGATCAGCTTGATCGGCTTGCCGGTGACGGCGCGCATCGAGAGTGCTGCGCCACCGCGACCGTCGCCGTCCATGCGGGTCAGCACGAGGCCGGTGATGCCAACACGCTCATCGAAGCTTTTCGCCAGATTGACGGCGTCCTGGCCGGTCAGCGAATCGGCAACCAGCAGGATCTCGTGCGGCGACGACACCTTCTTGATGTCGGCCATCTCGACCATCAACGGCTCGTCGATGTGCGTACGGCCGGCGGTGTCGAGGATGACGATGTCGTGGCCGCCGAGCTTTGCCGCCTGCACGGCGCGGCGGGCGATGTCGACTGGCGTCTGGCCGGCGACGATCGGCAGCGTCGCGACCTTGACCTGCTCGCCGAGCTGACGGAGCTGCTCTTGCGCGGCGGGACGCCGCGTGTCGAGCGAGGCCATCAAGACCTTCTTGTTCTGGCGCTCGGCCAACCGCTTGGCGATCTTGGCCGAGGTCGTCGTCTTGCCGGAACCTTGCAGGCCGACCATCATGATGACGACCGGAGCCGGCGCATTGAGGTCGATGGCGACGCCCTCGGCGCCGAGCATCTCGACCAGCTCGTCATGGACGATCTTGACGACCATCTGGCCGGGCTTGATCGACTTGACCACGGCGGCGCCGACGGCCTTCTCGCGCACCTTGTCGGTGAAGGAACGCACCACTTCCAGCGCCACGTCGGCCTCGAGCAGCGCGCGGCGCACCTCGCGCAGCGCCGCCGAGACATCCGCCTCCGACAAGGCGCCGCGGCCGGTGAGGCCGTTCAGGATCGAACCAAGACGTTCCTGTAGCGATTCAAACATTCTTTTTCCTTTTCCCTGGCACCCGGATGATGCCCGAGAGGTAATGCGTTCGCGCCAGCTGTCCAAGCAAAAGCCGGTCCGGGCAAAAGCCCAAAGCCAAAAAGCACCCGGGGGCGCACAGCGCTGCCGGGTGTTGGCCTCCGGGATCGATTTACAGCACTTCACCTCAAAGAGGTTTCGGCGTCCCGGTCGGTTTGCTCGGAGGAATACTCGTCGCGGAATTTCGCGGCGTGTAGACAGGAAATCGGCCGCGGAGTCAAGCTTTGGTCAGGCTTTGCGCCAAATATGCTCAGGACCACCAGGCAAGGCGCATCAGCGCACGCTGCTGGCGCGCGCCATATCCGGCTCGACCTTCAGCGGGGAGCGCGGATGCAAAAGCAGCAGAACGGTCAACAGGCTGCTGACGATGCCGATCGCGGCGATGAGGACGGCGTCTGAAGTCGTCCAGCCGGCGGCTTCGAGCGGCTTGGCGTTGAACAGGGCGAAGGAATTATAGCTTTGCTGGTGCGAAATCAGCAGGAAGCCGGTCAGATTGTTGCCGAGATGGGCGCCGAAGCCGGCACCGAGATTGCCGGTTGCATAGACCAGAAGCGTCAGCAGCAGCGCAAAGGCGGCGATCGAGGCCAGCACGCAGGCATTGATCGCGGCGCTCGAGCCTGGGCTCCAATGTAGCGAGGTGAACAGCAATCCCGGCAGCAGCGCCCAGATGAAAGGGTTCTGGAACCGGCTCGCCAGGCCCCTGAGCAGATAACCGCGAAACAGCATCTCCTCCGACGAGGTCTGCAGAAAGGTCAGCGCAGCGATCGGGATCAGGAACAAAAGCCACGAGGACAGGCCGATCGTACCGCGCGCAATATCGGGCTGCAGGCCGTAAAGCAGGATCTCGGAAAGCAGCGAGGTGATCAGCACGGCGGCCAGCCCTTTCAGGAACCCCGACCATGAAATGCGCCGGCTGACGCCGATCAGGGCCGTCAGCTTCTCGCGATGGATCCAGCGCATGGCAGCCCAAAGGCCGAGCCAGATTCCGGCAAACGAAGCCAGCGCCGCGAGGATGCCCGCTGGAGAGGCCATGAAATCCTGCACCGCTCCTCCACCTGGCGGGGCGGTGCCAGACGACGCCTGCCAAACGGCAAAGGCATAGGTGCCGCCGAACAGCACGGCGGCAGTGATTCCGAGCCAGAACAGGATGACGACGACCGTTCCAAGCAGAAGGCGCGGCAAAGTGGTCTTCTCGTTGGCGGTGTGCCGGTACTGTTGGAAGGCGGTCGGGTCGATCGTCACGCGGGCTCGCTGGCTGGTGCTTCGGCTCGCATGATCTAGAGCATCGGACGCAAAAGTGGAAACCGGTATTGCAGCGGCAATGCCGGCTTGTGGCAATGTCGGGGTGTGAGCGGCCGCCATTACAGGGCGACCGCCCTGTTTTGCGCGTCAGCGCACGACGTACACGATACGCCGGCTGCTCGGATCGACCAGCGCCGGCTGGCCGTTCACATAGACGTAGCGATAATCATAATCGGGTATCTCGCGCAGCTCGACGGTGTCGGGCAACATCGCGCCGGTAACCACCTCGCCTTCGAGATAGACCGGATCGAGCCGGTTCGTTTCGACATAGGTGCGGATTTCCGCCGGCGGCCGCCGGATGGGCTCGATCGCCTCGCCGGCAACGATCGCTCCGGTATAGCTGTCGGAATATTCGGCGCTATCGGCAGGCGGTGTCACGACGGCAATGTCGGCGCCGGCCGGACGCTGTGTCAGGACCACACGGCTGCCGCCGAAATCGGCCGTCACATAGTCGGAATAGACCCAGCCCTGGCCGTTGGCCTCGGCGATGGTGCACCATTTGCTGTTGGCGATGCAGCCGTCGAGCGTCGCCGACTGGCCGGCCGCGAGTACCCCGATGACCGGATATTGCGGGCCGGGGCCGGCGCGTACATTGAGATCGGTGATGGCCGAGACGGCGGTTTCGGCCAAAGCAGAGCCCGACATCGCTATGAGCGCTCCGGCCACCGCCGGAAACAATATGCGTTTCATGGTTTTCTCTCCGTTTCACAGTCCCTCGGGACCGAAAACGAAGCAAAGCGGCATGCGTTCCGGCTAAAAAGCCTCCGCCGGCTCACGATTTGTTCCAATAGTTTTCGGCAGGTCAGTCAAAAGCTCGTGAACAAAAGCAAGCTTTTGCGCCGCCACGTCGGAGATTACGAAGGGATACAGATCGGGCAGGCCCATGCAGCGGTTGATCGAGTTGGAAGCTTCCGACAGCACCAGCCAGCGGTCGAGGATCTTTTCGAAAGGCTCCGGCCTGGTGGCGGGTTCCGATGGTGCCGGCTGCAGCTCGCCGCCGGTATCGGCGCGCGGCAGCTCGTTGGCTTCGACGGTCTCCAGCCGGCCGAGCGGGAAATTCAGCGCATGCACCATCTCCAGCGTGTCGGTGATGTGCATGTGATGCGCCCATGTCTCGGCCCAGTCCTCCCACGGGTGCGACGTCGCATAGGCCGAGATATGGCGCTGCTGCCAGTTGGGCGGCGCGCCATCGGCGTAATAGGTCTTCAGCGCTTGTTCGTAGCCGGCGCGTTCGTCGCCGAACAAAGCGCGAAAACCGGCAAGCTTTTGCGGATCGTCACGGATCAGGCGGTCCCAATAGTAATGGCCGAGCTCATGGCGGAAATGGCCGAGCAGCGTGCGGTAGTTCTCGCCCATCTCGACGCGCCGCCGCTCGCGCTCAGCCGAGTCCGCCTCGGCGACGTTGAGCGTGATCAGGCCGTTGTCATGGCCGGTCAGGATACGCTCGCCACCGGGACCGCCACCGATAGGATCGGCAAGAAAATCGAAAGCGAGGCCGATCTCGTCGCCGGGATTCTGCTTGGATGCGACCGGCAGGCCGAAGGCGAGCAGCGAATAGACGGCACGCTTCTTTGCCGCCTCGACACGGATCCAGCGGCGGCGATTGCCGTCGACCGACAGATCCGGGATCAGCTGGTTCAGCGTGCAGGCGCGGCAGAAGGCGTGGCCAGGCTCCGCCATCCAGTTGCAGGCGCATTCGTCGGCGTTGGTGCATTGGAAGATGTCGTCGATGCCGGACAGCACAAAACGCGCATGCTCGGGATCATAGAGCACGAGGCTGGCGCAGTTCAGGCATTGCGCGTTCTCGAAATAGAGACGGTGGCCGCAATGCGGGCAGTCGAAAAGCTTCATTGGCGTCTCAAATCATTCGAAATGCGGAGGACGAGGCGAACAGGACAAGGCCAAACGCCTGTCACCGGCCCACGTTCCTGCCGGCCGATGCTATTTTGCCGCAAGCTGGGCCACGACCTCCCTGGCCACTGCCTCGCCCGACAATCTGGCGCCGCCGCAGGTCTGCATCAGCGGACCGGCCAAATGCTCGCCGGCGAAGAAGATCTTTTCCGCCACCGGCTGCATCAGCGTGGCGCGCGCTTGCGAGCGGCCGGGCCGCGCCGCCGCATAGGCGCCGCGCACAAACCGCTCAGCGCCCCAATTGGTCATCATTGCGCGTCCGGCATGCTTTCGTACGTCGCCGCCAAAGATGCCGCAGAGCCGGTCGACGACGAAGTCGATGCCGGCCGCCTCGCCCGCCGCCGACATCTCCCAAGCGAAATCGCCGCCGACGAAACCGACCATCAAATCGAAGTCGAAGGGAAAGCAGAGGAAGTAGATGTCGTGCCGGGCCAGCCGCTCGATCAGCAAATCGTCGAACGGCTCCAAGCCAAGCCTCGTGCCGGATATTTCGACCGGCAGCTTGGTCAGCATGCCCATCGGCAGATCGAAGAAGGCAGCGAAATGCCCATCGGGGAGTGCGGGCGAGAACGCAATCTCCTCGAAGGCGAGCACTGCCGGCGAGGCGGTGACGATGACAGCCTTGGCGCGGATGGTACCGCGATCCGTGACGCAGGCTACGCCCGGCCCATCCCAGAGGATCTTGCGCACCGGCGTCGACAGCTCCACCGGCACGTCGGCGCCGAAGCGCGCAACCAGCGTGCCGAAGCCTTCCCTGGTGAAATAGTTCGGATCGAGATCGGCGGCGGCCTGAAAGTCGCGGATCGATATCTCGTCCTCGTCGGCGCCGAAATCCATCGGCCCCGCGAAGGTTGCGGCGGCGCGCGGCGCGTGGCCTTTGGCGAGCAATGCCGAAAGGCGGTCATCGTCGCCTTCCCTCACCTGACGTGCCGCCACCAGTTCGAGCAGTCTTGCGTCGGCCACCTTCATCGCGGCCTCTTCGGCTTCGCTTGCCTTTCGCTCGCGGTAGTAGAGATGATCGACATTCATGTCGTGGTGATGAAGCGTCCAGGCGGCGGCTTTCGCCTCGGGAAAGTAGGGATTGCGGTCTGCCGCATGCAGCCAGGCGCAGCCGATGTCGAACGGCACGCCGAAATGCTGGTCGCTGGTCCAGGCGCGGCCGCCGACGCGGTTCATCGCTTCTAACAATTTGAAGGAAAAACCGGCGGCGCGCAGGGTCTTGGCAGCCGAAAGTCCGGCCGAACCGGCGCCGACGATCACGACATCAACGTCTTTCATGCTTATTCTGTCCCCGCCACAATAATTACTTGATCGTAGGCAAATTCCCGGGCATCCGCCAGTGTGGTGGATTTGAAGTTCCTGCTGTATTGAGTGCATCGGCGCAGCGCCGGGACAGTGACAAGCAGGTGTTTCGCTGGCAAATTCGCAATTGGGAACGTGATTCAGGCAACCAGGAGAGCAGCATGGCATTTCTTGCCAAGGGGAAGATGTTTGTAGTGGCCACGGTGGTGGCGGTGCTTGCGCTGGCGACGGGCGCGCAGGCGGCGGCCAGTTGTGGCAAAAACGGCGCCGGCTTCGAGGCGTGGAAACCGGAGTTTGCCGCGGAGGCCAAGGCCGACGGTGTCGGCTCGAAGGGTCTGGCCGCTCTGGCTCGCGCAACCTACGCGACAAAGACGATCTCCGTCGACCGCGCCATCCATAAGGCTTTCAGCGGCTCGGTCGAAGCTTTCATGAAGCGCCGTGGCGCGTCCGCGATCATTGCCAGGGGCCGTGCGCTGAAGAAGGCCAATGCGGCGCTGTTCGACAAGATCGAACGGAATTACGGCGTGTCGCCGGGTGTGTTGATCGCCATCTGGGGTATGGAGACGGGCTTCGGTTCCGCCATGGGCAACCAGAATACGGTCTCTGCCATTTTAACGCTCGCCTATGATTGCCGCCGTCCGGAGTTCTTCTATCCCCATGCCATTGCAGCCCTGAAGCTGGTCGATCGCGGAGCGTTGAGCGCCTCGTCGGTCGGTGCCGCACATGGCGAGATCGGCCACACGCAGTTCCTGCCCGGAAATGTTTTGACGTATGGCGTCGGCAACAAAAATCTGCGCGACAAGAGCACTGCGTTGGCTTCCACGGCCAACTTCCTCAAGGGCCATGGTTGGCGGGCCGGAGCGAGCGCGCAGGCGAATATGGGCGCAATCGCTGGCTGGAATTCCGCTAGCGTCTATCAACAGGCCATCGCCCGCATGGCCACAGCCATCGATGCCGACTGACAGAAATCTCTATTCGATAGAATGATTCGACAGAAAGCCCGGCCATGCGCCGGGCTTTCTATTTCACGTCGAGCGCGTAGGAGCAGCCGGCGAGAACCTTGCCGGGATGTGAATTAACGGTTGAGACATTGAGCGCAATGTGCGTGGAAAATGTCATGCCGTCGGCTTCCTCGCTGCTTTCGACGAGCACCTTCTCGCCAAGGAATTTGTCCGGTGTCGAGATTTGCGCTGTGACGCCGAGCGCTCGAGCGAGATCGGGCGCGGAAACATCGTCAAACACCGCCATCGGCCCGGTCGCGGTAAGGACGACGGCCGCCGTTTCGCGCCCGAAGACGCCGACCGTGGCCGGCAGCTCGTATTGCCTGAGGAAAGGATTGCCGGCGGTGACTTCCTTCCAGCCAAGTTTTTCCGCCGCGCCGGGCTCACCGCTCAGCCACAAGGCGAATCCGTTATAGGCCGGCACGTCGGCCCTGCATTCAATCAGCGCGGCGAGGTCGAGCGAGGTGGGATCGAATTCCTCCGCTCCGGCTGCTGCCAGGCCCGCCAGCAACATCAGCGGAAGTCGCGTGGCGCGTCGCAAACTAACCATCGCCGACCTGTCACTTGCCTTTGATGACCTTCCAGATGTCGGTGGATTGGTCGAGCTGAAGGCTGTTTATGTCGGAGAAGCCAATTCGGCCGCTGCGCACCGCATCGCCCAAGCGCCGGCAGAAGAGGCTCGGCATGCGTTCCTGAGAAACGCCCATGAAGGCTGCGATCTCATGTTTGAACGTAATGGTCCATGTAGCGACAGCGGCGATGCATCCCGCCTGGGGATCCTTCTTCGTGATGTCCTGTCCGGTCTGGCAGCCCGCCAGAATGCCGATCATCGCCGTCAAAATCAAAAGACCAAGTCGCATTATTACAGCCCCATTGCCCAAAAAAACAATTGGACAATCCGGCCATGAGGTCAATCAAGAAAAGCTCTGCAGCTGTCATTAGAAACAACTACATTAGCTCACTAAGAGTATGGATCCAGGCTAAGCAGGATTTTCATGAATATATACTTAGCCTTTACGACCACGCGCCGCCAGCGTGCGCAGCCTCAGCGCATTGAGGCGGATGAAACCTTCGGCATCTTTCTGGTCGTAGGCGCCGCGGTCGTCCTCGAAGGTGACCAGCGCGTCGGAATAGAGCGTCTTCCTCGACTTGCGGCCGGTGACAATGACGTTGCCCTTGTAGAGCTTCAGCCGCACGATGCCTTCGACGTCTTCCTGGCTGTTGTCGATCATCGCCTGCAGCATCAGCCGCTCGGGCGCGAACCAGAAGCCGTTATAGATCAGCTCGGCATAACGCGGCATGAACTCGTCCTTGAGATGGGCGGCACCGCGGTCCAGCGTGATCGATTCGATCGCCCGGTGGGCCGATATCAGGATGGTGCCGCCGGGGGTCTCGTAGACGCCGCGCGATTTCATGCCGACGAAACGGTTCTCGACCAGATCGAGCCGGCCGATGCCATTGTCGCGGCCGAGATCGTTCAGCGCCGCCAGCATCGTTGCCGGCGACAGTTTCTTGCCGTTGAGCGCGACGGGATCGCCCTTGAGGAATTCGATTTCGATCTCTGTGACCTCATCCGGCGCATCCATCGGCGAGATGGTGCGCTGGTGGACGAATTCCGGCGGCTCGCTCCACGGGTCTTCCAGCACCTTGCCCTCGGAGGAGGAATGCAGCAGGTTGGCGTCGACCGAGAACGGCGCATCGCCCTTCTTGTCCTTCGGCACCGGAATCTGGTGCTGCTCGGCGAAATTGATCAGATCGGTGCGCGACTTGAACGACCAGTCGCGCCAGGGCGCGATGACCTTGATGTCGGGGTTGAGCGCATAGGCCGAGAGTTCGAAACGCACCTGATCGTTGCCCTTGCCGGTGGCGCCATGGGCGATCGCATCGGCGCCGGTCTCCCTGGCGATCTCGACAAGATGTTTCGAGATCAGTGGCCGGGCGATCGAGGTGCCGAGCAGATAGGTGCCTTCATAGACAGCGTTGGCGCGGAACATCGGAAAGACGAAATCGGATACGAACTCCTCGCGGACATCGACGATGCGAATATCCTTGATGCCCATCATCTCGGCCTTGCGCCTAGCCGGCTCCAGTTCGCCACCCTGGCCTAGATCGGCGGTGAAGGTCACGACCTCGGCGCCGAGCTCGGTCTGCAGCCATTTCAGGATGATCGAGGTGTCAAGGCCGCCAGAATAGGCGAGCACGACTTTCTTGACGGCTTTTGCTTTCGACATGGTGGGCGGTTCCGCGACAGGATTCTTGCGGGCGAGGTATCACGGCGTTTCGGGGCTGCGCAAGGGAGGAACAGGCGCCTGGGAGCCGCAAGCGCTGGACCAGACGCCGTGGCGGCGAGATGCTGGCGTCGGCGAGGCGCCTGCGCTATAGGCTGCGCCTTCTTGTCCGAGGCCGCCAATGTCCTTCATTCCCGACAACGCTACGCTTATCCAATTCGCCATCGCGACGGTGATCCTGGCGATTACGCCTGGGCCGGACATGACGCTGTTCGTGTCGCGCACGCTGAGCCAGGGCCGCGCCACCGGCTTCGCCTCGATGGCCGGCGCGCTGTGCGGCACGCTGATCCACACCACGTTGGTGGTGGTCGGCGTCTCGGCGCTGATCGTCGCCTCGCCGATGGCGTTCTTCGTGCTGAAGATTTTCGGCGCCGGCTATCTGGTCTTCCTGGCCTGGCAGGCGATCACAAAAGGGTCGGCGTTTTCACCGGAGAAGAAGAGCGGGCCGCAGATATCGCTGGTTCGCAGCTGGGCGGCGGGGCTCGGCGTCAATCTGCTCAATCCGAAGATCATCCTGTTCTTCATGACCTTCCTGCCGCAATTCGTCTCCGCGCATGATCCCAATGCGCCGGGAAAGCTGTTCTTCCTCGGCGCGATGTTCGTCGTGCTGTCGGTCCCGGTGACAGCGCCGATGGTGCTGGCGGCGGAAAAATTCTCGGCGGCGATGAAAGCCAGCCCGCGCGTGACGCGCGTCGTCGACTATCTGTTTGCCGGAGTTTTTTCGGCCTTCGCGCTCAAGATCCTGACGGCCCAGGCGAAATAGGGCGTCCGATTTGACGCCAGCTCCCAGCCGAGCGGCCGGCGCTCAGCCAGTAGAAAATACCGCCGACCATGCCGCAGCCGATCACCGCCAGCATGACGCTTGTGTTGGTAACCTCGAAATTGGCGTCGTTCGTCTGGTGGACGAAGCCGAGGAAGACCGCCGCCACCGCCGCGCCCGCCAGTGCATAGAACAGCCAGTCGCGCCGGCCGAGGATTTCGGAAACCAGGATGGCGATCGCCGCCGGCATGAAAGCGAAATAGGCGACGAACAGCGCGACGAAGGGGACGGAAAAATAGAGGGAAGCCGTCGCCGCCGGCGGTGCCTCCTCCGGCGTGTAGCCCAGGGACGCCAGAAACATGATATTGAGAAATGCGCTGGCCGCCAGCGAGGCGACGCCATAACCGATCAGGATGACGGCGAAGCGGATCAGATAGGCGACGACGCGATTCACGCCTCGCCGTGCCCTGCGATCATCATCGCTTCCAGCGCCAGCCGGTCGACTTTGCGCATGCGCTCGGAGTCCGATTTGAGCTGGCCGCAGGCGGCGAGGATGTCGCGGCCGCGCGGCGTGCGGATCGGCGAGGCATAGCCGGCATTGTTGATGTAGTCGGCGAATTTCTCGATCGTCTCCCAGTCCGAGCACTGGTAGTTGGTGCCCGGCCACGGATTGAACGGGATCAGATTGATCTTGGCCGGGATGCCCTTGAGCAGCTTGATCAGCGCCTTGGCGTCCTCGATGGAATCATTGACGTCCTTTAGCATCACATATTCGAAGGTGATGCGCTTGGCGTTGGACAGGCCGGGATAGGCACGGCAGGCAGCGATCAGCTCGTTGAGCGGATACTTCTTGTTGATCGGTACCAAAAGGTCACGCAGATCGTCATTGGTAGCGTGCAGCGAGATTGCCAGCATGACGCCGATCTCTTCGCCGGTGCGGAAGATTTCGGGCACGACGCCCGAGGTCGACAGCGTGATGCGCCTCTTCGACAGGGAAAGCCCGTCGCCGTCGGATGCAATCAGCAGCGCCTTCTTCACCGCCTCGAAATTGTAGAGCGGCTCACCCATGCCCATCATGACGACGTTGGACACTTTCCGGCCCTCGGCCGGCACGATGGCGCCGTCGGGCGTGTCGCGGTCGGGGAAATCGCCGAGCCGGTCGCGAGCTGTCAAAAGCTGGGCGAGGATTTCTTCCGCCGTCAGGTTGCGCACCAGCTTTTGCGTGCCGGTGTGGCAGAAGGAGCAGGTCAGGGTGCAGCCGACCTGCGAGGAGATGCAGAGCGTGCCGCGGCCTTCTTCGGGAATGTAGACGGTCTCGATCTCGACCGGCCGGCCGGCGCCGCGCGGCGGAAAGCGGAACAGCCATTTGCGCGTGCCGTCGGAGGAAATCTGCTCCTCGACGATCTCGGGCCTGGCAACGGTGAAATGCCTGTCCAGTGCGGCGCGCAAATCCTTGGAGATGTTGAACATGCCGGCAAAATCGGAAACGCCGCGCACATAGATCCAGTGCCAGAGCTGCTGGGCGCGCATCTTCGCCTGGCGCTCCGGCACGATGCCGGCGGCGACGAGGGCGGCCCCGAGTTCGGCGCGCGTCAAGCCGATCAGCGACGGCTTTTCAGGCGTCGTGCGGGTGCGCAACGCGTCACGCGCGCCTTCGGCGGTAAGATCGAATGAAAGGGTCATTGTTGCGCCAATATAAGCGATTTGCGGCCGATTACAGCATCGTGCCCGAAATGAAGCGCGGCGCATAGCACAGGTTGATGGCGGAGTCATGCAGGGGGTTCTTCCTTCTCCCCTTGTGAGGCCTTTGCAGAGAAGGCGCATAGATATGCGATTTGAGGCATATATGCTTTTTTGAGCGTCGGAGAGCGCTGCTTGGCCGTTCAGCGCGGCATTTTTCAGGATAATCGGCTCATCCGCCCGATTACGGACGGACTCCTGCTTATGCCGGCTTCTCGCCAGGCGGATGGAGGGTGCTGACCATGCGGCGCAGGTTGTAGGCGCAGGCCGCCAGCATGCACTGCGTTCGGTTGGCGGCGAGGTTGAAGAAGCGCAGGCGCCGCATGGCATAGCTCTCCTTGAACACGGCGAAGGGTCGCTCAACCGCCGCCCGCACCTTGGCGATCAGCTGGTTGCGCCGCTTCTGGCGCGGCGGCAACTCGGGATGATGTTTGTTGGGCCGCCGCATCAGGCGGTCCTTGATGCCTGCCTCGACCAGCCGGGCATGTCTGGCGTGGGTATAATAAGCCTGATCGCCATAGACCGCCCTTTCATCGCCGCTGATCAGTGCGTCGGCCGGCTCGGTGTCGGTGACCGAAGCGTCGCTCACCTCGACGCGCCGGATCAGCGTATGATCCTGGTCGACGCCGATATGCATCTTGTAGCCGCAGGTGCTCTTCTTGCCCTTCTTGCCCCAGCGCGCATCCTTGTCCGCCGATGGCTTGACCGGGCCCTGGTGGCCCTTCTTGGGCTGTTTCGGCGGGCGGCCGCGAGCTTGCAGGAACGAGGCATCGACCAGCGTGCCGCGCTTGACGATCAGGCCCTTGTCCTCAAGCTGGCGGTTGATCTCCTCGAACACCTTGTCGATCAGCCGCTCGCGCGTCAGCTCCTCGCGGAAGCGCCACAGCGTCGAATGGTCGGGCGTGCGGTCCGAAAGGCTGAAGCCGGCAAAGCGGCGGAACGACAGCCGGTCGCGGATCTGTGCCTCAAGCGCTGGATCGCTCAGCCCATGCCATGCGCCCAACAAAAGGCAGCGCATCAGCACTGGCGCCGGATAGCTGGCCGTGCCCGGCCCGGCTCCGCTGCGTGCGCCCAAAAGCCCGTCGATCGGACCCCAGTCGATCTCCTTCGCAACAAGATCGAAGATCGTCTCATCCGACACCGCAAGGCCGTCCGCCAAGCTCAATTGACCAAGCACACGATCAACCATCCGCGAATCTCCCGTAGCGACCATGCCACAGAATCACCAATCCGATTCTGTGCAAAGGCCTCCTTGTGGGAGAAGGTGGCCGAGCGAAGCTCGGTCGGATGAGGGGTGTTCCAGCTTGGCATCCCCTGCACTCCGTCCAGCACCCCTCAACCCTCTTGGCGCTGCGCGCCAATCCACCTTCTCCCACAAGGAGAGAAGGCAAGACCGCACGAACGCTGGTTCTTTACGTCGCTGTGTTAGGTGGTGAACGTCCCGGACGAGGACTTTACTTGCACTTGGCGATCGAGGCCAGCGCCGCCGAGATGCCCTTCAGCGAGAAGACGTAGGTGGTGGTATTGCCGCGGCCGGACTTGGCTGACACCTTCATGTCGGTGCCGGTCTTCATCGCGGCGATCAGCACCGGCTCCTCGGCGGCGTTCTCGACCCAGGCCGACTTGCCGCGCGTGAACATCGAAAAAGACTTCTTGTCGATGGTGACGGTGGCCTTGGAACCTTCCTGGAAGGTATAGCCGGCGATGAATTGCGGCTCGTAGGACACTTGCTGCCCCGGCCGCTGGCTGACGAAGAAGAACATGTCGCCATGATCGAGCGTCGGCGGCTGCTTGTCGGTTGGCACGGTCAGGACATAGCAGACCTTGCCGCCGCCCGACGCCTGGTAGCTGTAGGTGCCCCAGGCATTGTGCTGGCCGATCTTGGTTGCCGACTGCGCCAGCGCGGGCGCCGTCAAGGCCACCAGGGCCAGGCTGGAAACTATAGCAATCAATCCGCGCATCGCTTTTCCCGTATTCCACTGGTGCGGCGGCAGGCCGGCTCGGCGTCCTGCCCGTCGCTTCATTTTGATTTAATCTGGGTTACCAAACGGTGAATTTCCCCTGAGAAAAGGATGTTCACGCCAGGAAACCGCCGCCGTCTTCGCGCTGCCGCTTGAAAAAGCGGCTGGCGCAATGTCCCTGCCGCGACTTGGAGGCCACGAAAACGGCAAGAGTTTGACTTTTCAAGCAGCTAGGTCTTGCAGCGATTCTCGCTTTTCTGAGAGCTACGTGACGAATTTCCCGCCAGGCGGTATATGTCTGCGTTCGGCTCCACGGCACTCGGCCAGGGTGCCCTCCTTGGCGGCTTACGGGAGATTTGGCCATGGCCATTTCCGAGACAGTTCTGATCCTGGCGGGCGGCACAGTCGTCCTGGCGATCGTGTTCGGCATTCGTGTCGCCGTCCGCGCGGTGGCCAGCGGCGCGGTGCCCCGGTCGGATGGCGGAGAGGTGGCGGGCGGACCGGGCGCGCCCGACGTGGCGGGGGTCATTGCGCTGCCGCCTTTGATCTTCCTCGGCTTCCTGGCGGCGGCAACCGTGCTCGAGGTGCTCGCGCCGCTCCCGGTCATGGCCGGGCAGGCCCTCGCCCGCTATCTGGCCGGCGCCGTGCTCGCGGTGTGCGGCTTGGTGCTCATCTTTATGGCGGCGGGCCGCTTTCAGGCCGCTGGAACCAACATACCACCGACCTTGCCAACGACGGCGCTGGTCGTCGACGGTATCTATCGGTGGACCAGAAATCCGTTCTATCTGGGAGCGACCCTTATCTATCTGGGCCTCGGTGTCGCGGCCGGAAGTCTTTGGGGTATCGCGCTCGTCATTCCCTTGCTGTGGGTGATCAATACGGGCGTCATCGCGCCGGAAGAGCGTTATCTCGAGCGTAAGTTCGGAGACGCCTATCGCGCCTACAAGACGCGGGTGCGGCGGTGGCTTTGACGGCCGGAAAGTCGGTTCCCGCGCGATTTTTTGCGCCGTACCGGCTCAGCTCTTGTCGGCGATGGCCTGCCTGGCGGCGAGCCGGTGCGCCGGCGTGATGTGGGCGCTGACGGTTGTGATCGCCGCGGTCAGCACAGCGATGTCGTCGGTGAAGCCAAGCCCAAAGATGAAATCGGGGATGACGTCCGTCGGCAGCACGAAATAGCCGAGCGCAGCCAGCAATGTGCCCTTGGCGCGCAGCGGCGTCTTCTTGTCCATGGCGCAGTAATAGGCGGCGACCACCTCCTCCATGAACGGGATCTGCCGGGCAGCCTTCTTCGCCGTACGCCAGAACTTTTCGCGTACTTCGCTCTCATTGCCCAGCTTGCTGCCGAGGCCGAAGAAATCAAAACCGGATTTTTGCGCCATCAACCTCTCCTTGCCGCCGTCGCGTGACTTCACGCGTGACCGCGAGGCAAAATGTGGTGAAAGCCGAACCTCGCTGCAAGGTGCAGATAACGTCAGGTGCCGAAATAGCGGTTCATCTTCCTGGCCAGATCGAAATCCAGCGCGGTCAGGCCGCCGACGTCGTGGGTGTTGAGGGTCACGTTTACCGTCTTGTAGACGTTCGACCAGTCGGGGTGGTGGTCCATCTTCTCCGCAGCCAGGGCAACGCGGGTCATGAAGGCAAAGGCTTCCGAGAAATTCTTGAAAGTGAAGCTGCGGCTGATCGAACCACCATCCTTGGCCAGCGACCAGCCGTCGAGGCCGGCAAGTTCGGCGCTGATCGCCTCTTTTGCTAGTTTCTCCCTGGCCATGTCCGTCTACCGCATGATCCGCGAAGCGTCGGCGGCGCCGGCCAAACGGCTGGCGACGCGGTTGTCGGCACCTGAAAGCGGCCAAGCCTCCTCGACGACGTAAGGCCCGCCGCCGACCGAGTCGCGCGACGACATCAGCACGAAGCGGCCGACCCGGAACGGCAGCGTCGAAAAATTGCCGCGCGCCGACAGATACTGGGCGACGTCGAGCGGGCTCGCATTGCGCAGGCGGGCCAGCGTCACATGCGGCATGAACTTGCGCGGGTCGGCCGGGATGCCGAGCCGCTGGCAGATGCGCTCGATTTCGCTTTGCAGAGCGGAAAGATCGGGCGAAGCGGCGACCCCGGCCCACACCGCATGCGGCTTCTTCTGGCCGAAGGCGCCGACGCCGGACAGCGTCAGCGGGAAGGACGGGCGGTGAACGCGGTCGAGCGCGTTGGCGATTTCGTCGGCGACATGGCCCTCGACATCGCCAATGAAGCGCAGCGTCAGATGATAGTTTTCGACGTCGATCCAGCGGGCTCCGGGCAGGCCGCCCCTGAGCAGGGACAGCGAAAGAGCGGCATCACGCGGTATTTCGAGGGCGGTAAAAAGACGCGGCATGGCAAGCCTCCTGTCCTCGAATCGAACTCTTGCCCCTAGCGAATCATCGATATTCAAACGGGGCAAGGGGTTTGTTGGTCGCAGGCCTGCCGAAAAGCTTCCCCCGCGGAAGGTGTTGCGGCGGCGAACCCTCGCCTTCAGGAATTGCCCCGGATCGCTTCAATGGTCTTCTCCACGCTGGGCAGGATACCCTCGACGATGCGGTCGACGCCTCGGGCGTTTGGATGAAGACCGTCTTCGAGCTGCAGGACGGATTGGCCGGCGATGCCCTCGAGAAAGAAAGGATAGAGCGGCACGCCGTATTTTTCAGCCAGTCTCGGAAAGGTCGCGTCGAAGGCCCTCTGGTAATCGGCGCCGAGATTCGGCGCCGCGCGCATCCCGGCCAGCAACACGGCGATCTTGCGCTGCTTCAGCTTTGCCAGCATGGCGTCCAGGTTCTTTTCCGCTATGGCGGGCGAAACGCCGCGCAGCATGTCGTTGGCGCCGAGCTCCAGGATGACCAGCTGCGTGCCGTCCGGCACCGACCAGTCGAGCCGCGACAGGCCGCCGCTCGTCGTATCGCCGGAAACGCCGGCATTGGCGACCGTGACATCGTAGCCCTTGGCGCGAAGCGCGGCCTGCAGCTTTTCGGTGAACCCCTGACCCGGCCCAAGGCCATAACCCGCCATCAAGCTGTCGCCGAAGCCAACGATGGTGAAGGGCTCGGCGCGCGCCGACGAAATGGCGCTGCAGATCGCGAGGAAAAGGGCGAAGGCTGCGGCAAAAGTGTGTTTGAAAGCCATGCGGCAGGCCCCATATGACCAGGAACATCTGTTGGCGAAGGCAGGTTTTCGTCTTTGTCGAGCATCGGATGCTCTAGCCCTCTTTCCCCCATATAGGACGATTTGATTTTGGAAGAAGCCGTCATTTCGCTGAAAGACGTATCGCTGACGCTCGGCGAAGGCGCATCCTCGGTGCATGTGCTGAAGGGCGTCAGCCTTGATGTGGCGAGCGGCGAAGCGACAGGCATCGTTGGACCTTCGGGTTCGGGAAAGTCGACATTGCTGATGGTTTTGGCCGGGCTTGAAAGGGTCGATTCGGGTGCGGTACGAATTGCCGGCGAGCTGCTCAACGGCAAAAGCGAAGACCAGATCGCATCGTTTCGAGGGCGAAACATCGGCATCGTGTTCCAGTCGTTCCACCTCATCCCCAATATGACGGCGCTGGAAAACGTCGCCGTCCCGCTTGAGCTTGCCGGCCATGCCGATCCGTTCGGCGTGGCGGCGCGCGAACTGGCGGCGGTCGGCCTTAGCGATCGCATCACCCATTATCCCGGCGAATTGTCTGGCGGCGAGCAGCAGCGCGTGGCGATCGCCCGGGCGCTGGCGCCGTCGCCACGCATCCTGATCGCCGACGAGCCGACCGGCAATCTCGACCAGGCGACGGGACGGCACGTCGCCGACCTGCTGTTCGCCAAGGCGGCCGAACGCGGCATGACGCTGGTGCTGGTCACGCATGACCCGGTGCTCGCGGCGCGCTGCTCGCGCCAGGTGTCGATGCGGTCGGGGCTGATCGAGGACGCATCCAAGCCGGCCTCCAGGGCCGGCAAGGTGACCGCCTGATGCCGCTGTCGCAAACGCTGAGGCTGGCCTTCAAGTTCTCGCTGCGCGAAATGCGCGGCGGGCTGTCCGGTTTCCTGATCTTCCTTGCCTGCATTGCGCTCGGCGTCGCGGCAATCGGCGGCGTCAATTCGGTGGCGCAGGCGATTTCCGCCGGTGTTGCCGACCAGGGTCAGACGCTGCTCGGCGGCGATCTCCGCTTCCAGATCAACCAGCGCGATCCGACCAGAGCCGAACGCAGCTTCCTCGGCCGGCTTGGCACGGTTTCGCACAGCGCCAACATGCGCTCGATGGCGAGGCTCGAGGACGGCTCCGACCAGGCGCTGGTCGAGGCCAAGGCGGTCGACGGCGCCTATCCGCTCTATGGCGCGCTGGAGACCCAGCCGGTGCTGTCGCGAGAGGATTTGTTCGGCGAAAAATCCGGTGTCTTCGGCGCCGCCGCCCCGGACCTTCTGTTCGAGCGGCTGAACCTTGGCATCGGTGACCGGTTGAAGCTCGGCAGCGCGACATTCGAGCTGCGCGCCAAGCTGGTCAACGAGCCAGATGCGGTGTCGGATGGCTTCGGTTTTGCGCCGCGGCTGATGGTGTCGACCGACGGGCTTGCCGCTTCAGGCCTGATCCAGCCGGGCAGCCTGGTCGAGAACGCCTATAAGGTCCGCCTGCCCGGCGGCACCACTGAAGTACAGATCAAGGCGATCCAGGAGCAGGCCGCGAAAGAGTTCCCGCAGGCCGGCTGGTCGATCCGCACGCGCAGCAACGCAGCGCCGGCGCTGTCCTCGAACATCGAGCGGTTCTCGCAATTCCTGACGTTGGTCGGGCTGACGGCGCTGGTGGTCGGCGGCGTCGGCGTGGCCAATGCGGTGCGTGCCTATCTCGACGGCAAGCGCGGCGTCATCGCCACCTTCAAGAGCCTGGGGGCTTCGGGCGGGTTCGTCTTTGCCGTCTACCTGGTGCAGATCCTGATGATTGCCGCCCTCGGTATCACGCTGGGCCTTGTGCTTGGCGCGCTGATGCCGTTCGCGGCCAGCGCGGCACTCCAGTCGGTTATTCCGGTGCCGGCGGAAGGTGGGTTCTATCCCGGCGCCCTCGGCATGGCAGCGCTGTTCGGGCTGCTGGTGACGCTGGCCTTCGCCCTGCTGCCGCTCGGCCGTGCTCGCGACGTGCCAGCGACGGCGCTGTTTCGCGAAATGGGTTTTGAGGGCCGCGGTTTTCCCCGCCCGCTCTATGTCGCCGCGGCAATGGCCATCGCGCTGCTGCTCGCGGTGCTGGCGATCCTGTTTTCCGGCGACCGCCGTATTGCCTCGATCTTCGTCGGCGCCACGGTCTTTTCGTTCCTGGTGCTGCGTGTCGTCGGTACGCTGGTGCAGTGGGCGGCGAAGAGAAGTCCGCGTGTGCGCTCGACGGCGCTCAGGCTCGCCATCGGCAACATCCATCGGCCTGGCGCCTTGACGCCGTCCGTGGTGCTGTCGCTGGGTCTCGGGCTGACGCTCCTGGTGACGCTGGCGCTGATCGATGGCAATCTCAGGCGGCAGATTTCCGGCAGCCTGCCGGAACGGGCGCCGAACTTCTTCTTCGTCGATATCCAGAGCGGCGACGTCGATGCCTTCTCCGCGCTGGTCGGCAAAGAGGCGCCGCAGGGCACGCTGATCAAGGTGCCGATGCTGCGCGGCCGGGTGATGGCGCTCAACGGCGTCGATGTCGACAAGGTCAAGGTTCCGGCCGAAGGCGCCTGGGTGCTGCGCGGCGACCGTGGGCTGACCTATGACGCACAATTGCCGGAGAATGCAACGCTGACCGAGGGCAGCTGGTGGCCGGGGAATTATTCCGGCGAACCGCTGGTCTCGTTTTCCGCCGAGGAGGGCAAGGAGATCGGGCTGAAGCTCGGCGACACCATCACCGTCAACGTGCTCGGCCGCAATATCACGGCCAAGATCGCCAATTTCCGCCAGGTCGAATGGGAAACCATGGGCATCAATTTCGTCATGGTGTTCTCGCCCAACACATTCGCCGGGGCGCCGCATGGCTGGTTGGCGACGCTGACCGAGACGAATGCGTCGGCGGCCGACGACGCGCATCTTCTCAATGCCGTCACCCGGGCTTTTCCCGCGGTGACGACGGTCAGGGTCAAGGACGCGCTCGACATCGTCAACCGGCTGGTGGTGCAGCTCGGCACCGCGATCAGGGCCGCGGCGGGCGTGGCGTTGATCGCCTCGGTGCTGGTGCTGGCCGGGGCGCTCGCCGCCGGCAACCGGGCCCGCATCCACGACGCGGTGGTGCTGAAGACCCTGGGTGCGACCAGGAAAACGCTGATCGCGGCCTTTTCGCTGGAATACATGCTGATCGGCCTTGCGACCGCGATCTTCGCGCTGGCGGCGGGCGGTGTGGCGGCGTGGTACGTCGTCGCGCGCATCATGACGCTGCCATCGCACTTCATGCCCGAGGTAGCGGTGGCGACCATCGGCTTTTCACTGGTGGTCACGGTGGGTATCGGCCTGGCCGGCACGTGGCGGGTGCTGGGCCACAAGGCGGCGCCGGTGCTGCGGAATCTTTGAGCCAGAGCCGGTTTTGATTAAATCTCGTTAATGTTTCGACCGGCAAGGCCAATAAAACCGGATCTCCGGCACTTCACGGAGCATTACGTCCGGTTACGGTCTTGTCCTTTACGCCAAGAACCATCATATTTCGGCGCAGGCATGCTGGAGCCCCGCCAGCGGCGCCTGGGTTCAAAAGGACCTGACACCGGACGGGGCAGAAGCAATATGAGGATTTCCATGGCTGATCCCGTTCGCAATTATCAGACGCGCGCCGTGCCCGGCGCCGGCGTCGATGCTGCCATCGACCAGGGCCTGCGCGCCTACATGATCAAAGTCTACAACCTGATGGGGCTTGGCCTCCTCATCACCGGCCTTGCCGCGGTCGGCACAATCATGCTGGCCACCACCAGCGATCCCGCCTCGGCGGTTGCCACGTTGCCAAGCGGCGAGATGCTGACCTCGTTCGGCTACGCGATCTTCGGCTCGCCGCTGAAATGGCTGGTGATCTTTGCCCCGCTGGCAGCGGTGATGTTCCTGTCGTTCCGGGTCCAATCGATGAGCGTTTCGGCGGCGCAGACGACGTTCTGGGTTTACGCCGGCCTTGTCGGCCTGTCGCTGTCGTCGATCTTCCTGGTCTACACCACCGCCAGTATCTCGCAGACCTTCTTCGCCACCGCCGCCGCGTTTGGCGGGCTGTCGCTCTACGGCTACACGACCAAGCGCGACCTTTCCGCGTTCGGCTCGTTCCTGGTCATGGGCCTGGTCGGCCTGATCATCGCGATGGTGATCAACATCTTCCTGCAGTCGTCGGCGCTTTCCTTCGCCGTTTCGGCGATCGGCGTGCTGATCTTCGCAGGCCTCACCGCCTATGACACGCAGAACATCAAGGAGATGTATTTCGAGGGTGACGAGACTGATGTCGCCGGCCGCAAGGCGATCATGGGCGCGCTGAGGCTCTATCTCGACTTCATCAACCTGTTCATGTTCCTGCTGCAGTTCATGGGCGACCGTCGCTAGTACGGCGTTCTTTGTTGACCATGATCTGTTCCGAAAACCGGTTTCCACTTTTCGGGATCATGGTCTGACTCCAGCGAGTTTGGAAAGGGCGGCCCAATGGCCGCCCTTTTGTGCCGGCTTTTGCTGTGATATAGGGCAGATGAACGACGTGCATAAATTATGAGCAGCATCACCTTGCGGGCCGCGACGTCGGCCGATCTCGACCGGATCACGGAAATCTATGCCGACGCGGTGACAAACGGCACGGCGAGCTATGAACTCGACCCGCCAAGTCGTATCGAGATGGGAGCGCGCTTCGACAGTTTGGTAGCGGGTGGCTTTCCCTATCTCGTGGCGGAAAAAGGCGGCATTGTGCTCGGCTATGCCTATGCCGGCGCTTTCCGGCCGCGCCCGGCATACCGCTTCGTGGTTGAGGATTCCGTCTATGTCGCGCCCGACGCCAAGGGGCAGGGCGTCGGGCTGCTCCTGATGCAAAGGCTGATCGAGGCAGCCAAGGCGGCGGGCTTTCGCCAGATCATCGCGGTGATTGGCGATGGCCGGCCCGACAGCGCCTCGGTGCGGTTGCACGAGAAGCTCGGCTTTCACCATTCCGGCCGCCTGGAAGGCTCCGGCTACAAGCACGGACGCTGGCTGGACACGGTGTTCATGCAACTGCCGATCAACGGTGGAGCGTCGGTCCCGCCCGATCCGAAATCGCTGCCCGAGCGGAAGTTCCGCAAACAAAAATAAGGGGTTACGCCTCGACCAGCTTCAGCGTTCGGTCGAACACGCCAAGCACCCGGCCGAGTTCCTGGCCACGCTTGAGGATGCGTCCGCCGGCGGCGATGACGGCGAATGCGCCTTGCCGGCGCGCCAGCTTCGGATCCTTGACGATCTGGAAAAGCGGCACTTCGCTGGTGCGACGGAAGACGGAAAAAACGGCGCGGTCGGTGAGATGGTCAATAGCATAGTCGCGCCATTCATTGGCGGCGACCATACGGCCGTAGAGCCTGAGGATCTGGTCCAGTTCGCGGCGGTCGAACCGCACCGGCTGGTCGAGGCGTTCGTGTCTTGCCTCGTGCAGCGGGATCAATATTGCGGATGCGTCCCCATCCTCCGTCCCGCTGCTGCGATCAGTCATGCCTGGATCCTCGCAATGAATCGTACGCCGACCAAAGTTGGCGCTTTCGTTGCCGAATTGCAAGGCCCGGCCGGGCAACGGCAGCACCGCGCGGTTTCTCCAACGTCCAGTCACGTTTGCGAAACGCCTGTTGGAATTGGTGATGCTTCGCCACAATCCTGCCTTTTTTTATCCGTGCTCATGCCCCAATGTCCGACGAATTTACCGGCGTTGCCTGAGACGGTTCGGTCCGGCACCGGCTCGTAAACCCCAAGCCCCCCGCCCACGGGTCTGCGTCGGATCGAACCAACCTCGGTCTTTCCTTGGAAAGATCGGGTGCGACGATCCCAAAACCTAAATGACCGGCGTCAGAAGCAAGCTGACGCCGGTTTTTTATTGGCTGGAGCCGTGGCGGCGCGATCCATCCGGATAGGCTGTCGTCGGAGGCTTGAGCGCGGCTATCCCTTCTCCCCTTGTTGTGGAAGAAGGTGGATCGGCGCGCAGCGCCGAGACAGATGAGGGGTGTTGGACGGAGTGAGGCGTTGGCGTTCCCTGGAACACCCTCATCCGTCGCCTTCGGCGACACCTTCTCCCACAAGGGAGAAGGGAGAGCGCTCCATCTAAGGCTTGCGGATAAAGGCTGCACCCAGGATCGGACCGGGCACGCCGTCCTTGCCGACCGACTGCAGCAGCACGGCGCAGCCGCCCTTCTTGGCGATCTCGCTCATCGGCAGTTCGTAGCGCTGCGCCTTGCCGTGCCACATGCCGGCGGTCTGGATGCTGGAGACGGCGTTCCAGTAGGTCATGCTGCGGCCGGTGTTTTCACCCTTGCCGATCTTGATCGTCTGCGGCGGGTTGAAATAGACGATGACGACATGCGCGTCGGCGGGGCCGGTCACGGCGTCGCCGGCATCGATCATGACGCGATCGCTGGTCCGGCTGACCTTGATGCCGACGCGCATGCCTTCGCCGACCCTCTCCATGCGGGCCAGCGCGCCGTCGACTTCCTTGCGGCTGGCGCCATTGACATGGCTGCGGCCGTTGATGACGGCTTGCGGGGTGTAGACGGAACGGCTGCCGAAGGCGCGCATATACTCATATTGCCGCTCGGTATTTTCCTTGCGGCTCAGCGTATCCTGCCAGCCGAGGTAATCCCAATAGTCGACATGATAGGCGAGCGCGACGATGTTCTCCTTGGCGGCGAGCTCGGCGAAGAATTCGTCGGCCGGCGGACAGGAATTACATCCCTGGCTGGTGAAGAGCTCGACGACGCCTAATGGCTTGTCGGCCTGCTCGGCGAAGGCGCTTCCGGCAAACGCCGAGAGAGCCAGCGCAACGGCCGCAAGCCGCAATGGTCTTCGAGATGACATGGCCGTTCCGATCCCGCCGGTGATGCCGGCTTTGTTCTGATTGTCGAAATATGTGGCAGAAGCGGCAGTCAACGGGAAGTCACGTTGCGGTGAAATTTTGCCGTTGCAACCGCTGGCAAGGGCGCAATAGGTGGACGCGCACTTCACGATGGAAGCGATTCGGGCGGCAATCAGCATGTGGCAATCTCTCCTGGCGCCGGTCGACCTCTATTGCGAACGGACGGGGCCGGAATTCTGGGCTGAACCGCTCAATGCGCTGAGCAATCTGGCTTTTTTTGCCGCCGGGCTATGGGGTGTCTGGCAGGTGCGCAAGCGCGGCACCGGCGCCTTCGCCGAAGTGCTGGCCTGGTGGGTGGTGGCGATCGGCGTCGGCTCGTCGCTGTTCCACACCTTTGCCACAAGGGGAATGATCCTGGCCGACGTGCTGCCGATTGCAGGGTTCACGCTGGCCTACACGCTGTTCAACCTGCGACGTTTTCTCGGCATGAAATGGGGCAAGGCGATCGTCATCTTCGTCGCCTTTTACGCCGTTGCCGGGCTGGTGACCTTTGCCGTGCCGGACTGGCTGCGCCAAGCGTCGAACGGCACGACCGGCTACCTGCCGCCCTTCCTGGCGCTTGCCTTCTTCGGCGCCTGGGTGGCGGCCAGCGGCAATCGTGCCGGCTGGTACAATCTGGCGGGTTCGGCGATCTTCGTCGTGTCGGTCGTCTGCCGGATGATCGATCCGCTGGTCTGCGGCGGCTTTCCGCTCGGCACGCATTTCCTGTGGCACATCCTCAACGGGCTGATGCTCGGCGTGCTGCTGGCGGCGACAGCGCGGTTTGGAAAGCCAAAGTAGGGCAGTAGGGCAGTAGGTGCTTGTCCTTGCTTCCCCTACTGCCCTACTCCCTTATTGCCCTACTCCCTTAAGCCGCAAGGTCGCGCAGCACGTATTGCAGGATGCCGCCATTCTTGAAGTAGTCGAGCTCGTCCAGCGTATCGATGCGGCAGATGATCGGAACCTCTTTGACGCTGTCGTCGCCATAGGTGATCCTGGCGATCATCTTCTGCCGCGGCTTGATGTTGCTCAGTCCGTCGATCTCGACCAGTTCGTCGCCCTTGAGGTTGAGCGAGGCCCACGAGGTGCCTTCCTCGAAGACGAAGGGGATTACGCCCATGCCGACCAGGTTGGAGCGGTGGATGCGCTCGAAGGACTGGGCGATGACCGCGCGGACACCGAGCAGATTCGTACCCTTGGCCGCCCAGTCGCGCGACGAGCCGTTGCCATATTCGACGCCGGCGAAGATGACCAGCGGCACGCCCTCCTTCTTGTAGTGCATGGCGGCGTCGTAGATCGATTCCTCTTCCTTCGACGGGTAATGGATGGTGTAGCCGCCCTCGCGGCCGTTCTCGCCCAGCATGTGGTTGCGGATGCGGATGTTGGCGAAGGTGCCGCGCATCATCACCTCGTGGTTGCCGCGGCGCGTGCCATACTGGTTGAAATCGGCGACGCCGACGCCGTGGTCGGTGAGGTACTTGCCGGCCGGGGAGGCCGCCTTGATCGAACCGGCCGGCGAAATGTGGTCGGTGGTGATCTTATCGCCGAACAGACCGAGCACACGCGCGCCCTTGATATCGCCGATCTTGCCGAAGCCTGATGTCATGCCGGCGAAATAGGGTGGGTTCTGCACATAGGTCGAATTGTCGTCCCAGGCATAGGTCTGGCCTTCCGGCGCCTTGACGTTCTGCCAGTACTCGTCGCCCTTGAAGACGTCGGCATATTTGCGGGCGAACAATTCGCGCGTGACATTCTTCTCGATGAATTCCTGGATCTCGACTGAACTCGGCCAGATGTCCTTGAGATAGACCGGATTGCCGTTGCGATCCTCGCCGAGCGGCTCGGTGGTCAGATCCTTGGTCACGGTCCCGGCCAGCGCGTGGGCGACGACCAGCGGCGGCGAGGCGAGATAGTTCGCCTGCACGTCGGGCGAGACGCGGCCTTCGAAATTGCGGTTGCCGGACAAGACTGCCGCAGCAATCAAGCCCTTATCGTTGATGGTCTTGGAGATCGGCGCCGGCAGCGGGCCGGAATTGCCGATACAGGTGGTGCAGCCGAAGCCGACCAGGTTGAAGCCGATCTGGTCGAGCTCCTTCTGCAGACCGGATTTCTCCAGATATTCGGCGACGACCTGGCTGCCCGGCGCCAGTGAGGTCTTGACCCACGGCTTCTGCTTGAGGCCGAGCCGGTTGGCGTTGCGCGCCAACAGCCCGGCGCCGATCAGCACGCTCGGGTTCGAGGTGTTGGTGCAGGAGGTAATGGCGGCGATGACGACATCGCCATGGCCAAGATCGTAGTCCGTGCCCTCGACGGCATAGCGCTTGTCGATTTCGGCGGCCTTCTTGTACTCGGTCTCCATGGCCTTGTCGAAGCCGGCCGGAATGTCTTCAAGTGCCACGCGGCCTTCCGGCCGCTTCGGGCCGGCCATCGACGGGACGACACTGCCGAGATCGAGCTCGAGCAGATCGGTGAAGACCGGATCGGCCGAGCCGACGTCGCGCCATAGGCCTTGCGCCTTCGAATAAGCCTCGACCAGGGCGATGCGGCTTTCGTCACGGCCGGACATAGTGAGGTAGCGGATGGTTTCGCTGTCGACCGGGAAGAAGCCGCAGGTGGCGCCATATTCCGGCGCCATGTTGCCGATGGTGGCACGATCGGCCAGCGTCATGTTGGACAGGCCCGGACCGAAGAATTCGACGAACTTGCCGACGACGCCCTTCTTGCGCAGCATCTGCGTGACGGTGAGCACCAGGTCGGTGGCGGTGACGCCTTCCCTCAGCCTGCCGGTGAGGCGAAAGCCGATCACTTCGGGCAACAGCATGGAAACCGGCTGGCCGAGCATCGCGGCCTCGGCCTCGATGCCGCCGACGCCCCAGCCGAGCACGCCGAGGCCGTTGATCATGGTGGTGTGCGAATCGGTGCCGACGCAGGTGTCGGGATAGGCGGTGGTCTCGCCATCTTCGCTGTTGGTCCACACGACCTGGCCGAGGTACTCAAGGTTGACCTGATGGCAGATGCCGGTGCCGGGCGGCACGACGCGGAAATTGCGGAACGCCTGCTGGCCCCATTTCAGGAATTTGTAGCGTTCCTCATTGCGCTCATACTCAAGCTCGACATTGCGGGCGAAAGCCAGCGGCGTGCCGAATTCGTCGACGATGACCGAATGGTCGATGACCAGATCGACCGGCACCAGCGGATTGATTTTTTGCGGGTCGCCGCCGAGCGAGGCCATGGCGTCGCGCATGGCGGCAAGGTCGACCACAGCCGGAACGCCGGTGAAATCCTGCATCAGCACGCGGGCCGGGCGATAGGCGATCTCGACGCCGGCAGTGCCCCGGTCTGTCAGCCAGCCGGCGACCGCCTGGATGCTCTCCGTGGTGACGGAACGGCCGTCCTCGTTGCGCAGCAGGTTCTCCAGCAGCACCTTCATCGAATAGGGCAATTGAGCGATGCCGGTGAGGCCGTTCTTTTCGGCCTCGACAAGGTCATAGTAGATGTACTCGGCGCCGCCGGCGGTCAGCGTGCGGCGGCAATTGAAGCTGTCGAGTGATTTGGACACGTGCGATCCCTAACTGTCGGTTGCCGGGGAGGGAACGGACGCCAGTGGGCATGCAAATCACGCGCAAAGGTGCGGGTACGGCCATTTCCGCTATCCGTTCCCAAGCGTCCGGGCCGTTCAAGGCGGCACGCGCGCTGGTTCGGCGCAAATTCGGTTCCCGTGCCGACCGCTGGCACGGATGATGCGGATATAGAGAATTTTCTGGAATAGTTCTAGACACGGAATTGCCATTTTTGCTGCGGCGCACCGAAGCCGCGCTTGAACTTTCGGCGAAGGGGAACGGATGCGGCTGATCGCCGAAAATCTGGGCGGCGAACGCGGCGGCGAGACGGTATTTTCCGGCATCGAATTCGCGCTGGGGGATGGCCAGGCGTTGGTCGTCACCGGCGCGAACGGCGCCGGCAAATCGACGCTGCTCAGGATCATCGCCGGACTGTTGCCGGTGGCGGCAGGCCGTGTGCGGTTCGAAGGTGGTGGCGAAGACTTTCCGTCGGCCGCCTCGGCCTGTCACTATCTCGGCCACCTCGACGCGATGAAGAGCGCACTCACCGTTAAGGAGAATCTGTGCTTCTGGCGCGATTTTTCGGGCGCGGGTTCCAGGGGTGTTGAAGAGGCGCTGGAGACCGTCGGGTTGGGCGGCATCGGCCATCTGCCGTTCGGCTATCTCTCGACCGGCCAGCGCCGCCGCGCCGCGATCGCAAAACTGCTGGTCAGTCATCGGCCATTGTGGCTGCTCGATGAGCCGACGGCGGGACTGGACAAGGCTTCGGAGGAGAGATTCGGCGGGCTACTGCGGAAGCATCTCGATGGTGGGGGGATCGTGGTTGCGGCCACGCATTTGCCGCTGGGGCTGGAGGGGGCGAGGGAGCTTGTGATGGGGGTGCCTGGGCGAAAGCATCTCACATCATGCTAGCCCTCTTTCTCCGCGACATCCGCTTAAGTATCCGCGCCGGCGGCGGGGCGCTGACTGGCGTGATTTTCTTTCTCGCCGTTATCGCGACCATCCCCTTCGGCGTCGGTCCCGACCTGAAGCTGCTGGCCCGCATCGGCCCGGCGATCCTGTGGATCGCCGCCTTGCTGGCCTGCCTGCTCGGCCTCGACCGGCTGTTCCAGGCTGACCGCGAGGACGGCTCGCTCGATCTTCTGGTGCTTGGCAACGACCGGCACATGCTGGCCCTGACCGTGCTGACGAAATGCCTGGCGCATTGGGCGGGTAGCGTGTTGCCGCTGGTCATCGCGGCTCCCCTGCTCGGCCTGTTCATGAACATGGAGCCCATCGGCATCGGTGCCACGGCGCTGACGCTTCTGGTAGGCACGCCGGCGATCACCTTCATCGGTGCCGCCGGTGCCGCGGTGGCGGTAGCATTGCCGCGCGGCGGGCTGCTGATCTCGGTGCTGGTGCTGCCGCTGACCATTCCCGTGCTGATCTTCGGCGTATCGGCAAGCTATGGCGCGGTGGCGGACCCCGATCCCTTCCTGCAGCCCTTCCTCATTCTTACCGCGCTGACCCTGTTTCTTGCCGTGCTCGGGCCGGTGGCAGCGGCGCTGGCGCTGCGGCACGGAACGGATTGATGTGGCCGCTGCGCATAGAGAACCCGATCTTTCTCCAGACCATCTACGGCAACTACCCCGATCTGTCCTCCGTCGAGGTTACCGGGGCCAAGATGGACCGCAACGGGCCTAGCATGCACCTTTCCTTCATCTCGACCGTCCTCCCCTACCGGCCTCCCGCCAAATGGGCGGCGTTCAATGCCGTGTCTTTCGGGCTTGAGTTCATCGCGGTCGAATCCATTAGCCTTCGCAAGTTCCAGAGCCATGGCTCCAGTGCAATCAGGATGTGGGATGACGCCGGTAGAATCCTGCTTACCTGCGAAGGAGCTGTCAGGCTGTCCCTCACGTGCCAATACATGCGTATCAAAAACATATCAGGTGTTTTGCTTTCGCAGTGACCTTCGGCTTGCGATAACCGCAAATCTGCCGCAGACCCGTTCATTGCGGCAAACAGCCGGTGAGGCTATGAATTTCGCCGTGAGAAGCCTTGGATCGGGAAAATGAGCGTGCACGCCCTTTATGTCACCGCCGCCTATGCCATTACGGCCGTGGTGCTGGCCGGGCTGGTTGGCTGGATCCTGCTCGACCAGCGCGGCCGCAAGCGAGAGCTCGCCGAGCTGGAGGCGTCCGGCGTGCGCCGGCGCTCCGACAAGGCAGCAAAATCATGAGCACGGAAACGGAAACTCCGGCGCGCCGCCGCCTGATCGTGCTGCTGCCGCTGCTGGTCTTTCTCGGGCTGGCGGGATTGTTCCTGGCGCAGCTGTTGTCCGGGCGCGACGTTTCGGAAGTGCCGTCGGCACTGATCGGCCTGCCGGCGCCGCAGACCAATCTGCCGGCGCTCGAAGGCACCAATTTGCCGGGCCTCGATTCAAAACAGTTCGCCGGCAAGGTGACGCTGGTCAACGTCTTCGCGTCCTGGTGCGCGCCGTGCCGCGACGAGCATCCGGTGCTGCTGGCGCTGTCGCAGGACAGACGCTTCGTCATGGCAGCGCTGAACTACAAGGACCAGCCGGAAAACGCCCGTCGGTTCCTTGGCGATCTCGGCAATCCGTTCCAGGCGATCGGCGTCGACCAGGCCGGGCGCACGGCGATCGACTGGGGTGTCTACGGCGTGCCGGAGACCTTCGTCATCGGCAAGGATGGCAAGATCGCCTACAAGCATGTCGGGCCGCTGACGCCGGACTCGGCGCAGACGCTGCTGCTGCCGGAGATCGAGAAGGCGCTGGCCGTGCCGGGCTGATGCCCGCCGATCGTGATAGGTCGACCGAAGACTCAGCCGTAGATCTGCTTGTGGACCTGATAGAGCATTTCTGAGCGGTCGGCGCGCATGTCGGCGAGGTCGCGGCTGCTGAAGCTGTCGATTTCGGCGACGAGGCGGTTGTAATGCCGGCGCTTGGCGATGCTGGCGCGAGCGCGGCTCATGAGGCTGTCGATGATCATAGCGAGTTTCCTTTTGCGCCGCATTTCGCGGCCAGTTGTTCCTCCCTTGATCGATACGAAGCATGACATAGTTATGGTGCGTTGCAAAAATAAGATGTTGCAATGCACCATTGCGCTGGGCGCATAGCCGGTTAACGGGATGTGACCTGCCGTCCGGCCCAGCATTCGCTTGCTTCTGACGCATCATCGATCTTGCCATATCGATCGCAGGCTGGCTTGATCGCGGCTCGCCAAGCGACTGATACCGGGAGGAACCATGGCCAGCGAATTCTACGAAGTTCTCGATCCGCGCTTTTCGCGGCTGTTCAACGGCAACGCACAGGTGGACAGGCTGTTTACCGGCTGCCGATGGGCGGAGGGGCCGGCCTGGTTTGCGGCCGGGCGCTATGTGGTCTGGTCCGACATCCCGAACAATCGCATGCTGCGCTACGACGAGACCGACGGCAGCGTCAGCGTGTTCCGTCAGCCATCCGGCAATTCCAACGGCAACACCGTCGACCGGCAAGGACGGCTGGTTACTTGCGAGCATTCCGGCCGCCGCGTCAGCCGCACCGAGCATGACGGCTCGGTCATCACCATAACCGACAAATGGCGCGGCAAGCGGCTGAACTCGCCCAATGACGCGGTGGTCAAGTCCGACGGCTCGATCTGGTTCACCGATCCGAGCTACGGCATCGATACCGATTACGAGGGCGACAAGGCCGAAAGCGAGATCGGGGCCTGCCATGTCTACCGGGTCGATCCCGGCACCGGCGAGACCGAGGCGGTGATCACCGACATGGTCAGGCCAAACGGGCTCGCCTTCTCGCTCGACGAGAGCAAGCTCTATGTCGCCGACACCGGCCGCACGCATGGCGCCCAAAACCCGGCGCACATCCGGGTGTTCAATGTCGGCCAGGGCGGCAAGACGGTGTCCGGCGAAAAGGTCTTTGCTGACTGCACCGCCGGCCTGTTCGACGGTTTCAGGCTGGATGCGGACGGCCGCATCTGGACCAGTGCCGCCGACGGGGTCCATTGCTACGATCCAGACGGGACGCTGATCGGCAAGGTCAAGGTACCGGAAGTCGTCGCCAATTGCGTGTTCGGCGGCAACAAGCTGAACTGCCTCTACATCGCCGGCACGACCTCGCTCTACATGGTCCGGCTCATGGTCAACGGCGCCAAGACATTTTGAGCGGCCGCCAAGCATATCCAAGGGAGGGCACCATGCCATTCGTAAACATCCGCCTGGTCAAGGAGGTGATTGCCGACGACCCGGCCGGAAAAAAGGCCGCGATCACCGCCCAGGTGACGGCGGCCATCACCGGCGCCACCGGCCTGACCAGCAACGATGTCTGGGTGGTGTTCGAGGAGGTCGCTGCACGCGACTGGTTCGTCGGCGAGACCGACGTCGAGACGCGGAGGGGCAAGGGCTGATTTCTCGACGAGCACAGCGGCAGTGCGGAAGTTTGCGAGAGGCCTGCGGGACAGCGCCCCCCTCTGCCCTACCGGGCATCTCCCCCACTTGGGGGGAGATCGGCAGCTTCGCCGCATGGCCCTTCTTTCAACGTTGGAGATTGGCGAAAGCAGGGATGACGGCCAATCTCCCTCCTTGTGGGGGAGATGTCCGGCAGGACAGAGGGGGGCGCGAAGGATCGCCGACGCTCGCTTCGCGTTCGCTCTGCCCTGGGATACGACAGCACGATGGGCGCCACTTAACGCGAGCGGATGAAGCCCGCGAAGGCCGAAACGGCGCTGCGCATCGCCAGCCGGTTTTCCGGTTCCGCCAGGATTTTCTCCACCTCCGGCGGCTTCTTGCCGAGCAACGCGATTTCGAGCGCTGCTTCCTCATAGAGCGCGAAAGACATTGTCCGCATGATCTCGGCAAGTGCGGCGCGGGCAAACAGCGAGCGCGGCGAGGCATGTACCAGCATGGCCGGTTTGCCGACGGCTGCATCGCGCGACACCAGCCAGTCGAGCGCGTTCTTCAGGCCGCCTGGCACACCATGGGCATATTCCGGGCAGGAGACGATGACGCCGTCAGCGGCGGTGACCGCGTCGATCAGCGCCGCTGCTTGCGGCGGCGTCCGCTCGCCCTCGTCGTCGGGGTTGAAAATCGGCAGCCGGGCAAGCCCATCGTAGACGGAGACGTGACAGTCCAGCGGCGCGTTTTGCGCGAGTGCCGCGACCAGGGCCGAATTGGTCGAGGCGGCGCGCAGGCTGCCGGAGATGGCGAGGATGCTGAGCAAAGGAATGGAAAGCGGCTTGAGCGATTCGTCGCCGGGCACACTACCACATGGTCTCTCTGTATTCCTCTTCCAGCCAGCGGTCGGTCGCCTCGGCCGAATCGGCGAGCGCCAACTGGTCGCGCAGGATCTGGCCGAGCGTCGGCAGCGTCGCGCGGTCGTACCAGCTCTCCGGCTTCCACAATTCGGAGCGCATGAAGGCCTTGGCGCAATGCATGTAGGCGGCCTTGACCGTCACCACGACGACGCTTTGCGGTGCCTTGCCGTCGACCGCCAGCCGCTCACGCAATGACGCATCGACCGTGATGCGGGCATCGCCATTGACACGCAGCGTTTCGTTCATGCCGGGAATGAGGAAGAGCAGCCCGATCGAGGGATTGAGAAGGATGTTCTCCAGCGTGTCGAGCCGGTTGTTGCCGGGCCGGTCGGGGATGGCGATGGTCTTCTCGTCGAGCACTGTTACGAAGCCCGGCCTGTCGCCCTTCGGCGTCACATCGGCATTGCCGGCGCCGTCGGACGAGCCGATCAGCACGAAGGGGCTCTTGCCGATGAAGGAACGGCAGTGGCCGTCCAATGCCTTCAGTTCCTTGCGGATCGAACCGTCGGTCGGCCGAGGCGTCTTGTAGATCGTCCTCAACTCGTCGCGCGTGGTGATGAATTCCATGCCCCTCTCCTCCTATTCTGACGCAATTCCCTAGGGAAAGCGCTACGCGCTTTTCCCCGGAAAACCGCTACACACTTTTCCTGGAATTGCTCTATTTGCCGGCTTTCTCTTCCTTGGCGGCCTTGTCCTCGAGCGAGTGGCGCAGGATCAACGGCATTTGGCTTAACGTGAAGACAAGGGTAATGGGAATCGTGCCCCAGACCTTAAAATAAAGCCAGGTTTCCTCAGAAAAATCGCGCCACACGACCTCGTTCAGCACAGCCAGAAAAAGGAAGAAAAGCCCCCATCGGAAAGTGAGCTTGCGCCAGCCTTCGGCGTCGAGATTGAAGGCGGAATCAAAGACATAGCCCAACAGCGATCTGCCAAACGCCAACCCGCCAAGCAGCGTGATGCCGAACAGGCTGTTGATGATTGTCGGCTTCATGAAAGCGAAGGTCTTGTCCTGCAGCCACAGCGCCAGCGCACCAAACACAAACACGACGATGGCCGAGACCAGCGGCATGATCGGCCAGCTGCGCGTCAAAATCCACGAAACGCTGAGCGACAGCGCCGTCGCCACCATAAAGAACGCTGTGGCAATCAGGATAGGCTCGCCGATATGGCTGAGGATCGGGAATTTCCCGACAAGCCACGCGCCGCGGATGGTGGTGAAAAAGAACACCAGACCAGGCCCGAGTTCGAGCAGGAATTTCAGGCCGGGGTTCAACGCCTTGCGTCGCGGATCGGACAGGTCGCGTTCGAGGATGGGTGGGTTCATGGGATCCTTCTTACGCACGATCCAATCCAAAAAGTCTGCAACTTTTCGGGATCATGCTCGTCAAGCCACGCCAGCGATCGCCCTGGCGAACTCGCTTGCGGAAAAGGGTTCGAGGTCGTCGACCTGTTCGCCGACGCCGATGAAGTAGACCGGCAATTTGTGCTTTGCCGCGATCGCCACCAGAATACCGCCGCGCGCCGTGCCGTCCAGCTTGGTCATCACCAGGCCGTTGACGCCGGCGACATTGCGGAAGATCTCGACCTGGTTGAGCGCATTCTGGCCGGTGGTGGCATCGACCGTCTGCAGCACGGTGTGCGGCGCTTCCGGATCGAGCTTGCCCAGCACGCGGACGATCTTTTCCAGTTCCGCCATCAGTTCGGTCTTGTTCTGCAGCCGCCCGGCGGTGTCGATGATCAGCACGTCGGAGCCGGCCTCCTTCGCCCGCTCGAAGGCGTCGTAAGCGAGGCCGGCGGCGTCGGCGCCGAGCTTCGAGGCAATGACCGGCGAGTTGGTGCGCTCGCCCCAGATCTTCAACTGCTCGATCGCGGCGGCGCGGAAAGTGTCGCCGGCGGCGAGCATCACCGAGAGGCCGCCATCGGTGAGCTTTGCGGCGAGCTTGCCGATGGTTGTGGTTTTCCCCGTGCCGTTGACGCCGACGACCAGGATGACGTGCGGCTTGTGGCTGAGGTCGAGTTCCAGCGGCATGGCGACATGGGTCAGTACCTTCTCCACCTCGGCCGCCATGATGGCGCGGACTTCCGTCTCGGAGACATCCTTGCCGTAGCGGCTGGCGGAGAGCGCGTCGGTAACGCGCAAAGCCGTCTCCATGCCGAGATCGGCGCGGATCAGCACATCCTCCAGGTCCTGCAGCGTGTCCTCGTCGAGCTTGCGCTTGGTGAAGACGCCGGCGATGTTGCCGGACAACTCCCTGGAAGAGCGGGCCAGCCCGTCTCGCATGCGCTGGAACCAGGAGCGCCTCGGCGCCGGTTCGGGCGCTCTTTGCGGCTCGGCCTTCTGCTCGACCTTCTTGGTTACGGTCACCTTGCCGGGGGCAGGTTTTGGCTCCGGCGATGGTTGCGGAATGGCCTCTGGTTCGGGCGCAATCTCGGTCAAGACCGGTTTCGTTTCGACCGGGGCGGGCTGGCGGAGCGGAGGCGGGATTTCGGCCGGCGGCGCTTCGGGCGCTGCGGAGGGGCTCTCGGCGGGCGGTGCGGTATCTTGCAGAGGTTCGCGCTGCCCCTCACCCTTTCCCGTTCCGGGGCGAGCCGCTTGTCTCGCCGGTCCTTCGGACCCCCGTGAAGGACGGAGAGAGGGGGACGTCAGCGTTGCAGCTTCTTCTTCATCGCTTTCAAAAGGAGGCTCGGCCTGCCGATCAGCCCCCTTCTCCCCGTCACCATACGGGGAGAAGGTGCCGGCAGGCGGATGAGGGGCAGCGCCAGCTTCCGATGACCGAGGCTCAGTCTGGACAATCTCCGGCTGCTCCGGCTCGGGAATAACAAGCTCGGCCGGGATTTCTTCCGGCTCCTCAGCAGGCGTTTCCGACTCCGGCTGGATCTCTGGCTCGGGCGGAATGGTTGGTGCGGGTTCGAGCGGTGGCTGCGGCGCGGGCGGCGCTTCCGTCTCGACAGACGGCGGAGGCGCAGTGTCTGCCTCGGGCCGCGACTCTTCGCGTTTCAAAAACTCCGGGACGGCCTGCTCGGCCGCCGGCTTCAGCGCCTCCAGTTCGTCCCATTTGATCGGCGGCAGCGGTGCGGTCTCGTCGGGCCGCTCCTCGACAACTTCCTTCTTGCCGAACGAAAATATCTTCTTGAAAAACCCGGCCATGTCTTGCGCTCTCAGGCGGCGCGGGCGGCAAGCGGCGCGGCGATCAGTCTGATACCGTCATTGCCGGCGATATCAGCCTCGACGATGTCGCCCGGCGCCCCGGCTGACAACACGGCCAGCGTAAACCCTTCGGTGCGGCCGAGCCCATCGCGCTCGACCAGGATCGACTGGCGTGTGCCAGCGAGCGAGGAAAGGTGACGGCGGTAGGCGACCTCGCCGGCGGCGCGCAACCGTGCGGCGCGCTGCTTGACCATTTCGCGGCGAAGCTGCGGCATGCGCGCGGCGGGCGTGCCCTGGCGCGGCGAAAACGGGAAGACATGGAGATGCGTCAGGCCGCATTCCTCGACGATCTCCAGCGAGTTTTCGAACATGGCATCCGTCTCCGTCGGGAAGCCGGCGATGATGTCGGCGCCGAAAACGATGCCGTGGCGCAGTTTGCGCACATCCTCGCAAAAGCGGATCGACTGGTCGCGGCTGTGCCGGCGCTTCATCCGCTTCAGGATCATGTCGTCACCCGATTGCAGCGACAGGTGCAGATGCGGCATCAGCCTCGGCTCGGTGGCGATGGCGTCCAGCAGATCGTCGTCGGCCTCGATCGAATCGATGGAAGAAAGCCGCAGGCGTTTCACGTCTGGCACCTGCTTCAGGATGGTCTTGACCAATTTGCCGAGCTTCGGTGCGCCCGGCAGATCGGCGCCAAAACTGGTCATGTCGACGCCCGTCAGCACGATCTCGGCATAACCATTGCCGGCGAGTCGCTTGACCTGCTCAACCACGGCGCCCATCGGGACCGAGCGCGAATTTCCGCGACCGTAGGGAATGATGCAGAAGGTGCAGCGGTGGTCGCAGCCGTTCTGCACCTGGACAAAAGCGCGCGCCCGGCCCTCGATGGCGTCGACCATGTGGGTGGCCGTTTCGCGCACCGAAAAGATATCGTTGACGCGCGCCTTTTCGGTGTCGTTGACGCCGAAATCCGGCAGCGCGCGATATGAATGCGCCTTCAGCTTCTCCTCATTGCCGAGGACGAGATCGACCTCGTCCATGGCGACGAAATCCTGCGGGCCGGTCTGCGCGGCGCAGCCGGTGACGATGATGCGGGCGGCCGGGTTCTCACGGCGGGCTTTTCTGATCGACTGCTTGGCCTGGCGCACCGCCTCGCCGGTGACGGCGCAGGTGTTGAAGATGATAGCGCCGCCTTCGAGCCCGCCGAAGCCCGCACTTTCGGCTTCACGCCGCATCACCTCGGATTCATAGGTGTTCAGCCTGCAGCCGAAGGTGACGACGTCGATACCCCTGTTGCCACGAGGAGCCATCAGGCGGCGCTTTCGGTGTCGCGCGCCCTCGCCCCGGTCGACGGATCGAAGCTGCCGGAAAATTCCCATTCGGCGGCACCGGTCAGGATGACGTGGTCGTCGTCGCGCCACAGGACGTGCAGCGAGCCGCCGCCGGGCGTCATCAGCGTGACGCTGCGGCCGGTGCGCCGGGTGCGGGCCGCGGCGACCACGGCGGCGCAAGCAGCCGAGCCGCAGGCCTTGGTCAGGCCGGCGCCGCGCTCCCAGGTGCGGATGGCCATGGTCTCCGGCGAAGTCACTTGCGCGATGGTGATGTTGGCGCGCTCAGGGAAGATCGGGTGGTTTTCGAGCAGCGGGCCGAAGCGCTCGAGTTCATAGGACCAGACGTCGCGGTCGACCCAGAAGATGGCGTGCGGATTGCCCATCGAGACGACCGACGGCGAATGCAGTACCGGCGCATCGATCGGGCCGATCTGCAGTTCGATCATGCGGGTGTCGCGAAACTCCTCGGCCAGCGGGATGTCCCGCCAGCCAAAGCGCGGCTTGCCCATGTCGACCGAGATCATTCCGTCGGCATGTTCCTCGGCATTGAGGATGCCGGCGACTGTTTCAAAGGCAAATGTCTTCTGGCCGGTCTCGGCGGCGAGCGCCTGGACGACACAGCGCATGCCGTTGCCGCAGGCTTGCGCACTGGTTCCGTCGGAATTCAAGATGTCGATGAAAAAGGCGGTGCCCGGCGTCCTGGGATCGTGGATCGCCATGATCTGGTCGAACCTGGTCGCGGCGTCGGCATTAAGCGCGACGGCTGCCGCAGGCGTTACGCGATCGGCACGGCCACGCATATCGGCAACGATGATTTCGTTGCCGATACCGTTCATCTTGGCGAAAGGGGCCGCGCTTGCCATGGATCGAAAGGTCTCTTGCCGATTTGGCGCCTATATGGCGGATACCGGCCGAAATTACCAGTGCGGCATGCTTTTCAGGTCACCGCGAATACGCCAAGCACGATCAGCAGGAAGATGATCAGCACGATGCCGATGAGGATGCGGGCGCCGGTTGCGGCGGCTCCAGCCAGTGCCGGCATGCCGAGCAGGCTTGCCGCGGCCGCGATAATCAAAAGAATGATGATCCACCTGATCATGAGAGACACCTCGCAGCCGGCAGGTTTGAACACCTACAAACGCTTCTGCGAGGGCTTGGGTTCCCTGCGGTGGCTGGGCGGGTCGAGGACCCGGCTGTGATATGCAGCTACGGATGCAATGTTGTCATAGTGTTGAATGAACGCTACCGTTGTGTCGATTTGACGTCCGGGAATGGATATTTCGCTGCTAAGCAATCTTGGATCCCTTTTTTCGTCTTACCCAAGATCTTCACCGCACCGAGACCGTAAGCTGACGACGTGTTTGGCGGGCCGGCGATAGAGTTTTCCAATGACTGAGCGTTGGGACACGATCATTATTGGTGGCGGCCAGGCGGGGCTCGCCATGAGTTACTATCTTCACCAACATGAACGTGAGCATGTCGTGTTGGAACGCGCGCGTATTGCCGGACGCTGGCGGACTGAGCGTTGGGATTCGCTTCGGTTTCAATTCATCAACCAGGCAATAGAGCTTCCTGGGGTTTCTTATCAGGACCCTGAACCGGAAGGATTCGCCCACCACACCGCCATCACGCGGTTCATCGAGCACTATGCGGCAAAAATTGCAGCTCCGGTTCGCGAGGGTGTGGAGGTCACGAAGCTCCGACACAGGGATACCGGCGATTATGCGTTGGAGACAAACGCCGGCAGCATGACGGCCCGCAATGTCGTTGTGGCGACGGGCCCTTTCCAGCGTTCGATGGTACCGGCGGCGGCCAAGGATTTGCCTCGATCCGTTTACCAGGTTCACGCTTCGAGGTACCGCAACCCCGACGAGCTTCCCCCCGGAGTGGTGCTGGTGGTGGGCAGTGGTGCATCCGGTAGCCAGATTGCGGATGAACTCCAGCAATCCGGGCGCGATGTCTATCTTTCGGTCAGTCCGCATCGTCGGGTGCCGCGGCGCTATCGCGGCCAGGATGTCTTGTGGTGGTTCGACAAAATGGGACGTTTCGAGATCACTATCGATAGTTTCCCGGAGCGGCGGTATCCCCCCTCGACCGTCGTAACCGGTGTCAACGGCGGTTACGATATGAACGTCCGCCGTTTTGCACGCGATGGTGGAGTGGTGCTGGGACGTGTACTCGGATGCGCCGATGGAAAACTGTTGGTGGCCGGGGATGCCTCGCAGATATTGGCTGAAGCCGATAGGTCCTATGACGATTTTGTCTCCGCGGCAGAGGCGCTGGCAGAGAAACCTGAAGTCGCGGACCACATCAGCGATGGCAATGAACGCTCAGCAACGCCAATCCTGGCGGAAGTCGGCGGCGCCCGGTCAGTGGATATCTCCGGTGAGAACGTCGGCTCGGTCATCTGGGGAACGGGATATCGCTTCGACTATAACTGGATCGATTTACCAATTTTCGATTCGCGCAACGCACCTATTCAACAGCGTGGCGTGACAGCCTTTCCCGGCCTGTACTTTCTTGGCCTTCATTGGATGCATACCTTCGGCTCCGGCCTTCTTTCATATGTGGGCCGCGACGCCGCCCATATAGCCAGGCATATGGAAGCTTTGCAGCCGCCTTCGCCGTCAGGCCAGCCGCCGCGCTAAACCTCTGGCACGTCCCAGACTTCGCCCGGCTGCAAGGCACGGAAACGATCCCGCGGCAGACCGGCGGCTCCAAGCGCTTCGCCGAGCTTTCTGGCCGGCTCGTCGATCGGCTCGTTGGTGAGCCGGAATGTGCCCCAGTGGCAGCCGGCGGCATAGCCAGCGTTGCACAAAAGCATGCCTTGCACCGCCTCCTCCGGATCCTGGTGATGCGGCGCCATGAACCAGCGCGGCTCGTAGGCGCCGATCGGCAGGATGGCGAGGCGGAAGCCGCCATGCTTTTCAGCCATCAGCCGGTAGTTGATACCGCCGTGGAAGCCGGTATCGCCGGCAAAATAGATCTTTGCACTTGGCGTTTCGACGACGAAACCCGCCCACAGCGCCATGCGCCGGTCGCGAGTACCGCGGGCCGACCAGTGGTGCACCGGCTCGACATGCACGGCGACGTCATCGCCGATATCGACCCGATCGCCCCAGTCATGCGCGGAAAGCCGCATACCGGGAACGGCAGCGCCGATGATGGCGTCGTTGCCGAGCGGCGTCAGCAGTAGCGGGTCGTGCGTTGCCTTCAGGCGCTTCAGCGTGGCGAGGTCGAGATGGTCGTAATGGTTGTGGCTGACCAGCACGAGGTCGATCGGCGGCAGATGGGAAAAGGCGATGCCCGGCGGATTGACGCGTTTCGGCCCGGCGAACGAGATTGGCGAGACACGCCGCGACCAGACCGGATCGGTAAGGATGTTCAGGCCGGCTGTCTGGACGAGCAGCGAGGAATGGCCGACCATGGTGAGGCGGAGCGCTGCACCATCGATCCGCTCGACCGGTCTTGCCGGTGGAAACGGACTCGGATTCGCCGCCGGCCATTTCGAGCGCTCGCCGCTCAATTGCCATTTCAACAGATCGGCAAAGCGACCCGGCGGCCGGCCGTCGGGATTGAAGAACAAGGTGCCGTCGAAATGATCGCTGGGCGGGCCGCTGTAATAGCGGTTGGCGGCTCTCTTTCTCGCGGCCAAGAAATCGGCTCCCTGCAGTTTGCTGATCGCCAAGAGATAATGCCGGAGCCAGCTGGCGCAAGCATTTGAGGTGAACGTCAAGGATTTGGAGCCGGCGCGCCGTATCGCACCGACCCGGAGGTATCAGCCAGGCAATGTGCATTTTGCGATAAATTTGCAACATTAGCGGCGCAAACCGTATTTTAACCATATCGGGTTGAAATTTCGCCACCTTCTCCATCTTGGTGAGAGGGACATTGCGCGGACGGCACCCCCCAGCCGGATCCGACGGAGGTTGAAGAATGAGATTTTCGAAAACCGGCCTGCTGGCCGTATCGCTGGCCGCGCTCGTTGCGAGCGGCTGTTCAACCTCGCGGTTCTCATCAATGGACGAGCAGCAGCCGGCGCCGCTGGAAGCTGCGCCCGCCGGCAAGGTGACTGCAAACCAGCTGCCGCCCCCGGCGACACCCGGCCCGGCCGATCCGTCGAAATTTCCAACCGCGCCGCAGAACACCCAGGTCGCCTCGTTGCCGCCCGACGGGACGGCGCCGGCCGGCGCGGCCGACCTGACCGCCTCCAGCGTCGCCGGCGTGTGGAAGGCAAGCGTGTCCGGCCAGAGCTGTCAGGTGGCGACGCCGCAGACCAAATTCGGCTCGGGCTATCGCGCCGGACCGCTGCATTGCCCGGCGCCGCTCGACGGCATCAAATCCTGGAACGTCGCCGGCAAACAGCTGACGCTCTTTGACGAGAACGGCGGCACGCTGGCACGGCTGTATTCCTCGGGCGGCGAGAAATTCGACGGCCAGACTTCCAACGGCCTGCCGATCTCGCTTACAAGGTAATCGAACCGCCCCTATTGTTACGCAATTCCGGACGGAAAACCGTTATACACTTTCCTGGAATTGCCCTCTTTTGTTTTTTACGCAATTCCGGACAGAAAACCGCTACACACTTTTCTTGGAATTGCTCCGGAACGACGTGACCGATGCATCTGCGTGACGGCCTCCAGACCCATGCGACCGTCAAGCAGCGCTACGACCATCTGGTCGAGACGGGCGCCATCGGGCGCGACCCGGCGCAGGAGCGGATCGCCGCTGCGCTCGACCGGCTGATCGACGAAATATCGGCAAAGCGGCTGGCGCATAAATCAAGCGCACTTGGGTGGCTGTTCGCCCGCAAGCGCGAAGTGCACGAGGCAGTCAAGGGCCTCTACATCCATGGCGGCGTCGGCCGCGGCAAAACCATGCTGATGGATATGTTCTTCGAGCTGCTGCCGGTGCGGCGCAAGCGCCGCGTGCATTTCAACGATTTCATGGCCGACGTGCAGGATCGCATCCAGAAGCACCGGCAGGCTCGCAAGAACGGCACGGCCAAGGAGGACGATCCGATCCCACCGGTGGCGCGCGCGCTGGCCGAGGAAGCCTGGGTGCTGTGCTTCGACGAGTTTTCGGTCACCGACATCGCCGATGCGATGATCCTGTCCAGGTTGTTTTCGGCGTTGTTTGCCAATGGCGTGGTGCTGGTCGCCACTTCCAATGTCGCGCCGCAGGAGCTCTACCGTGACGGCCTGAACCGTCAGTTGTTCTTGCCGTTTGTTGCTATCTTGGAGCGCCACGCGCAGGTGCTGGCGCTGGACGCCGACAAGGATTACCGCCTCGACAAGCTCAGCCGCATGCCGGTCTACGTCACCCCGGCCGATGCCGCCGCCGACCATGCGCTCGACGACGCCTGGGCGGTGATGACGCATGGCAGGCCGACGGCCGAGACGATGCTGATGGTGAAGGGCCGGCATGTCGTAGTGCCGCGTGCTGCCGGCGAGGCGGCGCGGTTTTCCTTCGCTGATCTCTGCGAGAGGCCGCTCGGCGCCCGTGACTATCTTGCCATCGCCGGCCGTTTCTCGACCATCTTCATCGACCATGTGCCGGTGCTCGGCGAAGGCAAGCGCAACGAAGCCAAGCGCTTCATCCTGCTGGTCGATACGCTCTACGATCATCATGTGCGGCTGGTGATGAGCGCCGCAGCACCGCCGCCGCAGCTCTATACGGCCAAGCGCGGCAACGAGGTCTTCGAGTTCGAGCGCACCGCATCGCGGCTGATCGAGATGCAGAGCCACGACTGGCTGGAGGATTGGGTGGAAAGGCAGAAGGCGCGGGGATCATCGACAGAGGCGCGGCAGGCTTAGGGCTAGGAGCCCGATGCCCAGCAGGCTGATCTGCAGCGCTCCTTCACACCTGTCCAGCCATCGTTAAAAGGGTCCGTCCCGCCGCGTCTATAATCGATAAACATACATCACAAAATCCTCCGCCGGCCCATGCGGCACCTTTCGCGACTCGTAAAGTGCGCGAGCAGCAACATTGTCCGGCTCGGTGCCGACCCAGGCCTCCTCACAACCATGCTCGCGACCGAGTGCGAACATGGCGTCGAGCATCCTCGTCGCAATGCCCTGGCGTTGAAAGGCCGGCGCCACGCCGACCTCGTCTATGTAGAGTTCGCTCACCTTGTCCGGGTGCCGGTGGACGATCGCGGCGCATTGGCCGATAACGACGCCGTCGGCGAGGGCCACGATCATGAAATGGCCGGGCGCCGCGAGATAGGCAGAGAGTCGATCCGGCCTGACCGGCTCATCGAAAACCTCGTCGGCAAACCCGCATCACAAGGGCGTCATCGCCCGGAAATAGCCTTCTGATTTCAGATGCCATTGTGTAGAATTCCTCTAGCCGGCTTCAGAACTTTTACGTTTACGTAAGTCCCATTGTTTCTAACCGATTGAAATTACTCACTCCAAAATAATCGTTTGAATTTTTGCACGGCCGGGGCTATTGCGTGCGGCGAATTTCGCGGTTCCGCAGCATTCCGGCCTCTTCCTCCGACGCCGTCATCAAATCGTCAAGGATTTGGGCGCCGTCATAGTCAAAGGGAAAACATCCTGACATGGCACGCAACAAGATAGCGCTCATCGGCTCGGGCATGATCGGCGGCACCCTCGCCCACATGGTCGGCCTCAAGGATCTCGGCGACGTCGTGCTGTTCGATATCGCCGAAGGCATCCCGCAAGGCAAGGGGCTGGACATCGCGCAGTCGTCGCCGGTCGATGGGTTCGACTCCAGGCTGACCGGCGTCAACGACTATGCCGGCATCGAGGGCGCCGACGTCTGCATCGTCACCGCCGGCGTGCCGCGCAAGCCCGGCATGAGCCGCGACGATCTTCTGGGCATCAATCTGAAGGTGATGGAGCAGGTCGGCGCCGGCCTCAAGAAATACGCGCCGAAGGCCTTCGTCATCTGCATCACCAATCCGCTCGACGCCATGGTCTGGGCGCTGCAGAAGTTTTCCGGCCTGCCGAAGAGCCATGTCGTCGGCATGGCCGGCGTGCTCGACAGTTCGCGCTTCCGTTATTTCCTGGCCGAGGAATTCAAGGTCTCGGTCGAGGATGTCACCGCCTTCGTGCTCGGTGGCCACGGCGATTCCATGGTGCCGATGATCCGCTATTCCACCGTTGCCGGCATCCCGCTGCCCGACCTCATCAAGATGGGCTGGACCTCGAAGGAGCGGCTCGACCAGATCGTGCAGCGCACCCGCGACGGCGGCGCCGAGATCGTCGGCCTGCTCAAGACCGGTTCGGCCTTCTACGCGCCCGCCGCCTCGGCCATCGCCATGGCCGAAGCCTATCTCAAGGACAAGAAGCGGGTGCTGCCCTGTGCTGCCTTTCTTTCCGGCCAATATGGCGTCAAGAACACCTATGTCGGCGTTCCCGTGGTGATCGGCGCCGGCGGCGTCGAGCGTATCATCGAGATCGAACTGGCGAAAAGCGAACAGAAGATGTTCGACAGTTCGGTCGCCGCGGTGCAGGGTCTGTGCGACGCCTGCGTCAAGATCGCTCCGCATCTCGCGGCCAAATAAGCCGGCAACCAAGCCCGCCAAACAAGCTGGAGACATAGCGCATGAACATCCATGAGTATCAGGGCAAGGCGCTGCTGAAAGGTTTTGGCGCACCGGTGGCCGAGGGCGTGCCGGTGTTCAAGGCGAGCGAGGCGGAAGCCGCCGCCAAGGCGCTGCCCGGCCCGCTCTATGTGGTCAAGAGCCAGATCCATGCCGGCGGCCGCGGCAAGGGCAAGTTCACGGAGCTCGGCGCCGATGCGAAGGGCGGCGTCAGGCTGGCGAAGTCGGTGGCCGAGGTCGTCGCCAACGCCAAGGAGATGCTCGGCCATACGCTGGTCACCAAGCAGACCGGCCCGGCCGGCAAGCAGGTCAACCGGCTCTACATCGAGGACGGCGCTGACATCGAGCGCGAGCTCTATCTGTCGATCCTGGTCGACCGCTCGGTCGGGCGCGTCGCCTTCGTCGTCTCGACCGAGGGCGGCATGGACATCGAGGCGGTCGCCCACGACACGCCGGAAAAGATCATCACCGTCGCCATCGACCCGGAAAAGGGCGTGACGGCCGACGATGTGAACACGCTCAACGCCGCACTGAGGCTCGACGGCGACGCCGCCAAAGATGGTGGCACGCTGTTTCCGATCCTCTACAAGGCATTTGTCGAGAAGGACATGAGCCTGCTCGAGATCAACCCGCTGATCGTCATGAAGAGCGGCCGGCTGCGCGTGCTCGACGCAAAAGTGTCGTTCGACAACAATGCGCTGTTCCGCCACCCGGACGTGCTCGAATTGCGCGACACCACCGAAGAGGACGAGAAGGAGATCGAGGCGTCGAAATACGACCTGGCCTATGTCGCGCTCGACGGTAATATCGGCTGCATGGTCAACGGCGCCGGCCTTGCCATGGCGACGATGGACATCATCAAGCTCTACGGCGCCGAGCCGGCCAACTTCCTCGATGTCGGCGGCGGCGCGTCTAAGGAAAAAGTGACGGCGGCGTTCAAGATCATCACCAAGGATCCAGCGGTCAAAGGCATTCTTATCAATATCTTCGGCGGCATCATGAAGTGCGACATCATCGCTGAGGGCGTCATCGCCGCGGTCAAGGAGGTCGGCCTGCAAGTGCCGCTGGTTGTGCGGCTGGAAGGAACCAATGCCGAGCTCGGCAAGAAGATCATCAACGACAGCGGGCTGAACGTAGTGTCGGCCGATGATCTCGACGATGCGGCCAAGAAGATCGTGGCGGCGGTGAAGGGCTGAGTCTGTGCCTCCGCACAAGATAAACCTCGTCGAGGCGGCGGATACGAAGATCAAGAAGGTCTTCGATCCGCATATTGCCGGCGACGTCAACGATTCCCAGGTCAAGATCGCCAAGTTCGGCGACGTCTTCGACTGGCACGCGCACGACAATGAAGACGAGGCCTTCCTGGTGCTGCGCGGCCGCATCGCCATCGATTTCCGCGACGGCACGGTGGAGCTTTCCAGCGGCGAGTTCATCGTCGTGCCGCGCGCCGTCGAGCACCGGCCGCGCTCGCTGAGCGAAGAACCTGTGGTGCTGATGTTCGAGCCGGCGACGACGCTCAACACCGGCAACGCCAAGAGCGACCTGACCGTCGCCGAGCTGAAGCGGTTGTGACGATGAGCGCGCGGCCTTCCCCGATCAACGGTTTTTGAAAAGGACCACCATGTCCATTCTCGTCGACAAGAACACCAAGGTGCTGGTGCAGGGCCTGACCGGCAAGACCGGCACGTTCCACACCGAACAGGCGCTGGCCTATCACGGCACGAAAATGGTCGGCGGCATCCATCCCAAGAAGGGCGGCGAGATCTGGACCGGCGCCAAGGGCGAGGCACTGCCGATCTTCGCCACCGTAGCCGAAGGCAAGGCGAAGACCGGCGCCAACGCTTCGGTCGTCTACGTGCCGCCGGCGGGTGCCGCCGAAGCGATCCTGGAAGCGATCGAGGCCGAGATCCCGCTGATCGTCTGCATCACCGAGGGCATACCGGTGATGGACATGATCAAGGTCAAGGCGAGGCTCGACCGCTCGAAATCGCGGCTGATCGGGCCGAACTGCCCCGGCGTGCTGACCCCCGACCAATGCAAGATCGGTATCATGCCCGGCAACATCTTCCGCAAGGGCTCGGTCGGCGTTGTTTCGCGCTCGGGAACGCTTACCTATGAGGCGGTGTTCCAGACCACCAATGTCGGTCTCGGCCAGACCACCGCCGTCGGCATTGGCGGCGATCCGGTCAAAGGCACGGAGTTCATCGACGTGCTGGAGATGTTCCTTGCCGACGATGAGACCAAGTCGATCATCATGATCGGTGAGATCGGCGGCTCGGCCGAGGAAGACGCCGCGCAGTTCCTCAAGGATGAGGCAAAGCGTGGCCGCAGCAAGCCGATGGCGGGCTTCATCGCCGGGCGCACGGCGCCGGCGGGCCGCACCATGGGCCATGCGGGCGCGGTCATCTCGGGCGGCAAGGGCGGCGCGGAAGACAAGATCGCGGCGATGGAATCGGCCGGCATCAAGGTATCGCCGTCGCCAGCACGGCTCGGTACGACGCTGGTCGAGGCGATCAAAGGATAAGTGAGTAGCGAGTAGTGAATAGCGAATAGGAAAAACAGAGTAACGGCGCGAACCAGGGAAATCCTTACTCACTACTCTCTATTCGCTCTGAAAAGGAGACGGAGCAGGCGCTCCGCGGAAAAAAAATGGCAAGACAAGATCAGGCCAACGACCAGTTTTCGCTTACCTCTTTCCTCTATGGCGGCAATGCCGACTATATCGACGCGCTTTATGCCGCTTATGAGGACGATCCCGCGTCGGTCGATCCCGAATGGCAGGACTTTTTCGCGGCGCTGAAGGACGACGCTGGCGACGTGCGCAAGAATGCCAAGGGCGCCTCATGGGCCAAGCCCTCCTGGCCGATGCAGGCCAATGGCGAGCTTGTCTCGGCGCTGGACGGCAATTGGGGCCTGGTCGAAAAGCACATCGAAAAGAAGGTGAAGGACCGAGCAGCCGGCAACGGCGCAGCGCTTTCCGACGCCGACGTGCATCAGGCGACGCGCGATTCCGTCCGCGCCATCATGATGATCCGCGCCTTTCGCATGCGCGGCCACCTGCATGCCAATCTCGATCCGCTCGGCATTGCCAAGCCGCTCGAGGATTATAACGAGCTGTCGCCGGAGAATTACGGCTTCACCGAAGCCGATTACGACCGGCCGATCTTCCTCGACAATGTGCTCGGGCTGGAATTCGGCACCATCCGGCAGATGCTCGACATCCTGACCCGGACCTATTGCTCGACGCTCGGCGTCGAATTCATGCATATCTCCGATCCCGAGGAGAAGGCCTGGATCCAGGCACGCATCGAGGGCGCCGACAAGGAGATCTCCTTCACCGCCACCGGCAAGAAGGCGATCCTGCAAAAGCTGGTCGAGGCCGAAGGCTTCGAGCAGTTCATCGACGTCAAGTACAAGGGAACCAAGCGCTTCGGCCTCGATGGCGGCGAGTCGCTGATCCCGGCGCTGGAGCAGATCGTCAAGCGCGGCGGCCAGCTCGGCATGAAGGAGATCGTGCTCGGCATGGCGCATCGCGGCCGGCTGAACGTTTTGTCGCAGGTGATGGCCAAGCCGCACCGCGCCATTTTCCACGAGTTCAAGGGCGGCTCGGCCGCGCCCGACGAGGTCGAAGGCTCGGGCGACGTGAAGTACCATCTCGGTGCCTCATCCGACCGCGAGTTCGACGGCAACAAGGTGCATCTGTCGCTGACCGCCAACCCATCGCATCTGGAAATCGTCGATCCGGTGGTTATGGGCAAGGCGCGCGCCAAGCAGGACTATCTGTTTGGCCGCAGCCGCGAGGAGATCGTGCCGCTGGAAGAGCGCGCCAAGGTGCTGCCGCTGCTGCTGCATGGCGATGCGGCCTTTGCCGGCCAGGGCGTGATTGCCGAAATCCTCGGCCTGTCTGGCCTGCGTGGCCACCGCGTCGCCGGCACGCTGCATTTCATCATCAACAACCAGATCGGCTTCACCACCAACCCGCGCTTTTCGCGTTCGTCGCCCTATCCGTCCGACGTGGCCAAGATGATCGAGGCGCCGATCTTCCACGTCAATGGCGACGATCCGGAAGCTGTGGTCCATGCCACCAAGGTGGCGATCGAATTCCGCATGAAGTTCCACAAGCCGGTGGTGGTGGACATGTTCTGCTATCGCCGCTTCGGCCATAACGAGGGCGACGAGCCGGCCTTCACCCAGCCGATCATGTATCGCAAGATCCGCAACCAGAAGACGACCATGCAGATCTATGCCGACCGGCTGATCGCCGAAGGCCACATCAGCCAGGCCGAGCTCGAAAAGATGAAGGCCGACTGGCGGGCGCATCTCGAGCAGGAATTCGAGGTCGGCCAGCACTATAAGCCGAACAAGGCGGACTGGCTGGACGGCGCCTGGTCCGGCCTGCGCTCGGCCGACAACCAGGACGAACAGCGGCGCGGCAAGACCGCGGTACCGGTCAAGACGCTGAAGGAGATCGGCAAGAAGCTGACCGAGGTGCCGAAGGATTTCGAGGCACACAAGACGATCATCCGCTTCCTCGACAACCGCCGCCAGGCGATCGAGTCGGGCGAAGGCATCGACTGGTCGACGGCCGAGGCGCTGGCCTTCGGCGCCATCCTGCTCGACGGCAATCCGATCCGGCTGTCCGGACAGGATTCGGAGCGCGGTACCTTCTCGCAGCGCCATTCAGTGCTCTACGACCAGCGCGATGAGACCCGCTACATCCCACTCAACAATCTGTCGGCGGCGCAGGCCGGCTTCGAGGTCATCAACTCGATGCTGTCGGAAGAGGCCGTGCTCGGCTTCGAATATGGCTACTCGCTGGCTGAGCCGAAGGCGCTGACGCTGTGGGAAGCGCAGTTCGGCGACTTCGCCAATGGCGCCCAAGTGGTGTTCGACCAGTTCATCTCGTCGGGCGAGCGCAAGTGGCTCAGAATGTCGGGCCTCGTCTGCCTGCTGCCGCACGGCTATGAAGGCCAGGGGCCGGAGCATTCGTCGGCCCGGCTCGAGCGCTTCCTGCAGCTTTGCGCCGAAGACAACATGCAGGTCGCCAACGTCACCACGCCGGCCAACTACTTCCACATCTTGCGCCGGCAATTGAAGCGGGACTTCCGCAAGCCGCTGATCCTGATGACGCCGAAGTCGCTGCTGCGCCACAAGCGGGCGGTGTCGACGCTGCCGGAAATGTCGGGCGAAAGCGCCTTTCACCGGCTGTTGTGGGACGACGCCCAGCTGCTGTCGGGCCAGGCCATCAAGCTCACCAAGGATTCGAAGATCCGCCGTGTCGTGCTCTGTTCGGGCAAGGTCTACTACGACCTCTACGAAGAGCGCGAGAAGCGCGGCATCAACGACATCTACCTGCTGCGCGTCGAGCAGCTTTATCCGTTCCCGGCCAAGGCGCTGATCACCGAACTGTCGCGCTTCCGCAATGCCGAGATGGTGTGGTGCCAGGAGGAGCCCAAGAACATGGGCGCCTGGTCGTTCATCGATCCGTATCTCGAATGGGTGCTGGCGCATATCGACGCCAAGCACCAGCGGGTGCGCTATACCGGCCGGCCGGCCGCCGCCTCGCCGGCGACCGGATTGATGTCGAAGCATCTCGCCCAGCTTGCCGCCTTGCTCGACGACGCGCTTGGTGAATAGAACAGAACTGGGCGGATAAAATAGAACCGAAAGAAACGGACAGGCACAATGGCAACCGAAATCCGCGTCCCGACACTTGGTGAATCCGTCACCGAGGCGACCATCGGCAAATGGTTCAAGAAGGTCGGCGACGCGATCGCCGCCGATGAGCCGCTGGTCGAACTCGAAACCGACAAGGTGACGGTGGAAGTGCCGGCCGCCGCCGCGGGCACGCTCAGCGAGATCGCCGTCAAGGAAGGCGAGACGGTTGGCGTCGGGGCGCTGCTCGGCACGATTTCGGCAGGCGCCGGCGCAGCAGCCAATGCTGCCGCCGCTCCGGCAGCGAAGCCGGACGCGGTGTCGCAGGCCTCGGCTCCGACCGCGGCCTCGAGCGTCCAGCAGGCCGCGGCCGAGACGGCCAAGATCGCCGGCGACGCCGGCGCGATTGAGACACGCACAATGCCGCCGGCGCCGTCGGCGGCAAAGCTGCTGGCCGAGCACAATCTTGCGGTCGACCAGGTCTCGGGCTCGGGCAAGCGCGGCCAGGTGCTGAAAGGCGACGTGCTCGACCTGATCGCCAGGGGCGCGCCGTCGCAGCCGGCCGAAATGCCAAAGGCAGCACCTGTGCCGGCACCTGTCGCCGCGCGCGCGCCGTCCTCGGCCGACGATGCGTCGCGCGAGGAGCGCGTGCGCATGACCAAGCTGCGCCAGACCATCGCGCGCCGCCTCAAGGAAGCGCAATCGACCGCCGCGATGCTGACCACCTTCAACGAGGTCGACATGAGCGCGGTGATGGCGCTGAGGAGCAAATACAAGGACGTGTTCGAGAAGAAGCACGGCGTGAAGCTCGGCTTCATGGGTTTCTTCACCAAGGCCGTCACCCATGCGCTGAAGGAGATCCCGTCCGTCAACGCCGAGATCGACGGCACCGACATCATCTTCAAGAACTACGCCCATATCGGCGTCGCCGTTGGTACCGAAAAAGGCCTTGTCGTGCCGGTCGTGCGCAATGCCGACCAGATGTCCATCGCCGAAATCGAGAAGGACATCGGCAGGCTCGGGCTTGCGGCGCGCGACGGCAAGCTATCGGTTGCGGATATGCAAGGCGGCACGTTTACGATTTCCAACGGTGGCGTTTACGGGTCGCTGATGTCGACGCCGATCCTCAATGCGCCGCAGTCGGGCATTTTGGGCATGCACAAGATCCAGGAGCGGCCGGTGGTGGTCGGCGGCCAGATCGTCATCCGGCCGATGATGTATCTGGCGCTGTCCTACGATCACCGCATCGTCGACGGCAAGGAAGCGGTGACGTTCCTGGTGCGGGTCAAGGAAAGCCTGGAGGATCCCGAGCGGCTGGTGCTCGACCTCTAGGGGCGGCCCGAGTGAGCCGGAGAATGGATCTGCGCCACCGGATTGGTTCCTCTCGTTTCCGGTCCGGTTTGTTTGTCACGATCTCCGCACTCGGCGTGCAGACGGTCTCCGCTGCGCTTGCCGCCTGCCCGCTCGAACTGGCCGTCTACGGCGACACTGAAAACGCAGCCGAGATCGATTTCAGGCCAACCGGCGAATCGGCCGCCGTCACCAACAGTTTCAAGATGGTGCTCGACAAGGGCGTCGTTCTCGACGGAATCGTCATGTGGACGGAGGGCGTGGCGCGGCCGCATGGCTCACTGATGTACAAATGCCCGGCCGGCGACGTCACCGGCGACGAGCTCGCCGCCTGCACTGTGTGGGAGGGGGTCATCTATACGGCCGACGACCAGGGCAATATCGCGTTGCTGCCGGGCGAAGGAAAGGATGCGCCGAAGAAGCTGATCCTGCCCGATCTGGGGGCGTCGTTGCAGATGTCGGCGGCCTATGGCGCCAACGGCTTTTCCAAGGTGCCCTGGGACGTCTTTGCCCTGAAAGGATGTCAGGAATGAGCGGAAAAATCCTGCTGGTGACCGGCGGCAGCCGCGGCATTGGCGCCGCTACATGCAGGCTTGCCGCCGAGGCCGGCTACCGCGTTGCGGTCAATTACGCGTCGAATGCAAAAGCGGCCGAAACGGTGGTCGCCGACATCGAGGCCGGCGGCGGAGAAGCCTTTGCCCTCAAGGCCGATGTCGGCAGCGAGACGGATGTGCTGGCCATGTTCGAGGCGGTCGAAGACCGCTTCGGCGGGCTTGATGCGCTGGTCAACAATGCCGGTGTCGTCGACAGCCTGTCACGGGTCGACGAGATGTCGTTCGCGCGGCTCGAGCGCATGATGCGGATCAATGTGATTGGGCCGATGCTTTGCGCACGCGAAGCGGTGAAGCGCATGTCGACCAGAAATGGCGGCAAGGGCGGCGCCATCGTCAATTTGTCTTCGATCGCGGCAAGGCTTGGCGGGGCAGGTCAATATATCGACTACGCAGCCTCCAAGAACGCGATCAACGCCTTCACTGTCGGCCTGGCGCGGGAAGTGGCCGAGGAAGGCGTCCGTGTCAACGCGGTCAGCCCGGGCATCATCGACACGGAAATTCATGCCTCCGGCGGGCAGCCGGATCGCGCCGAGAAAATGGGCCGGGTGGTGCCGATGCAGCGCGCAGGCACTGCCGAGGAAGTCGCGGCCGCAATTCTCTGGCTGCTGTCGGACGAGGCCTCCTATACGACAGGCGCCAATCTGGAAGTCGGCGGCGGCCGCTAAAGCAAAGGGACAGTATCATGGCCTATGACGTCGTTATCATCGGATCGGGACCGGGCGGCTATGTCTGCGCCATCAAGGCGGCACAGCTCGGCCTGAAGACGGCGGTGGTCGAAAAGAACCCGACCTTCGGCGGTACCTGCCTCAACATCGGCTGCATCCCGTCAAAGGCGCTGCTGCATGCGTCCGAGATGTTTGCCGAGGCCGGCCATTCCTTCGACGCGCTCGGCGTCGAGATCGGCGCGCCCAAGCTCAATCTCGGCAAGATGATGGCACACAAGGATGCGACGGTGACGGCCAACGTCAATGGCGTCGCCTTCCTGTTCAAGAAGAACAAGATCGACAGTTTTCGTGGCACCGGCAAAGTAGTTGCGGCTGGCAAGGTGTCGGTGACCTCCGATGACGGCAAGGTCGAGGAGATTGAGACCAAGAACATCGTCATCGCCACCGGCTCCGACGTCGCCGGCATTCCCGGTGTCAAGGTCGATTTCGACGAGAAGGTGATCGTGTCGTCGACCGGCGCGCTGTCGCTGGACAAGGTGCCGGGCCATCTGGTGGTGGTCGGCGGCGGCGTCATCGGGCTGGAACTCGGCTCGGTATGGGCGCGGCTCGGCGCCAAGGTCACCGTGGTCGAGTTCCTCGACACCATCCTGGGCGGCATGGATGGCGAGGTCTCCAAGCAGTTCCAGCGCCTGCTGTCGAAGCAGGGCTTTGAGTTCAGGCTGGGCGCCAAGGTGACCGGCGTCGCCAAGGCCAAGAAGGGAGCGACGGTCACCTTCGAGCCAGTCAAAGGCGGGGCGGCCGAGACGATCGAGGCCGACGCCGTGCTGATCGCGACGGGACGACGGGCCTATTCGGACGCTCTCGGGCTTAAGGAGGCAGGCGTCGACGTCGACGAGCGCGGCTGGGTCAAGACCGACGGCCATCTCAGGACCAAAGTCCCCGGTATCTACGCCATCGGCGATGTCATCGCCGGCCCGATGCTCGCCCACAAGGCCGAGGACGAGGGCGTGGCGGTGGCCGAAACCATTGCCGGCCAGGCCGGGCATGTGAACTATGACGTGATTCCGAGCGTCGTCTACACCACGCCGGAAATCGCTTCGGTCGGCAAGACCGAAGAAGAATTGAAGAAGGCCGGCGTCGACTACAAGGCGGGAAAATTCCCGTTCAGCGCCAATGGCCGGGCGCGCGCCATGCTGCACACCGACGGCTTTGTGAAAATCCTGGCCGACAAGGCCAGCGACCGCGTGCTCGGCGTCCACATCGTCGGCTTCGGCGCCGGCGAGATGATCCACGAGGCGGCGGTGCTGATGGAATTTGGCGGCTCGTCGGAAGACCTAGCCCGCACCTGTCACGCCCATCCGACAATGTCGGAGGCGGTCAAGGAGGCGGCACTGGCGACGTTCTTCAAGCCCATCCATATCTGAGCAAACGCGGTGAATCGCAAAGCTTAGAGATTGGCTGAAACAGCCGCGATTCGTCATCCCAGGGCGGAGCAGGAGCGGAGCGATGTCGCGGAGACCCTGGGATCCATGCCGTTACCTAAGCGGCAGTGTTCCGGCGAACCAGAATCGAGTGCCTCTTCCATCGGCTCGTAACCGGTGATTCTGCACTACTGCATTCTTCGGCGGATGTCACGGCATGGATCCCAGGGTCTGCGCTCCGCTTTGCGTTCGCTCCGCCCTGGGATGACGAAGCCATCGACGGCTGTTCCCAAAAACAAAACGGCCCGCCTTTCAGCGGGCCGTTCATATATTAAGTCGGCAGTCTGATTACTGAGGGGCCGGTGCTGGTGCCGGGGCCGGGGCCGGGGCTGGCGCAGGGGCCGGAGCGGGTGCAGGTTCTGCCGGAGCGGGAGCCGGAGCGGGTGTTGCCGGAGCTGGCGCAGGAGCCGGTTCGGCTGGCTTCATCGGCTCGGCAGGTGCTGGAGCCGGAGCCGGTGTGCTGGCTGCGGGCGGTTCGGCAGGCGCAGGTGCCTCGCTACGTCTTCCAAAAACATAATAGGCGACAATTGCCAGGATAACGACGACCAGGGCAATCAGCCAGCCGCTGCCGCCGCCGCGTGGCCGTGCGGTACCCGGTGAGGTGAATGGGTCGTTCGGATTGGGTGTGTTCGCCATAAAAGTGTCCTCCGTGGATGAAAAACATCAAGTAATAGCCATCAACGTACAATCGTTGAATCGGTTTCACATTAGGCGTTGAAAACGCCGAAAACAGGGCAATTCTGATCCGGAATCGCTTGCAGGCATGCATTTCCACCGCAAAAATGGGTTCGATCGAGCCAAACCGAACCTTTTTCAGTTTCTTGGCACGAAGCGCGGGTGGTCCGCCGTCGCGCCACGGCAATGATTCGGTGTGCAACTCCGCCGTGTTGTTCAGTTGACGGCGGTCACCGTGTAGCCGGTCTTGCGGAAACCCTCGACCAAGCCTTGCGCTCCGGGAAGGTGCATGGCGCCTACCGCCATGAAGACATTGCCGTGGGCGAGGATCGGCGCTGCCCGATCGACCATCACCTTGTTGCGGCTGGTGATCATGGTCTGCTCGAATTCGGCGTAACCCGATTGGTCGTCGACCTGTTCGGGAATGACGGTCCGAAACAGCGGTACGTACATGCCAGTGTCGCCACGCCGGTAAAGCACGATCATGGTTTCGTTGACGTCGTTCACCTTGTCGCCAAGCTTCAGCGTATCGACCAGCCCCTTCAGGTGAAAGGCGATCGGCAGCGAAGCCATGGCGCGCAACTGGTCGGCGATTGTCTCCAGCCCCTCGACTGATTTGCCCGAAGCCTCGGCGTCCTTGGCAAGCTTGACGTCGAGCACCGGTGCGCCGCCAGCTTGGCGGGCGACTTCGCATGCAGGCAGCGCCACCATCGCCGACAGCAACCAGGGCTTCATCTTGGCGACGGTCGCTGGCGGGATGCCACGCGCATCGAGCGCCTTGTTGACCACCGCCGCATCCTGCGGCGACAGCAGCGACGAAAGCGTCGTCTTGTCGGTGAACATCATCAGATCCGGCTCTTTCAGCAGTGCGGCCATCATCTTCTGCTTGTCGAGCACTTCGGTGGTCTCGATGATGACGGTGCCAGCCGCATCGAATGCCTTCTGCGCGGCGGGCGGCAGCGTGGTGACGCGCGGGTCGGTAACGTGCATGGTGCCGAACAGGAAAGACGGTTTTTCGCCTGATTTTTCGAGCTTCCACAGCAGGCCCTTGCCGTTCGGCGTCACTGCCGCGTCCGCCTCGATCTTGCGGTAGGTGGCCGGGTCGTCCTTTTGCAGCGCGCCCAGCATATCGGTACCGGCGCAGACCGGGATCTCGGCGCGTGCCTTGCCTGCGGCGAGCAGCGCGATGATGAGGAAGGAGAGGAAAAACAGGGCGTTGAGCGCGACAAGCAGCTTCAGCGACACATGGGTCGCGCGGTCGGCGATGGCGATGAGGCGTTTCATGCTGCGGTTCTAGGCGCAAAAAGCGGCAAAACGGTTAATCGGCGCATCAAAATTGTTGCGAGATGGCCACCAATCAAGCATCCATCACGCACGCGGATGAGCTGCTTCGTAAATCTCGAGCAGCCTGGCGGTGTCGACACCGGTGTATATCTGGGTTGTCGACAGGCTGGCGTGGCCGAGCAACTCCTGGATGGTGCGCAGGTCGCCGCCGCGCCCAAGCAGATGCGTTGCAAAGGAATGGCGCAGCGCATGCGGCGTCGCCGTGTCGGGCAGGTTGAGCGCCGAGCGCAGCTTGGCCATGTCGCGCTGAACGATTGCCGGGTTCAGCGGGCCGCCGCGGGCACCGCGAAACAGCACGCCCTTGGGATCGAGATGATAGGGACACAAGCGGCGGTATTCGGCAATCGCCCGCAGCGCCACCGGCAGCACCGGCACCAACCGCGTCTTGCCGCCCTTGCCGGTGACGCGCAGCACGGTCTCACCAGGCGAGGACAGATCGGCGCCCGACAGGCCGAGCGCCTCGGAAATGCGCAAGCCGGACCCATAGAGCAGGGTCAGCACGGCGGCGTTGCGCGCGGCGATCCACGGCTCCTCCGCCAGTTGGCCTTCCACCGAGACGACGTGTTTTGCATCGCTTGCGGTCAGCGGCTTGGGCAGCGATTTCGGCTGCCGCGGCGCGCGCAAGGCTGCCGCACCTGCCGCATTGGCGAGGCCGCGCCGTTCCAGGAAACGCAGCAGCGAGCGGATGCCGGCTAGGCCGCGCCCGAGCGTGCGGGCGCCGGCGCCCTCGGTACGGCGGGCAGCGAGAAAGCCGCGCAGATCGGCGGGGCGCAGATCGGCGATGTCGGAAATGCCGGGCGAGCCGCCGCAATGGCCGGTCAGGAAATGCAGGAACTGGCGCGTGTCGCGCTCATAGGCCTCGACGGTTTCGGGCGACAGCCGTCGTTCGCGCGCCAGCATCTTCAGCCAGGCCTCGCGCGCCGCCTGTAGATCGGGTTTTGCCGGTATGAGGAATTCCTGCATTGCGCTCTTCCAGTTCTCCGCCATCTTCCGGCACGCGGGTTAGGAAGCGGTGAAGAGCGGCATCATTGAAATGACGACGGGCTGGGGTTAGAGCAAGGCAAAGGATTTTCCGCAGATGAGCAAGCCGCAAAACCCCGTCCAGATGGCCGTGATCGGTGCCGCGCATGGCATCAAGGGCGAATTGCGCGTCAAGAGCTTTACCGGCGACCCGCTGGCGCTGGCCGATTACGGTCCGCTCTACGCCAGGGATGGCCGCGCCTTCCAGATCGTCGATATCAGGCCTGCCAACACGGTGGTGGTGGTGCGTTTCAAAGGCGTCAGCGATCGCAATGCCGCGGAGGCGCTTGCCGGCACCGAATTGTTCGTCGACCGTTCGGTGTTGCCGGATGAGGGCGAAGAGGATGAATTCTACCATGCCGACCTCGTCGGGCTGGAGGTCAAGGATGACACTGGTGCGGTCATCGGAAAGGTCGTCGCCGTGCATAATTTCGGCGGCGGCGACATTCTCGACGTGACGCTGGCGGGGCGCAAAGGCGTGCTCATCCCGTTCACGCAGGCCGCCGTTCCGGAAGTGTCGATCGCCGGCGGCTTTGTCCGCATCGATCCGGCCGCCGCAGGGTTGGTCGAGGACGAGGACGGCGAGCCTGCCGGCCGCGACAGCTTCGACCCCAAAGGCAGGCCGCGCGGGCCGCGGGACGCCGGAGGCAACCGGTGAGTTTTTCCGCTTCGGTGCTGACGCTCTATCCCGAGATGTTTCCCGGCGCGCTCGGCCTGTCGCTGGCCGGACGCGCGCTGGAGACCGGCATTTGGTCGCTCAAGGCGATCCAGATCCGCGACTTTGCCAGCGATCGTCACCGTACTGTCGATGACACACCGGCCGGCGGTGGCGCCGGGATGGTGATGCGGGCGGACGTGCTGGCCAGCGCCATCGACCATGCCTCGCCGCCGGGCGATCTGCGTCCAAAACTGCTAATGAGCCCGCGCGGCAAGCCGCTGACGCAGCGCCGTGTGCGCGAGCTCGCCGGCGGGCCGGGTGCGGTGATTGTCTGCGGCCGCTTCGAAGGCGTCGACCAGCGGGTCATCGAATCGCGAGGCCTCGAGGAAGTCTCGATCGGCGACTTCATCCTGTCCGGCGGCGAGCCGGCGGCACTTGTGCTGTTAGACGCCGTGGTGCGGCTGCTGCCCGGTGTCATGGGCAATGCGGTGTCGGGCGACGAAGAGAGCTTTGAGAACGGCCTGCTCGAACATCCGCACTACACGCGGCCGCAGGAGTTCGAGGGCCGGCCGATCCCCGAAGTGCTGATTTCGGGCAATCACAAGAAGATCGCCGCCTGGCGGCGGGCCGAGGCGGAAAAGCTGACGAAAGAGCGAAGGCCTGATCTTTTGGCCGCTCAGCCCTTGTCGAAATAGTAAAACGCCAGGAACAGGCCGACCGCGATGACGAAGCCGCGCACCGCGTTCTGTGGCACGCGCCTGGCGATCCAGACGCCGGCATAGCCGCCCAGCGCGCCGCCTGGGATCATGATGATCGCCTGCAGCCAGGCGATGACGCCGCCGGAGACAAAGACCAGGATGGCGACCGCAGCTATGACAACGGCCAGCATGTTCTTCAGTGCGTTCAGCCGGTGATAGTCGCCGGACTGGGTGAGGCCGAGCGTCGCCAGCATCATGACGCCCATGCCCGCGCCGAAGAAGCCGCCATAGACGGCAGTGGCGAACTGCGCCAGCGATCCGACCAGCGAACCCACCGCGGCCTCATGCTCCGGCTTGGGCGCCGGCTTCAGCCATGGCCCGGCAGCGAACAACGCCGTCGCCGCCAGCAGCAGCCACGGCACCAAGGCGCGGAACGACGGGTTGTCGAGCCCTAGAAGGATGAGCGCGCCAGACAGCGCACCGAAAGCCGAAATGAGGCTGAGCAGCAGTGCGCCGCGCCAGAAATGCTTGATGTCGTGCCAATAGGCGAGCGTCGAGGTGATGTAGCCAGGAAATTGCGTCACCGACGATGTCGCATTGGCGACGATCGGCGGCAGGCCGGCCAGGGTCATGGCGCCAAAGGTTATGAACGTGCCGCCGCCGGCAACTGCGTTGACCGCGCCTGATAGAAAGCCGGTGAGAAAGAGCAGGACCGCGTCCAAGATTGGCATGAGGGGTGTCGTCGCTGGAGGAAAATGCTTATCTTCCGGCTTAGAAAGCTTGACGCGCGGGCGCAACCCCCTGGACCACAAGCGATCATGGGATTGCCACAGCGGGCGCCAGTCAAAAGAAGCAGCGCCAAAAAAGAAACAGCGAAGGCGTGACAAAGCGCCGAAATAGCTGTATGTGCGCGCCGAACCGGAAGAAAATCTGCCAAGAGCGATCTTCTGGCCCGTCAACAATGACGGTGTAGTCGCCCCTGCCCGATGTTCTCGAACAGACGTTCTCGAACGAAGGGCATAGCCGAGCGGTCGATGCGACTGCAAGGCGAGTGTCGGACGCTCTGACTGTCGGAAGAACAAGAAGTGGATTTATGAGATGGATATCCTCCGTCAGCTCGAGGCCGAGCAGGCCGCCAAGATCGAAGCCAAGCGCAAGCTTCCCGAATTCCAGCCCGGCGACACCGTGCGCGTCCAGGTCCGCGTGACCGAAGGCACCCGCACCCGTGTCCAGGCCTATGAGGGCGTCGTCATCGCCCGCGCCGGCGCCGGTTTCCAGGAGAGCTTCACCGTTCGCAAGATCTCCTACGGCGAAGGCGTGGAGCGTGTGTTCCCGGTCTATTCGCCGATGGTCGAGGGCGTCGAGATCGTGCGCCGCGGCAAGGTGCGTCGCGCCAAGCTGTATTACCTGCGCGATCGTCGCGGCAAATCGGCCCGTATTTCGGAAAACACCGGCGTGCGCGCCCGCAAGCTGAACGACGAAGAGCGCGATGCGCTGAACGCCGAGAAGGCGCGCATCGAGGCCGAGAAGGTGGCCGCCGCCCAGGCGCTGGCCGCCGAGAAGGCAGCGCAGGACGCCGCCGAGAAGAAGGCCGCCGACGAGGCAGCCAAGGCCGCGGAAACAGCTGCCGCCGAATAAGGCGTCTTCAAAACCCATGTTTTCGGAAAGGCGGCTTCGGCCGCCTTTTTGTTTCGCGAGGTGGATTCGATTTTGCCAGTCCCGCAATCGATACGGATCGTTCCGTAATGCCGTCGTTGAAAGCATCGGAAATCCATTTTCGTGCCGAGCGGCGCATCGGAGCGGCTTGCAAGGCGCCTGCGGAAAGCTAAAGTCGGCGCCGGATTTTCCTGCATGCCTCGGCCGATCGAGGCGGTTCAGTTCCTGGGGAGCATAGTCATGATCAATTCGAAACTGCTGCTGGCCGGCCTGCTGGCTTGCCTTCTTGTGCCTGTCGCGGCTATGGCGCAGGTGTTGCCCGACCTCGGCGGCAAGAAAGTGGTGGTGGTGACGGAAAACGCCTATCCGCCGCTGCAGTTCATCGATGCCAAGACCGGCAAGCAGATCGGCTGGGAATATGACGCGATGAACGAGATCGCCAAGCGGCTGAATTTCAAGGTCGAGTACCAGAATACTTCCTGGGACGCGATGATCCAGGCGGTTTCCGACAACCAGTACAACATTGGCATGACCGGCATCACCATCAAGGACGACCGCAAGCAGAAGGTCGATTTCTCCGACCCGTATATGCGCTCGGAACAGTTCATGCTGGTGCGCGGCGACGAGAAGCGCTTCAGCGATGCCAAGACGTTCGCTGCCTTCAAGGACGGGCTGATCGGCGCGCAGGCCGGTACCACGCCGTTCTACACCGCGGTCTACAGCGTCCTCGACGGCAATGAACAGAATCCGCGCATCAAGCTGTTCGAGACATTCGGCGCGACGGTGCAGGCGCTGAAGTCCGGCGACGTCGACGTCGTGCTCACCGACGGCACTGCCGGCAAGGGCTATGTCGATGCGTCCAATGGCGGCCTTAAGCTGATCGGCGGCCCACTCGGCACCGAGGATTTCGGCTTCATTTTCCCCAAGGGCTCCGACCTGGTGAAGCCGGTCAACGCGGCAATCGCCGCGCTCAAGGCCGACGGCACGCTCGACGCGCTCAACAAGAAGTGGTTCCTCGACTACAAGATGGGGCAGTAGGACTTTTGTCGCGGGTGCCGGGTGATGCGCGGGAACTCGTGCTGACTCTGGGCGACTCTGTCACCGGTATTGCTTGATGCCGCCGGCGCCCCCAGCCTCCGCCAAATCCGACTTCCCGTGGTGGCTTGCCGTGGCCGTGACGATCGCCTTGGCCGCCGCCATCTTCATCGCCGCCAGCGACCTCTATGCCCAGGTGTTCGCGACCGTCGCCAAGGGCATCGGCGTCACCATCTTCGTCACCGTGGTCGCCTTCACGCTGGCTTGCGCCATCGGGCTTGGCGTGGCGCTGATGGGGCTGTCGGGCTCACGCTGGCTCAGCCAGATCGCCCGCTTCTACGTCGAGATCATCCGCGGCGTGCCGATCCTGGTGCTGTTGTTCTGGATCGCCTTTGCTGGCGCGCCGGCCTTCGTCGCGGCATGGAACGCGCTGACGGCGCCGCTGCAAAGCGCCGGCCTGTTCGGTGAGCTGCTGGTACGCGACGTGTCGCTGCTATGGCGCGCCATCATGGCGCTGACCATCGGCTATTCCGCTTTCATCTCGGAGGTCTTCCGCGCCGGCATCCAGGCGGTCGAGAAGGGTCAGATCGAGGCGGCGAAGGCGCTCGGGCTGACGCGCACGCAGCGCTTCCGGCTGATCGTCTTTCCGCAGGCGATCCGCACCATCCTGCCGCCGCTCGGCAATGATTTCGTCGCCATGGTCAAGGATTCCTCGCTGGTCTCGGTGCTCGGCGTCGCCGACATCACCCAGATGGGCAAGATCTACGCCGCCGGTTCGTTCCGCTTCTTCGAAACCTATTCGATCGTCGCCTATATCTATCTCATCCTGACCGTCGGTCTGTCGCTGGCGTTGCGGGCGCTGGAGAAGCGGCTGCGGCACCAGCATGGGGAATAGAAGGCAGGCGAAAACGGCGCTACCATCGAACGAATGCGACCGGGGAGAACCATGATCATCGACAAAGCCAATGCGGCGCTAGAAGCAGTCTACACGGCCGACACGCCTGAGGCGCTCGCCAAGGCCTATGCGCAATGGGCTGCGACCTATGACGGCGAAACCGCGGCGCTCGGCTATCTCCTGCCGTTCCTGATCGCCGCCTGGGTGACGCGCCACGTGCCGTCAGGCGAAGGGCCGCTGCTGGACGCCGGCTGCGGCACCGGCCTGTCGGGGCCGTCGCTCAAGGCACTCGGCTACCACGACATTGCCGGGCTCGACCTGTCGCAGGACATGCTGAAAATCGCCGGCAGCCGGCAGGCCTACAGCGAGCTGAAACAGGCGATGCTCGGCGGGCCATTGCCTTGGCCGGACGGGTATTTCCGCGCCTTTTTCTCGACCGGCGTGTTCACCATCAGCCACGCGCCGGCGTCGGGCCTGCATGAACTGGTACGCATCACCAGGACGGGCGGCCACGCCATCTTCACCGTCCGTGACCAGGTATTTGAAAGCGGCGGGTTTCAAGCCGTGTTTGACGAACTGGAGCAGGCGAAAAAATGGCGGCCGGTCGAGGAGAGCCCATGGTTCCGCTGCTATGCGATCGCCGAGCCCGACGCGCTGGTGAAGACGTTTGTGTTCGAGGTGCTGTGAAGCGCCTGCGAAGGCCGCCACGATTGCTGAAAAGCCAAAACATTGATAAGAGCAGCGCCATGGAAGAGCTTTTTGGCGATCCGGCCTATAAGGGTTTCGTGCTGCAGGACAGAAAACGCCTGCCGTCGCGATTTTCGGCGCGCGTCTGCGGGGCGCTGACCAGCCGACTTAGCTAAGGCAGACTCGCCGGGCTGTTTCGCCGGGCCGACCGGCGTCCTTTTCCTTTTTTTAAATCGACGGATTTACGCAAATGAGCGCACCGCCCACCCTCTACGACAAGATTTTCGACGACCATGTGGTCGACCGCCAGGACGACGGCACCTGCCTGCTCTACATCGACCGCCACCTCGTCCACGAAGTCACCAGCCCGCAGGCTTTCGAAGGCCTGCGCATGACCGGCCGCAAGGTTCGGCATCCGGAAAAGACGCTGGCCGTGGTCGATCACAATGTGTCGACCTCGCCGGAACGCAAGTTTGGAATCAAGAACGAGGAAAGCCGCATCCAGGTCGAGGCGCTGGCCAAAAACGCCAAGGATTTCGGTATCGAATACTATTCCGAGAAGGACATCCGCCAGGGCATCGTCCACATCATCGGGCCGGAGCAAGGCTTTACGCTGCCCGGCATGACCATCGTCTGCGGCGACAGCCACACCTCGACGCATGGCGCGTTCGGCGCGCTGGCGCATGGCATCGGCACCTCGGAAGTCGAGCATGTGCTGGCGACGCAGACGCTGATCCAGCGCAAGGCAAAGAACATGCTGGTGCGTGTCGACGGCGCGCTGCCGGAAGGCGTCACCGCCAAGGACATCATCCTTGCCATCATCGGCGAAATCGGCACGGCCGGCGGCACCGGCTATGTCATCGAATATGCCGGCGAAGCGATCCGTGCGCTGTCGATGGAAGGCCGCATGACGATCTGCAACATGTCGATCGAAGCCGGCGCCCGCGCCGGCCTGATCGCGCCCGACGAGACCACCTTCGCCTATGTCAAGGACAAGCCGCGCGCCCCCAAGGGCGAAGCCTGGGATGCCGCGCTCGCCTATTGGAAGACGCTGCAGTCCGACGAAGGCGCGCATTTCGACAAGGTGGTCGTGCTCGACGCGGCAAAGCTGCCGCCGATCGTCTCCTGGGGCTCCTCGCCCGAGGACGTCGTTTCGGTCCAGGGCATCGTGCCGAACCCGGACGACATCACTGATGAGAACAAGCGCACCTCCAAGCAACGCGCGCTCGACTATATGGGCCTGACGCCGGGCACCAAGATCACCGATATCGAGCTCGATCGCGTCTTCATCGGCTCCTGCACCAATGGCCGCATCGAGGATCTGCGCGCCGCCGCCAAGGTGATCGAGGGCAAAAAGGTCAATCCGCGGGTCAGTGCGATGATCGTGCCGGGCTCCGGCCTGGTCAAGGAACAGGCCGAGGCCGAAGGTCTCGACAAGATCTTTGTCGCCGCCGGTTTCGACTGGCGCGAGCCGGGCTGCTCGATGTGCCTTGCCATGAACGACGACCGGCTGAAGCCGCATGAGCGCTGCGCCTCGACCTCGAACCGCAATTTCGAGGGCCGCCAAGGCTTCAAGGGCCGCACCCATCTGGTGTCGCCGGCAATGGCGGCAGCAGCAGCGATCGCCGGCCATTTCGTCGATATCCGCGAGTGGAAATAGCGCAGGGCACGCAGTCGGATATGAGTTGCCCGAGCCGCAGTGCGGTTCGGGCATTTCTTCAGCTGGGGCGCCTGACGAATTCGTGGAATCCCTCACGGCGGCCGGGTTGGTCCTTTGCGACGACCAGCGCCAGTTGGCGCTCGTCGAAGAGCTTGAACCATTCGTCCCATTCGACCAGTTCATAGCCGCCGGCATTGATCGGGCGTTCGGCCTCGTCCTGATCCTGGTAGGCGTGCTGGCCGAAGACCAGCCTCAGCATGGCCTGGGTTCCGGCTTCAGGCGACACGTCGACGATCGCCGGAAAGCCGGCGCGCGCCGCGGCCCATGAGCGAATTGCATCGTGATCGGTCAGCATGATCGTGTCGGCCATCAGAGCGTCTCCTGGTTGCCGTCGTGAAACGCCGCCCGCCGTTCCCGGTTCCGTCCAGCAGCTTCACCGATGAATCCGTCGTATATTCGCCTTCGCTTAACCGCTTGTTTGGGCTTCCGCTCTAATGTCTCCTCAGGGGAAGCGAGGGGAACTTACAGCGCTTGGACACCGGCCTGCTCATAGCGCTGCTCAATCCAGGCATCGCCCTCACACTCGGCGCGGCATTTCTCGTGCTGTGGTTCTATCAGCGCCACCGTCCCTATCTGATCGTGCTGGCGGCGGGCTACTCGGCCTCGGCCGCAGGCTTCCTGCTCCAGTATTTCACGCTGCCGGTCGGTATGGCGCCGACCAAGCTCATGTCCATCCTATGCTTCACCTTCGCGACCTGCTGTCTCGCCGGCGCGGTCATCGCGCGCTACGGGCGGCGCGTGCCGTATCCAGCGATCGGCATTCTGGCGGCCGGCGGCCTTGCCGCGGTCTCATGGTTTCTCTTTGCCCGGCCGGATATCACCTGGCGGATCCTTGCCATCAATTTCAGCTTCGGCGGCATCAGCCTGGTTGTCGCCGCCGAGCTGCGCGTGGTGCGCAACAACGGCCCGACGGAAATGATCCTGTTCGTGCTGTCGCTGCTTTCCGGCCTGAACTTCCTGGTGCGGACCCTTGCCGTCGTCATCGCGCATGGTCCATTTGCCAGCTATGAAGGGCTTTACTCCTCGTCCTATTGGACGACGGCACTGCTGTCGCATGCGCTGCTGTCGCTGCTTATCGCGCTTTGCCTGTTCGGCGCCGCCGCGCTCGATGTGATGAAGGCCCTGAAGACCGAAACCCTGACGGACCCGCTGTCGGGCCTGCTCAACCGCCGTGGCTTCGAGGAGCGCGCCATGCTTGTCCTGCAGCACTGTGCCACGGCGCGATTGCCGGTTGCGCTGGTGTTGGCCGATCTCGATCATTTCAAGGCGCTCAATGATCAGCATGGCCACGCGGCCGGGGATCGCGTCATCGCCGACTTCGCCGCCAAGCTTCTATCGGCTGCAGGCACGCGCGGCGTTGCCGGCCGCATCGGCGGCGAGGAGTTCGCCGTGCTCTTGCCGCTCAGTGACCTTGGCGCGGCAAGACTGTTTGCCGAAGCCATTCGCACGCTCTATTCGGCGGGCAGAATCGATGGGCTTCCGCCCGACACAAGAGTGACCGCGAGCTTCGGCGTGGCCGCCCGTACGGGCGACGAAGGGCTGGACCCGCTGATGCGCCGTGCCGACGAAGCGCTCTACAAAGCCAAGAGAAATGGCCGCGACAGCGTGTGCCTGTCCTATCAGCGGCCTGAAACGGTGTTCTTTCCCGATCGGACCAGTGCCGGCTGAGCGTCAGCGGCGGCCTCGAATTAACGTCTTTTTCGCGCCTCGGTGGTTTGCTGTTCGGCGGGGAGTGCCAAAAACGCAATGGGCAGCGCCAATTTCATCCTGGTGATCAACCTGTTCGTTGCCGGGCTGCTGGCGGCGGCCTTCATGACGATCGCCGTCTATGACGCAGGACGGGTGTCGGCGCGCTGGCTTGCGTTCGGCTATGTACTGGGCATGGCCTATTTCGCCATCGAATTCAGCATCCCTGCCTTCGACAATGCACGACCGCTGGTTGTTGCAGCCTTTGCCGCTTTCCTTGGCGCTACCGTCGCCTTCAATGGCGGGCTTGCCCATAAATACGGCGTTTCGCGCCCTTGGCCGCCGATGCTCTTCTTCCTGGTCTTCGCCACCGTGGCGGTCTACGTCGTACAGGACCTGCAACGTCAATCCTTTGTGCGCATGGCGGCCTACCAGTTTCCCTATGCGGCCATGCAATTCACCGGGCTGACGATCGTCTTGTCGTCCAGGCAAAGACGCGAGCGGCTCGACTATATGCTGATGGCTGTCCTGGCAGCCAGCACCTTGCAGTTCGCCAGCAAACCCTTCATCGCCCATACGCTTGGCGGCTGGGGCGCCAACCCGCAATCTTATGCGCAGACCAGCTACGCGTTGGTGTCGCAGTCTATCGGCACCGTGTTCGGCCTGGCGCTTGCGCTGGTGACGTTGGCTATCCTGGTCCGCGACGTGCTCGCCGAGGCGACGTCGAAATCGGAAACCGATACGCTTTCACGGCTGCTCAACCGTGGCGGCTTCGAGCGCCATGCCGAGATCGCACTGCGCGACGCCATGCGGCGGGCTGTCTCGGCGGCACTGGTCATTGCCGATCTCGACCATTTCAAGCGCATCAACGATACGTACGGCCACGCGTCCGGCGATCGGGTCATCGAGACCTTTGCCGGTTTTCTCCGCGATGCCGCGGCCGACCATCATGTCGCCGGCCGGATCGGCGGCGAGGAATTCGCTATTTTCCTGCCGGGGACCAATCTAGCCGCCGCCCGGCTCTTTGCCGAGGGCACGCGTACCGCCTTCGGTGCCACGCCCATCGACTGCCTGCCGGCGGATCATCGCTGCAGCGCCAGCTTCGGCATTGCCGAGCTTGGTCCGGGCGAAAGCTTTTCCGACCTGCTGCGGCGCGCCGACAAAGCGCTCTATCAGGCGAAGGGCAGCGGCCGCGATTGCGTGCGTGTCTCGGCCGGGCCGGCTGCTGCCCAGCCGGCGCCGGCGACAAACGGCAGCGCGGCCGTCAGCGGCACGGGCTGAGCTCCGGCATCTCGCCGTCGGAGAGGCCGTACATATAGCTGCGGCCCTTCACGAAAACCGGCGGCCTGTAGCAGTCGCCGTTTCGGACCTCATCCGAGTCGTTTTCATAGATCACCTCGGGCTGGCCGGCGCTGGTGTAGTCGGACAATTCCTTGGCCAGCTTGCCCTCGCCGACGAGGATGCGCTTGTAGCCGGCGGCGCTTTCGATGACTAGGTTGCCGAAGGAATCGGCATAGACGCGGTCGTGGTGGCGCGTTCCGGCGAATGCCGGTGCGGCGATGCCGACGGCGAGCGCCGCCAATAGGAACCCACGAAGGCACGATCTTGCTGAATTCGAATGCATGGCGAGCTGCTCCATTGCTGAGAGGCAAGCCTCCTCGAATCAGAAATTAACCTTTTATTAACCTTTGTTAAGAGGGCAACCGCCGCCGCCGCGAGGTCTCGGAAAACATGGTTAATATTCGAGCGGCCACCGGCCATCATTCGGCCATGCTTGTTCCCACCATCGCCGGCATCGAGCGCGACTCAAAAAGCATGAAATCCGGCGGCTTGCCGGGGCATCGCGGCCGGTTTCGAGGCGCGGGGAAGCAGCATATGAGATTACGCCGCACGTTTCGAATAGCGCTGGCCGTCTCCTCGCTGCTGGCTGCCGCCGCCTGCACGCCGCAGACCAGTGCGCCCAAGCTCGGGAATACAGTGGCCGCTTCTGTCGCGATCACTCCAACCGAATCGACACCGCAGCCGCGCACGGCGACCTACAAATGCGCCGACGGGAGCATGATGACCATCGAGAATCTCGGCACGTCGGTGCGTGTGCTCGGCCCGGACGGCACCAGCTCCGAGCTGCCGGCCTCACCCGCCAATCAGACCAGCCGGTACGGCGAGGCGCATGACGCAATTGTGATCGACGGGCGCGACGCATTGGTGATGAAGGGCGGCGCCTCACCGGTGGCCTGTACACGCTGATCGACCCGGCGCGGCAGCCATATTTTGCAGTGCAGCGACATTGTGCCGGCTCAAGGCCACAGCCCTAATCGATTGAAGCTGAAACCTTCGCTTTCATCAGACTAAATTACGTTTTCAAAACGGTTTTCCGGCTTTGACGCGGTGCAAAAAGAGCATTAGAAACCGGCTGTCCGAAGTCGCAACCGGAAGCGGTAATGCCGCATTTCCACCTGAGGCTCCAGAGACGCCGAACTGGGGGAGCCATGAGCAAATCACCAGCCACCCGCGAATTTACCAGACGTGAACGGCCGCTTTCGCCGCATCTGACCGTCTATCGGCCGCCGATCACCATGACGATGTCGATCGTCCACCGCATCACCGGCGGGGCGCTCTATTTCGGCACGCTGCTGGTCGCGCTGTGGCTGATGGCGGCGGCGAGTTCGGAGGCGACCTTCAATGCCGTCAACTGGGCCTTCGGCTCGTGGCTCGGGCGGCTGGTGCTGTTCGGCTACAGCTGGGCGCTGATGCACCACATGCTGGGCGGCGTGCGCCATCTTATCTGGGACACGGGGGCCGGGCTGGAAAAGCATACGGCCTCGAGGATCGCCTGGGCGACGCTGGCCGGCTCGGTCACGCTGACGCTGCTGATCTGGATCGCCGGCTACATGGCGCGAGGAGCCTGAGATGAGCGGCAAGAACACCGACATGCGCACGCCGCTGGCCAAGGTCCGCGGCCTCGGTTCGGCCCGCGAGGGCACCGGCCATTTCTGGCGCCAGCGGCTGACGGCGATCTCCAACATCCCGCTTGTCCTGTTCTTCGTCGGCTTCCTGATCGCACTCAACGGCGCCAGCTATCTCGAGGTGCGCGCCGCACTTGCCAATCCGTTCGTGGCACTGGTGCTGGCGCTGGTGCTGTTGTCGGTGCTCTACCACATGCGGCTCGGCATGCACGCGATCATCGAAGACTATGTGCATGGCGAGGGCACCAGGTTGGCGCTGCTCGCGCTCAACACATTCTTTCCCGTAGTCGTCGGCGTCGCTTCGGTCTTCGCGCTGCTTAAACTGGCATTTGGAGGCTGATTTTTGGCCAAGGACGCGAAGAACGCCAATACGGCTTCCGCCTATAGCTATGTCGACCACAAATTCGACGTCGTGGTCGTCGGCGCCGGCGGTGCCGGCCTGCGTGCGACGCTCGGCATGGCCGAGCAGGGCCTGCGCACCGCCTGCATCACCAAGGTTTTCCCGACGCGCTCGCACACGGTCGCCGCTCAGGGCGGCATCGCCGCCTCGCTCGCCAATATGGGCCCCGACAACTGGCAGTGGCATCTCTTCGACACGGTCAAGGGCTCGGATTGGCTGGGCGATACCGACGCGCAGGAATACATGGTGCGCGAGGCGCCGGCGGCGGTCTATGAACTCGAGCATTACGGCGTTCCCTTCAGCCGCACCGAGGACGGGAAAATCTACCAGCGGCCGTTCGGCGGCATGATGATGAATTTCGGCGAAGGGCCGCCGGTGCAGCGCACCTGCGCTGCCGCCGACCGCACCGGCCACGCCATGCTGCATACGCTGTACGGTCAGTCGCTGAAGCACAATGCGCAGTTTTTCATCGAGTACTTCGCGCTCGACCTGATCATGGAGCCGGACGGCACCTGCACCGGCGTCGTCGCCTGGAACCTCGACGACGGCACCATCCACCGTTTTTCGGCCAAGATGGTGGTGCTGGCGACCGGCGGCTATGGCCGCGCCTATTTCTCGGCCACCTCGGCGCATACCTGCACCGGCGATGGCGGCGGCATGGCCGCACGCGCCGGCCTGGCGCTGCAGGACATGGAGTTCGTGCAGTTCCACCCGACCGGCATCTACGGCGCCGGCTGCCTGATCACCGAGGGCGCGCGCGGCGAGGGCGGCTATCTCGTCAATTCCGAAGGCGAGCGCTTCATGGAGCGCTACGCACCGTCGGCCAAGGACCTTGCTTCGCGCGACGTGGTCTCGCGCTGCATGACGCTGGAGATCCGCGAAGGCCGTGGTGTCGGCCCGAAGAAGGACCACATCTTCCTGCATCTCGACCATCTCGACCCGGCCGTGCTGCACGAGAGGCTTCCGGGTATTTCGGAATCGGCAAAGATCTTTGCCGGCGTCGACCTGACCAAGGAGCCGATCCCGGTGCTGCCGACCGTCCATTACAATATGGGCGGCGTGCCGACCAATTACTGGGGCGAGGTGCTCAACCCGACCGCCTTGAACCCGGACCAGGTGTTGCCCGGGCTGATGGCCGTCGGCGAGGCCGGCTGCGCCTCGGTGCACGGCGCCAACCGCCTGGGTTCGAATTCGCTGATCGACCTGGTGGTGTTCGGCCGTGCGGCGGCGATCCGGGCCGGCAAGGTGATCGACCGCACATCGGCGATCCCCTCGCCAAACGAGGCCGCCGTCGAAAAGATCATGGACCGCTTCGACCGGCTGCGGCACGCCAACGGCTCGACGCCGACAGCGGTTTTACGCGAAAAGATGCAGAAGGCGATGCAGGAGGACGCTGCGGTGTTCCGCACCCAGGAATCGCTGGAAAGCGGCTGCAGGCGCATTTCGCAGATCTGGGGTGAACTCGGCGACGTCAAGGTGTTCGACCGCTCGATGATCTGGAACTCCGACCTGGTCGAGACGCTGGAGCTGGAAAACCTGATGGCCAACGCTATCACCACCGTCTATGGCGCCGAAGCGCGCAAGGAAAGCCGCGGGGCGCACGCGCGGGAGGACTTTTCGGCCCGCGACGACGCGAACTGGCGCAAGCACACGCTGGCCCGGCTCAACGAGGCCGGCGAGGTGGCGCTCAGCTACCGGCCGGTGCACACCGAGACGCTGCTCAAGGAGGCAGACGGCGGCATCAATCCGGCCAAAATCGCGCCAAAGGCCAGGGTGTATTGAGATGAGGCTGCTGGCGGTCGCGATGCTTTCCATTGCCGTCAGCGGCTGCGCAACGTCGGCTGATACCGTCTATGTTTATGATAACGCTGATAAAATATCAAAGTCAGTGAACGACATCCCGGTTTGGAGGGACGCCTCCAGCGCGCAATCGTCAAACAGGTTTTGGTTCGAGAAAGGCAACGGGCCGGTTAGTTGCGTGGTAGGGGACGGGCATTTGCCAGCCCGGGCCGCGAGAAGGCAAATCGTGGGGAAAGCCGTGGAAGTGCGCGTATACGGCAGTTGTACGGGATTCGTAAATTCCCTTTACGTTCACGCGGAGAAATAGGGTGGCGTTGACGACAACGGGATATTCCGGCACGCCCCTTCCGGCCAAGCTCGGCCTGAAGGACGGGATGATTGCCGCCTTCGTCGCCTTGCCGCCCGAGCTGGACGACCTTGCCGAAGCAGTGGACTTTGCCGAGCTCGACCGGCTGGCCAACTGGTCAGCGATTTCAGGCGTTCATGAGAAATACGATGCCGTGCATGCTTTCGCCCGGCGGCGTGTCGAAATCGAGGACCGTCTTGGCGACGTAGAAGCGGCGATTAAGCGGCACGGCATGGTTTGGGTGTCGTGGCCAAAGAAGGCATCGAAAGTGCCGACCGACGTCACCGAGGACGTTATCCGCCCCGAGGCGCTGAAGCTCGACCTCGTCGACGTCAAGGTCGCCGCCATAAACGGGATCTGGTCCGGGCTGAAGCTCGTCATCCGAAAGGACCTGAGATAATGGTCGAACTCACGCTTCCGAAAAACTCGAAGATCATGGCCGGAAAAACCTGGCCGAAGCCGGAGGGCGCGACCAACCTGCGCGAATACCGCATCTATCGCTGGTCGCCGGACGATGACGAGAACCCGCGCATGGACACGTATTTCGTCGACATGGACGATTGCGGGCCGATGGTGCTCGACGCGCTGCTCTGGATCAAGAACAAGATCGACCCGACGCTGACGCTGCGCCGTTCCTGCCGCGAAGGCATTTGCGGCTCCTGCGCCATGAACATCGACGGGTCGAACACGCTGGCCTGCACCAAGGGCTGCGACGACATTTCCGGCGCGATCAAGGTCTACCCGCTGCCGCACATGCAAGTGGTCAAGGACCTTGTGCCCGACCTCACCAATTTCTACGCCCAGCACGCCTCGATCGAGCCGTGGTTGAAGACGGTGTCGCCCGAGCCGGCCAAGGAATGGCTGCAGAGCCATGAGGACCGCGAAAAGCTCGACGGGCTCTACGAGTGCATATTGTGCGCCTGCTGCTCGACCTCCTGCCCGAGCTACTGGTGGAACGGCGAGCGCTATCTCGGCCCGGCGACGCTGCTGCAGGCCTATCGCTGGCTGATCGATTCCAGGGACGAGGCAACGGGCGAGCGGCTCGACAATCTCGAAGACCCGTTCCGGCTCTATCGCTGTCACACGATCATGAACTGCGCCCAGACCTGCCCCAAGGGGCTCAACCCGGCCAAGGCGATCGCCGAGATCAAGAAGATGATGGTGGAGCGACGGGTTTAGCAGCAGATGAAGCAGCTACCTGCCGATTTTTCATCTGACGCCGTCGCGGCGATCCGGGCGCGACTCGATGTCGTGCGAACGCAAGGCGTGACGATCCTGTTCGCCATCGAAAGCGGCAGCCGCGCCTGGGGGGTTCCCGTCTCCCGACAGCGACTATGACTGCCGTTTCGTCTATGTCAGGCCGGCATCGGATCACCTTGTGTTGGAACAGGCACGCGACGTGATCGAATTTCCCATCGAAGGCGAGATCGATGCCGGCGGCTGGGATCTGCGCAAGGCCTTGCTGCTCGGGCTCGGCGGCAATGCCGTCATCGTCGAATGGGCAAAATCATCAATCGTCTACGAAGAGGTCACGGGATTTCGGCGGCGCCTTCTCGACCTGCTTGCCGAGATCGTCGATCCGGCAAAAGTAGCGCGTCACTATCTCGGCCTGGCGCGTTCACATGTTGCCAAGATCGGCAGCTTTTCCGGCGAGGTGAAGCTGAAGAAGCTGTTCTATCTCATTCGACCACTGGTCGCGTTGGACTGGATGGAGCAGCGCGGCCTCGCCGGTCTACCGCCGATGAACCTTGGCGAGTGCATCGACCAGATCGAGATGCCAGCGCAGGCAAGCGATGAAATCCGCAGCCTGATCGACCGCAAAAGCCAGACGCGGGAAATGGGACCGGTCTCATCCCGACGGCGATCGCGCGCTATCTTGAGGCGCGCTATGGTCACCACGAAATGAACCTTGCCGGCGTGATCCGGGATGAAGCCCGCCAGGCGCGAAACCGTGTCCTTGCAACCGACTTTTACCGCCGGGAGGCTGAACTTCAATGAGCGATGAGCTTCCCATCCTCTCCCCCATCGAGGCGCGTGTGCTCGGCTGCCTGATCGAGAAGAAGGAGCTGACGCCCGACGTCTATCCGCTGACGCTCAATGCGGCACTTGCCGCGGCCAACCAGAAGACGGCGCGCGAGCCGGTAATGTCGGTCGAGCTTGCCGAGGTTAGAAGGGCGCTTGGCCAGCTGGAGCAGAAGGGCCTGGTCAGGCAGGTGTTCGCGTCGCGCGTCGAGCGCTACGAGCATGTCGTGGCGCAGCGCTTTTCCCTGACCTCGGCGCAGATCACGCTGCTCGGCCTGTTGCTGCTGCGCGGCCCGCAGACGGCTTATGAATTGCTGGCACGAAGCGAGCGCATGGCGCGGCTGCCGTCGATCGACGAGCTCCGCGGCAATCTCGATCTGCTGATCGGCCGCAGGCCGCCGCTGGTGCAGCAGATCGACCGCGGCCCGGGCCAGCGCGAGGACCGTTATGTCCAACTGCTCAGCGGGCCGGTGCAGCTGTCGGCTGCCGCGGCGCCCCAGCAATCGCCCTTGCCGGCCTCGAATCTGGAAATGCGCGTGCAGGCCCTCGAGCAGGAGGTCGCGGCATTGCGCGCCCGCCTCGACGCGCTGACCGGCGAGGGGCACTGAATCGCGACCTCATCTCCTGCTGTGGACGCCGCTCGCCTCGCCTCCCGGATCGACCAGCCGCAACTGCCGGCCATTCAACTGCCAGCTCAGCGAGACCGGCTTCAGGTCGCCGGCGCCGAACTTCCAGGTGCCGGTCAGATCGGGCCGGCAGCCATTGACGGATTTGTAGGTTCCGGCCTTAGGCGTGAAGACCAGCGTCGAGCCGTGCACGGTCGTCGTGCCCGTCTTCAGCGTCAGCGACTGGATCTGGCCGCAGCCGTCGACCAGCGAGGATTCGAACAGCGCATATTGCGTGCGCCCGTTGGCGCCGAAGGTGAAGGAGATGCTGCCGCCGCTGCCCGGCGCACAGTGGCCGAGCGTCGTGCAATAATCGCCGCTGGCGACTGCAAAGCCCCATTTGCACCCCATTTGCCGACAAGTGCTGGTGGTATCGAGCCCTGGCGCGAACGGGCTGTCTGCCCCTTGCCTTGGCCGGCGGCATCGGCCGGGCCGACGGCCAGGCAACCGGTCAGGCCCGCCAGTGTGACAAAAACCGCCAGGCGCGCGGGTGAGGAGCCGGTCAGCATCCCTTGCTCGCGATAAGCTTGTGCAGATGGGCAAGCCGCGTGGCTATGACATTGTTGACGATCGCTGTTTTGCCAGGCGGTGCCATGCCGCCATATTTCTTCGGCGAAGGCCCATGGTTCCTGGCCTCCTCGTAGCCGGCGGCCTGTTGCCGCAACTCGGCACAGGACATGCCGGCATATTTCGCCTGCTCCTGCGGGCTGATGACACCCGATTGCGCCATGCCGATGGAGTTTGCCGCCGCCATGCCGCCGAGGCCGACAGCCGCGGAAATCGGATTGAGGCCGACGCAGCCGGAAAGGCCAAGGCACAGCATCGGCGCCGCCAAAAAGGCATATCGCAGGCTCATGGCTGACGCTCCCCGATGCGTGGTGGCAGCTTTAGGTCGCGATCATGGGTGGCGGTTTTTCCGAGCGCAAGCGACAGGAGATAGACGCGCGGATTAAAGCCCGCCGAGGCGAGCGCCGACAGCGTCCTGAACAGTTGCAGGTGATACATCGAACCCCCTGTGGTCATTGCCGATGGATTTCCGGTTTTGGAAACGGGCTGCAAACTACGTCCGATGGAGACAAGCCGGCTTGGACGAGACGGCCCTAAAAACGGCCTAAACGGCCCTGTATTGACGTTTCAGGGGGCTCGGCGCATATCAGCGCGCTCTCGGGCTGGGGGATGCCGATGAATGCGACGACCTCATTCAGGCTGATGACGGACGCGTTTCCGGAGCAGGATCGCGTCGAGGTGATGCGCCAGGTCTACGGCCGCACGGTCCTCAAGGTCGATCTCGATCCGCTCGCACCGACGCATGTCGACATGAAGGTGCGTGCGCTGCCCGGCCTCGGCATTGCCACCGGCACCTCCTCGGAATTCCGGGCGCATCACTCGATGCCGCTGATCGACAGCGACGACCTCATCCTGTTGGCGGCGCTCGATGGCGCGAGCGTCATGAAGCATCGCGGCCGCGAGGAACCGATCGGCAACGGCCGGGCGCTGATGATGAGCGGCGAAGAGGTCGGCCTCAACCTCATCCAGCCCGGCGGCATGCGCTTCGTCAATATGAGCTTCTCGCTGAGGCAGCTTTCGCCGCTGATCGGCGATCCGGCTTCGGTGCTTATGCAGCCGTTGCCGACCACGAGCGGGGCGATGCGGCTGCTGCTCGACTATGTCCAGTCGATCCAGGATGCAGACGATGCGCTGACGCCGGAAACCTGGCAGCTGGCCGCGACTCACATTTTCGACCTTGCCGCGCTTGCCATGGGGGCGACCAGGGATGCCGCCGAAATCGCGCGTGGCCGCGGCGTGCGGGTGGCGCGATTGCGCGCCATCAAGGCCGATATCGTCGCCCATGGCGGGCACGGCGAGCTGTCCGCCGAAGACATCGCCGCCCGCCACCATCTCTGCGCCCGCTATGTGCGAAAGCTGTTCGAGAGCGAAGGCACGTCGCTGTCGGACTTCATGCTGCGCCAGCGGTTAGTGCGCGCGCATCGCATGCTAGCCGATCCTTCTCATGCCGGCCGCAGCATCACTGCAATCGCCTTCGAGGTCGGCTTCAACGACCTTTCCTATTTCAACCGGGCGTTCCGGCGGCGCTATGACGCGACGCCGTCGGACGTGCGCGCTGCGGCCTTAAAGAACTGACATTGGGTCACGCCCGGGCATGATGGGAGCCCGTGGGGCGAGGCCCCCGACCTCTCAAGACTGGGTTCCTCGCCCACCGCGAAGCGGGGTGGCCGCGAAACGGCCGGAGAGGGGGCTTCATAGAGCGCGGTTCCCCTCTCCGTCTCGGCTTCGCCGAGACACCTCTCCCACTGTCGTGGGGCGAGCAACCCAAGCTGGAATAAAGCCGCGATCTTCCCTCTATCCTGCCAGCCCCCCGCAAGGGAGATTGGATGGCCGCTATGCTGTCGCCAATCATCGACCGGCTGTTCGATGCAGACTCACCCGAGCCTGGCGTCGAGCGATACTTTGATGGCGCCGAGCGCTTTCGAGACTGGGCATTCGGCCTTGGCCTTTTCGGCCAGTTCCTTGAACTTGGCGGCATCGATGCCCGGCACCTTGCCGACCAGCGTGATCGCGCTGCCGGTGATGCCGGTGCCGGGGACCAGCGTTACCACGGCCTTGGCGTCGAGCTCGGCAGCCGGAGTGCCGTTCTCGGCGAGGAAATGCGAAAGCTGCATGGCGTAGCAGCCGGCATGGGCGGCGGCGATCAGCTCTTCCGGGTTGGTGCCGGATTTGCCGCTCTCGTCCTCAAAACGCATCTTGGCAGAATAGGGCGTACCTTTCAGCGTCCCGCTCTGGGTTTCGAGCGTGCCTTTGCCTTCCTTGAAAGTGCCTTTCCAAACGGCGTTGGCGGTGCGGTCCATCAATTCCTCCTTGATTGTCGTGATTGAGCCCGTGATCGGCATCCAGTCGACTATAGCGCGCGCTGGAGCGAAGGCCACCCGCGCTTTCGTATCGGCGGCAGCGTGACACATCATGGTCAGGCAAAAAATCGCTCGGGCAAAAAATTCAAAAAAAATACGCGTGCAAAAATGTCGACTTTCCCCTGTCCCGGCCGTCCTGCGGGCGGCCATGGAATTGGTGGCCGGATGGAGGACCACATGAACAATCTATTTTCTGCTCACTGGACAAACACCAGCCACAGGGCCGGTGAACAACAAGCCGACTGGTCGCGCGTGCCGCCTTCCGGCTTCGGCCGGCTGCTTGCGGCGATTGCCATTATCGGGATTGCGGTGTCCTTTCTGGATTATGCAGCGGGGCTCGATCATACAGCGGGCAAAGGCGCGGCCGAGATTTCCCTAGCCTCGGCTGCCGCTTCAACCCAGGAATGGAGGTAAAGATGAAATACGTTTGCCTGGTCTACGGTGAAGAAAAAGATCTCTACGCAATGACGCCTGCGAGGCTGGCCAAGCTCGACGCCGATTCGCTGGCCTATGACAGGTCGGTGGCACAAAGCGGCCGGCTGATCATCGCGCAGGCGCTGCAATCGGTGCAGACGTCGAAAACCGTGCGCCGGCGCAAAGGCAAGCGGCTGGTCACGGACGGCCCCTTCGCCGAGACCAAGGAGCAGTTGCTCGGTTTCGTCATGATCGAGGCCGGGGACGTCGACGAGGCGCTGGAGATCGCCGGCGGCATTCCGCTGGCAGAAATCGGCACGATCGAGGTGCGGGCGATCTACAATGTGCCGGGGTCGTAGAGATGTCGGCGGCCGGCGACTGGCGCAGGCTTTTGTTTTCTTCGATTGACGCAACTTTTGCGTGTTGAAGCGAAGCAACACTTCTCTTATCGTCGCCCGAGATTGGGGGATCTTGGGCATGCATATATTGATTGCTGCAATCGGCCTGCTGGGGGCAGCGGCGTTCTGGTGGTACCGGCTGAAGACCATGAACGACGCGGCGCGTGAGGTTGCCGACGTCGTTGGCCGCGTCCAGGGCAATGTCCGCCGCAAGAAACTGCGCAAGCAGGCGGCGCTCTCGCCGTTGACGGCGATCGTCGATCCGGTCGTGGCGGCGGCGACGCTGATCACCGCCATCGTTTCCGAACATGGTCCGGTGCTGCCGCAACGCGAAGCTGCCATTCGATCGGTGATCTCGGAGATTGCCGACAAAAAGCAGACCGATGAAGCGGTGATCTATGCCAAATGGGCGGCATCGCAAATCGACGACGCCACGGTCGTCATCGACAAGCTGGCACCGTTCCTGCGCGAACGCCTCGACGCGGCTGAAAGGAACGATCTGCTGCAGATGGTCAGCCGTGTCACGGAAGTCGGCGTGCAAAGCCAGCAGATTTCCGACCAGCGCATGCTCCGGCTGCGCCAGAAGCTGGGCTTTGAAGTCAATTAGGGTGTGCTGATATTCAGGTGATGCCGGCCTGCAAAGGGTGGCTTCCTGCGCTTCCTATTCTCACGTACCCAAACGCACGCTCCGCTCTGGTTCTCGGAAGCCACTGTTGGTCGCTTCGCGCCCCGTCTTCGACTCCGGCTCGGCCTGACCTGAATCTCAACACATCCTGGCATGTCTGTGAGATGGATCAGATCGCCTCGCCCTTCAACAGCTTCGGCGTGTCGCCGGACAGACCCGACGCCTGGCGGATGAAGAACCCCTTCAGCCGCGGCATGCGTTCGACAAGGCCAAGACCGACGTCGCGCAACGTACGCAGCGGGCCGAAATCGTTGGAAAACAGCCGGTTCAGCACATCGGTGGTGATGCCCATCTGCACCGTGTCGAAGCGCCGCCATTGCTGGTAGCGCTCAAGCACGTCGAGCGCGCCGATGTCCTGGCCGAGCCGGTCGGCCTCGACCACCACCTCAGCAAGTGCCGCCACGTCCTTGAAGCCCAGATTGAGGCCCTGGCCGGCGATCGGGTGGATGCCGTGGGCGGCGTCGCCGGCCAAGGCGATGCGCGGCGCGACGAAGGCGCGCGCAATGGTCAGCCCGAGCGGCCAGGCGCGGGGCTTGTCGGCGATATGGATTTCGCCGAGCTTGAGGCCAAAGCGATGCTCGAGCTCATACTCCAGGACCAGGGTGTCGCCCGCGACCAGCTTTTCGGCATCCTGCGACCGTTCGACCCAGACGATCGACGAACGGTTGGTGCCGTCCTTGCCCGGCTTGAGTGGCAGCGTGGCAAAGGGGCCGGCCGGAAGGAAATGCTCTTCGGCGCGGCCGTTGTGCGGCCGCTCATGCGCCACCGTGCAGACGATGCCGGACTGGCCATACTCCCATTTCACCGTTTTGATGCCGGCCATGTCGCGCAGCTTCGAGTTGACGCCGTCGGCGGCGACCAGCAGCCGCGCCTTAAGCGTCGCGCCATCGGCAAGATGCACGGTGATGCCGGCGCCGTTGGTATCGAAGGCGCTGACGGCGACGCCCTCGATGATGCCGATGCCGAGCTGTTCGGCGCGCCGGCGCAAGGCGCCGTTCAAATCCTTGTTGGCGACCATATGCGCAAAGGGTTCGCCGGGCGCGACCTCGCCGTCGAAGGTGAGGAACACCGGACGGACCGGATCCGTTGTGCGCGAATCGGTGACGATCATTTCGGTGATCGCCTGCGCCTCCGGCGCGATCTCGTTCCAGACGCCGAGCTGGTCGAGCATGCGGCACGCGGCGGCTGCAATCGCCGAGGCGCGGCCGTCCTTCTGCCAGACGCCGGCGGGTGCTGCGTCGACGACGGCAACGGCGAGGCTCGGCCGCGCCTGCTTCAGCGACACGGCGGCGGCCAGGCCGATATAGCCGGCGCCGGCGACCAGAACGTCGAGCGAATTTTTGCTGTCCACCATGGCAATTCCTTTCGCAGCCTGACTGTCGCCGGGCATTCCGCCCTTGACTGCCCGCTGTTCCTGTCGGAAACCGCCATGGTAATTTTGCGGCGAGGTCAAGATGACGGCAGCCATGGACGAGCTTCTCGGCATTCTCGACCTCGAGCAGCTGGAACACAACCTGTATCGCGGTCGCAGCCCCAAGCTCGACTGGCAGCGCATCTTCGGCGGCCAGACCATCGCCCAGGCGCTTGTCGCCGCGCAGCGAACGGTCGAGGCCGAGCGCCATGTGCACTCGCTGCATGGCTATTTCATGCGACCGGGCGACACCAAGGTGCCGATCATCTACGAGGTCGACCGCATCCGTGACGGCGGCTCCTTCACCACGCGCCGCGTCGTCGCGATCCAGCACGGCCAGGCGATCTTTTCGCTGGAAGCCTCATTCCAGCAGGATGAGGTCGGCCTGGAACATCAGGTGCCGATGCCGCAGGACGTGCCGGCGCCCGACACATTGCTGTCGCAGCGCGAATTGCTGGGCAAGTTCGGCGAAGCCGTGCCCGATGGCATCAAGCGCTATTGGGAGCGCGACCGGCCGATCGAGATGAAGCCGGTGATGCTGAAGCATTACACCAGCCGGGAAAAGCTCGAGCCGAAGCAGAACATCTGGATCCGCACCACCGGCCCGGTGCCGGCCGACCGCGCCACGCAGGCGGCCGTGCTCGCTTACCTCTCCGACATGACGCTGCTCGACACCTCGACCTTTGCCCATGGCCGCGCCATTTTCGATCGCGACATCCAGGCAGCGAGCCTCGACCACGCCATGTGGTTCCATCGCAGCCATCCGCTCGACGACTGGATGCTGTACACGCAGGACAGCCCGTCAACGCAAGGATCGCGTGGCTTTACCCGCGGCTCGCTGTTTGCCCGCGACGGCACGTTGATCGCCTCGGTTGCCCAAGAAGGACTCATCCGGCTGAAGCGGCCGCCTGCGGAGTAGGCATTTTTTTAAATTTGCCTATTTTTTAATCAGTTGCATTGCCGCGACTGTGAACAGGCAGCCGACAAACCTTCCCGATTTCCTTGTTTAACAACAGCTTAACACCCTGCTTCGGCAATTGGCACGGAGCTTGAATCCTAGCGGGCACTCTCCGGCTCTCATGGGGATCGGCGAAGTCGTGCAAACGCGGGGACCCGCAACAGCAAAGGGTGAAACCTTATGAAGATCGTGATGGCAATCATAAAGCCGTTCAAGCTCGACGAGGTGCGCGAGGCGCTCACCGCAGTCGGCATCCAAGGCCTGACCGTCACCGAAGTAAAAGGCTACGGACGTCAGAAGGGGCACACGGAAATCTATCGCGGAGCGGAATACGCGGTCAGCTTCCTGCCGAAGATCAAGATCGAAGTCGCGGTCGCCGTCGACATGGTCGACAAGGCCGTCGAAGCCATCACCGCGGCGGCCAAGACCGGCCAGATCGGCGACGGCAAGATCTTCGTTTTCGGCATCGACCAGGCGGTGCGCATTCGCACCGGCGAAACAGACACCGACGCGCTTTGAGCCGCGGACACGTATTCCAATGGAGAGTTCAATGAATATTCCTTCCACCTTGAAGATAACGGGACGCGCGGCCGTTTTGGGTTCGCTCGCTCTCGCTGCACTGGGCACGGTTGCTGCGTTCGCTCAGGAAGCGGCTCCGGCAGCACCGGCAGCGGCGCCGGCATTCACCGTCGACAAGGGCGACACGACGTGGATGATGATCTCCACCATTCTGGTGCTGCTGATGACCATTCCCGGCCTTGCCCTTTTCTACGGTGGCCTGGTTCGCGCCAAGAATATGCTGTCGGTGCTGATGCAGGTCTTCACCATCACCAGCGTGGTCATGATCGTCTGGGTTTTCTACGGCTACAGCCTGGCCTTCACCCCCGGCAACGCCTTCGTCGGTGGCCTTTCCAAGATGTTTCTGGCCGGCGTCGACGTGACGACGGTGTCCGAAACCTTCACCAAGGGCGTGGCCATTCCCGAACTGGTGTTCGTCCTCTTCCAGATGACCTTCGCCTGCATCACGCCTGCCCTGATCGTCGGCGCCTTCGCCGAACGCATCAAGTTCTCCGCCGTGATCCTTTTCACCATCCTCTGGGTCACCTTCGTATACTTCCCGATCGCTCACATGGTGTGGTTCTGGGGCGGCCCGAGCGCTTATAGCGATCCGTCGGGTCTCATCTTCGGCTTCGGCGCCATCGACTTCGCCGGCGGCACCGTCGTTCACATCAATGCGGGCATTGCCGGCCTTGTCGGCGCGCTGATGATCGGCAAGCGTATCGGCTACCAGAAGGACGTCATGGCGCCGCACTCGATGACGCTGACCATGGTCGGCGCCTCGCTGCTGTGGGTCGGCTGGTTCGGCTTCAATGCCGGTTCGAACCTGGAAGCGAACGCCTATGCCGTGCTGGCCATGGTCAATACGTTTGTCGCCACGGCGGCGGCGGCAGTGACCTGGATCGTGCTTGAAACGCTGCTGCGCGGCAAAGCATCCATGCTTGGCGCCGTTTCGGGTGCTGTCACCGGCCTCGTCGCCGTGACACCTGCCGCCGGCTTTGCCGGACCGATGGGCGCCATCGTGCTCGGTCTCGTCGCCACTTGCGTCTGCTACTTCTTCGTCTCGGTGGTGAAGAACAAGTTCGGCTACGACGACAGCCTCGATGTTTTCGGCATCCACTGCATCGGCGGCATCATCGGCGCGCTCGGCACCGGTATCCTGGTCAATCCCGCTCTCGGCGGCGCCGGCATCGTCGATTACTCGACAGCCGACTTCGCCGCCGGCTACGCCGGCACGGCCACCCAGCTGATGTCGCAGTTCAAGGGTGTGCTGGTGACAATCCTGTGGTCGGGTATCGGCAGCGCGATCCTCTACAAGATCGTCGACCTGATCGTCGGCCTGCGTCCGACAGCCGATGCAGAGCGCGAGGGGCTCGATCTCACCTCGCACGGCGAAGTGGCCTATCACCCGTAAGCTCGTCCGGGGCGGCCTCGGCCGCCTCGCGACGTCCCATCCCGTCGTGATGCTCCCGCAAGGGCTCACGCCTTGAGGCCCGGAAATCTTCCGGGCCTCTTTTTGTGCGCGGATGGCCGTGACGGCTCGATCACGATCGCTTGATCAAGGTGCTCGATCCGCCGGCGGCGATGAAACATCTGCCGCAGCGGCTCCAGCGTGCCCGCCATTTTCGCCGAGTCAGCGTGGTTGCCAATGCCTGTCGCAGGATCACCGCCGCGTTTGAACAGGAAGTCAGGCATGACATCCTGCGCCCGTTCCGCAGACGCAGGCTGCCCATGGTTAATGCGCCCTTAACCTTCCCGCCGCTAGTCTGACAGCCGAATCTGCCGTGTTGCGCGTCCGCGCCCGGCCGGGCAACGACAGACGAGGAAGAGCATGCGTTCAGGGGCTTCAGCACCGCTTGCGCTGGCCGATACGGGGCACGGCATCCGGGCGTTCGCGAGGCGCCAGGTCGGGCGGCTGGTCGGTGCCGGGCTGTTTGCTCTGGTTGGCTTCGGCGTCGCCGCCCTTGCCACCTGGAACGTCGCCGATCCGAGCTTCTCGCACGCCACCGATAATATCGTCACCAATGCAATGGGTTATGCCGGCGCCGTCTTTTCCGACATTGCCATGCAGTTCTTCGGACTCGCCGCCGTTGCGGCGCTGGTGCCGGCGGTGATCTGGGGATTTCTGCTGTTTACCGCGCGCGGCGTCGACCGGCTGCCGAAACGGGTGCTGGCCTGGTTCGGGTTTTCGCTGCTTGGCGCGGCAATTGCCGGCTGCGTGATGCCGCCCAAGACCTGGCCGCTGCCGACCGGCCTCGGCGGCGTCTTTGGCGACATGGTGCTCAACATTCCCGGCCTGGTCATCGGCGGCTATCCGACCGGCCTCGTCGCCAGCGTGCTTGCCGTGCTCCTTGCAGCACCGGCGCTGGGGCTGTTTCTGTATGGTTCGGCGCTGATTTCACGCAAGAACGGCTTTGCCGTGCTTGATCAGCCCACTGCTGCCGATCCGCAGGACGACCTGCTTTTCGACAATGAAGAGGACGAGGGCGACGAAGGCATATTGGCGCTTGGCGCCATCACCCATTGGTGGCTGTCGCTGCGGGCCTATCTGCGTCGCCGCGCCGCGCGCCGGCGCGAGCGCGACGATTTCGAGCCGGAGATGGAGCCGCGGGCCAGCGCCTGGCGGCGGGCGGCAGAACGGGTCGAATCGGCCGAGTTCGCCGAGGCGCGGATGAGCCCGGGCGGGCGCGCCCGCGTCGAGCCGGAATTCTTCGCCGCCATGGTCAACGACCGCAGTGCCTCGATCGACCCCGACGATGCCGATGTCTTCGATAACGACGACAATGACGACGACATGGATTTCGCGCCCGAGCCGGCCGGCCAACGCCGCGCCGCGCCGACGGCGAAGGTGCAGAACTTCCGTTCCGATGCGGCGACACGCGTCGAGGCGCCGGCGCCGCGGCCGGCACCCGGCGCCCGGGTCCAGCGCGAGGCGCAGACCTCGCTGATCGGCTCGGAAAAATTCGAGATGCCGTCACTGCATTTCCTGTCGGAACCGAAGAACGTGGTGCGCGACGCCAGCCTGTCGAAGGACGCGCTGGAGCAGAACGCCCGCCTGCTCGAGGGCGTGCTGGAGGATTTCGGCGTCAAGGGCGAAATCATCCATGTGCGCCCGGGTCCGGTCGTCACGCTTTACGAGCTGGAACCCGCGCCCGGCATCAAATCGTCGCGGGTGATCGGCCTGTCCGACGACATCGCCCGCTCGATGAGCGCCATCGCCTGCCGTGTCGCCGTGGTGCCTGGCCGCAACGCCATCGGCATCGAATTGCCGAACGCCAGGCGCGAGACCGTCTATTTGCGCGAGATCATGGCCAGCCGCGATTTCGAGACCACCAAGGCCAAGCTGGCGCTGGCGCTGGGCAAGACCATCAATGGCGAGGCGGTCATCGTCGACATCGCCAAGATGCCGCACGTGCTGGTCGCCGGCACCACCGGCTCGGGCAAGTCCGTCGCCATCAACACCATGATCCTGTCGCTGCTCTATCGGCTGACGCCGCAGGACTGCCGGCTGATCATGATCGATCCGAAAATGCTGGAACTCTCGGTCTATGACGGCATCCCGCATCTTCTGACGCCGGTGGTCACCGATCCGAAGAAGGCGGTGGTGGCGCTGAAATGGACCGTGCGAGAGATGGAGGACCGCTACCGCAAAATGTCGAAGGTCGGCGTCCGCAACATCGACGGTTTCAACGCGCGCGTGCAGCAGGCCGAGAAAAAAGGCGAAAGAATCTCGCGCACCGTGCAGACCGGCTTCGACCGCCAGACCGGTGAAGCGATCTACGAGACGGAGAACCTCGACCTCGAGCCGATGCCCTACATCGTCGTCATCATCGACGAGATGGCCGATCTGATGATGGTCGCCGGCAAGGACATCGAAGGCGCAGTGCAGCGCCTGGCGCAGATGGCGCGCGCCGCCGGCATCCATGTCATCATGGCAACGCAGCGGCCGTCGGTCGACGTCATCACCGGCACCATCAAGGCCAACTTCCCGACCCGCATCTCCTTCCAGGTGACATCGAAGATCGACAGCCGCACCATCCTGGGCGAGCAGGGCGCCGAACAGCTGCTCGGCATGGGCGATATGCTCTACATGGCCGGCGGCGGCCGCATCCAGCGCGTGCACGGTCCCTTCGTTTCCGACGACGAGGTGGAGAGGATCGTCGCGCATCTGAAATTGCAAGGCGTGCCGGAATATCTCGACGCCATCACCGAGGATGACGACAAGGATGATGATGAGCCGTCGGGCAAAGGCAGTGGCAGCAGCGGCGACGGCGGCAATTTCGAGGATTCCGACGATCCCTACGACCAGGCGGTCGCGGTGGTGCTGCGCGACGGCAAGGCCTCGACCAGCTACATCCAGCGCCGGCTCGGCATCGGCTACAACCGCGCCGCCTCGATCATCGAGAAGATGGAGAAGGAAGGCATTGTCGGCCCGGCCAACCATGCCGGAAAACGCGAAATCCTGGTGCCGACGGAGGACGACAAGTTCTAGAGCGCATCCGCGCCGGCAACTTTGAACCTCTCGGCGCGTTGCAACGGATGAGCGCTGCGCGCCCGCCAAACTTAAGCCCAACTGGGGGGCCAGACCAATATAACGAGCAAGCAATCAGATGATGGTGACCGGCATGAAAAACGCATCTTTCGCCCCGAGCAGGGATTTCGCCCCAACCCGCCGACAGGTGCTCGGTCTGGTCCTGGCCGGTGCCGCGGCCGTCAACGTCGTGCCCGGCTTCCAGCTGCTGGCGTCGGCGCAAGCAGCGGTTCCGGCGACGGCGCAGAAGATCGCCGATCATTTCTCCTCGGTCAAATCGATGAGCGGCGAGTTCGTGCAGTTCGGGCCAAAGGGCGAGCAGACCGGCGGCAAGTTCTTTCTGGAACGGCCGGGCAAGATCCGCTTCAACTATGACGGCGCCTCGAATTTCAGGGTGATTTCCGACGGCAAGTCGGTGGTCATCCTCAACAAGAAGCTGCGGACCTCCGACCTCTACCCGCTGTCGAAGACACCGCTGAAGCTGCTGCTCGACGACAAGATCGATCTGTCGGGCGGACGCGTCAGAAGCGTTAAGGAAGAAAACGATCTCACCACCATCCAGCTTGCCGACAAATCGGTGTTCGGCAATTCGAAGATCACCATGATGTTCGATCCGAAATCCTATGAATTGCGGCAGTGGACCATCACCGATGCGCAAGGCAAGGACACGACGGTGATGATCTTCAACACCAAGGAGGGCGTCAGTTTCGCGCCCGACACCTTTGCCATCGACTATACGGCCAACCGGGAACTGAACACCAAGTCGCGCTAAGGTGTGTCGATATTCAGGTGATGCCGGCCTGCAACGGCGGTTTCCTGCGCTTCCGGCCTTCGCCGGCCAAAGCACTCATGAGCGGTCGTGGCAGTTAAGGCTACGGCCGGCGTAGGCCGGTGCTCACGTACCCAAAAGTACGCTCCGCTCCGGTTCTCGGAATCCACCATTCTGGTCGCTTCGCGCCCGTCTTCGACTCCGACTCGGCCTGACCTGAATCTCAGCACACCTTGGGCTTGGTTCCTGTATTGATATTTCTGGAAAGTCATGGGCCGCGCCCCCAAGGCGCGGCCGGCTTGTTTTTGCGGTGCGCGGCTGGCAGTAGTTTCCGCGATTGACTTCCGTCGGGCCATCCGGCGGATCTTGCGTTGTCCGGAACCCCACATGCCGTTTTCCGTCGCTACCTGGAACATCAACTCCGTCCGGCTGCGCATGCCGATCGTCGAGCGTCTGCTGGTCGAGCAGGCGCCGGACGTGCTCTGCCTGCAGGAAACCAAGGTTCCTGACGAATTGTTTCCGGAGAAGGCGTTCCGCAAGCTTGGCTACGAGCACATCGCCTTCCATGGCCAGAAGGGCTACCACGGCGTTGCGACGGTGGCACGGCGGCCGATCGAGGTGGTCGAAAAGCGCCGCTTCTGCGAGATCGACGACAGCCGGCATCTGTCGGTCACCGTCAAGGCTGGCGGCAAGGCGATCCTGCTGCACAATTTCTACGTGCCGGCCGGCGGCGACGAGCCCGACCCGGCCGTCAACCGGAAGTTCAAGCACAAGCTCGATTTTGTTGCCGAGATGAACGCCGTCCGCGCCGAGCATGACGAGGTTTCCGGCTCGATCCTGGTCGGCGATCTTAACATCGCGCCGCTCGAGCACGATGTCTGGTCGCACAAGCAGCTGCTCAACGTCGTCAGCCATACGCCGGTCGAGACGGAAAATTTCGAAGCGATGCGGCTCGCCGGCGACTGGGTCGACCTGATGCGGCTCAATGTGCCCTACGAGGAGAAGCTCTACACCTGGTGGAGCTATCGTGCACAGGATTGGCAGGCGTCAAATCGCGGCCGCCGCCTCGACCATATCTGGTCGTCGCCAAACCTGGTGCCGCAGTTTGCCGGCTATGAAATCCTGCGGCCGGCGCGCGGCTGGGAGCGGCCCTCCGACCATGTGCCGGTGATCGGGCGTTTCAACCTCGATTAGCTTTGTCTCGCATTAACAATTCAGCGAAACCTGAAGCTATCCGCGATGTAGTCGGGGCGGGCGTTCAGCGTGGCGAAAACAGTCTCCAGATCAGGTGTCTCCGCCAATATGCCGGACAGGACCAGCGTCGTCGCGACGCCGACGCCGTTGCCGCCGGCGATGTCGTGCTCGACGCTGTCGCCGACGCAGACCGCGTTGCCGCGCTCCGGGTTGCCCGCCAGCGCCAGCGCTGCCTCGAATATCTGCGGATAGGGCTTGCCGATGCGGGTGACGCTGCCGCCGAGGTTCTCATAGAGATCGGCCAGCCGGCCAGCGCCGAAGCAAGGCCCGACGGCAGTCAGCATGATCTTGTCGGGGTTGGTGCAGAAGCACGGCACCTGGCGCTTCGCCGCCGGACCGAGAAGCCGGCGATAATGGTCGAGGTCGTAGCGATCGCCCTCGCTGGCGGAAATCAGTACCAGTTCTGCATCGTCGCCGTCCTTGGCCAGGACGAAGGGCAGGCCGTCGACAGCCGAACGGTCATTATCGCGGCTGATCAGCAGGCATTTTGTCTGCGGGCGCAGGGTCCCCGATGCCGCCATTTCGTGGAAGGAGCGCCACGCCACCTCGCCGGAGGAGACAAAATGGTCCCAGCTTCCCGGTGCGAAGCCGAGCTTCAGCAGGCGGCGCTCATTGGGTTGCGCCCGCTTGCCGGAATTCGAGATCAGCACGATGGTCTTGCCGGCGCGCTTGAGTGCCGACAAGGCTTCGATAGCGCCTGGATAGGCGCTGGTGCCGTCGTGCAGCACACCAAATTGGTCGAGCAGGAACACCTGATAGCGCTCGGCCAGCGCGGCGATGCCGTCGAGGTGCTGAATTATCTTGGCCGTCATAAAAGCCCCGCTGCGCCTGCGCCCATCAGCGCCAGCCGCGCCGTGCCGGCGGCGGCCTCCTCCGAAAGAGCCGGCACGAGAGCGACGCCAAGCTTGCGCTGCCGGATCGCCGTCCAGGCCGGATTGGCCGCACCGCCGCCGACGCTCCTGACCGATGTAAGCCGGGGTGCGCCGAGTTCGGCAAGCCGGCGATAGCCGAGCGCTTCGATCGCCGCAATACCCTCGAACATCGCTTTCAGATAATCGGCGTCGTCGGCGGGCCGCGGCTCGAGGCGGGGCGGCAGCGCCGGATCGGCTATGGGGAAGCGTTCGCCCGGCGCCGGCAGCGGGTAATAATCGAGGCCGGTCTCTGTCGCCGGGTCGATCTTTTTGCTGAGTTCGACAATGCGGGCGACGGGGAAATGCTGGGCCAGCACCTTGCCGCCGGAGTTCGAGGCACCGCCCGCCAGGTAGGTGTTTCCCAGCCTATGGCTGTAGATGCCGAATTGCGGCGCCGAGATCGGCCGGTCGGAGAGGATCTTGATGGTCAGCGATGAGCCGAGCGCGGTGACGCCGGCGCCCGCGGCAGTCGCACCGGTCGCCAGGAACGACGCGCATCCATCGGTGGTGCCGGCGACGACAACCACGTCGCGCGGCAGGCCGAACATTTTCGCAACGCTGGCGGTGAGCGTGCCCGTGACATCGCCCGGCCGCACGATTCGGGGCAGGAATTCCATGCGCATGCCGGTCGCCGCGATCCAGTCCGGCCAGCGCCGGGCCTCGACGTCGTAGCCGGTTTTCAGCGCGTTGTTCTCGTCACTGACATCGAAGCGGCCGGAAAACTGTCCGGCGATCCAGTCGGCCTGGTGCAGCACAGTGGCGACGCCGGGCAGGTGCTGGAAAGACAGCGCCTTGGCGAGACCGGACGTCGCCCCAAGTGCAGCGCTCGTTGCCGGTGCCGCGCCGGCTATTGCAGTCAGAATAATGTCGTCGGCGACCTTGTCGTTGTACATCAGCGGTTCGGCCAGCGGCCGCCCGGAGCCGTCGACCGGCAGCAGCGTGCCCGACGTACCGTCGACGGCGATCGAGAGCACTGCCGCGCGATCGATACATTTGAGCACTTCCGCCAACGTCGCGCCGACCGCCTCCCACCATACGGCGGGGTCGCGGCCGTTCAGCCCAAATCGCTCAAGGGCAATTGCGGAATGCGCGGCGATGGAAAAGTCCGGGCGCATTGCGACGGCGCGCGCGCCGGATGTGCCGATGTCGATGCCGATGGCAAGCGGGCCAGTTGATAGCGGACTTGACGAACGCGGCATGTCAGCTGCCTCCGGCATTGAGTTTCTGGCGATATTTTTCGGCGTCCCAGTTGATCAGTTCGTCATTCTCCGCCGCTGTCAGATAATTCAGCTTCGCAGCGACATCGACCCGCGCCGTCACGTCGGCGAGGCAGCCCTGCATGGCGTCGGCGCCGGCGCCGGCGTCGCCGCGCATCAGCACGCCAAGGCCGGGAAACAGGATCGCCACGGGTGCGGCGCCGCAGCGCTCGATCACGCGCTTCACATCCTCGTCCGGTCTCGCCACGACCGAACCCTCGCCGAGAAAGATGACGTGGTCGGGGTAGAGGCTGCCCCCTGCCGCCATGCGGCAGCATTCGGGGTCGATCGCCACCGCATGCGCCTCGACGTCGGCCGGCAGTCTGTAGCCGCTGCCGCCGGCGAGCGCCGTCAGCGCCACGATGTCCGGTTCTGCCACCTGGCGCGGCGGCCGCGCCAAGAGCCGGGTTACGCGCCGTAGCAGCATGTCGGCCGCGGCGACGGTCTCGGCTGCAACGACCAGGCCGTGATTGCCGAGGATCAGGATGTCTACGCCTGGCCGCAGGCGCTCGGCGATGCCCTGGGCGAGCGGCAGCCCCGGCCGGCGATAAGGAACATACGCCCATTGGTGGCCATCGAGCCGCCTGGCGATCTCGGCCTCGCAATCGGCCTGCACTGCCAGCGAAATGGTCTCGACGCAGTGGACATGCAGAACGATGCGCTGCGGCATCAGCGCATGCACCGTGGTCTCGATCGACGGACGCAAGCCGCGTGGATTGAGGGCGCCGATGGCGAAGGCCTGCGGCTGTTCGGCGGCCGGGTCGCGCCGTTCGATGGCTTCAAGCAATGGCGGGATGCTGACCGGCACCATGATGTCTGCGGTAAGCGCGTCCTTCAGCCAGGTACCGGAGGCCTTGATCCAGAGCGTGTCGCCGGCTTTCAGCGAGGTATTGCCGCCGGCGGCCTGGGTCAGATGCGGGTCGCTGCCGATGACGGCCGAAAGCGACCGCAGCGCTGCCAATTCCTGCGCATCCGCACTGATCGTCATCGAAATTCCTCCACAAACCGGCCGCGTGGCCACGGCTTTGGACGGCCCGTTGCCGGGACTAAGACCGACGCTGGTATCGCAGATGCGAGTAAGTTACGTCAACAGTGATGTTATCGCGTCAAATCACGCTTGCAATCCGAGGCCCGTTGAGTAAGTTGCACCAATTGCCGTGCAAAATGGCAATGCCGTGCAAAATGGCTTGGGAGGCAAGCGCATTGGGAGGTAAGGGTTGAGCGACTCCGGCCGCCAGCGCCAGATTGTCGAGCTTTTGCGAGACCGGCCTTTCGCATCGGTGCGCGAGCTGCAGGAGCGGCTTGGCGTGTCGGCGGCGACGGTGCGGCGCGACATCGACAAGATCGACGAGGCCGGCGAAGCGCGCAAGGTCTATGGCGGCATCTCGGCGCTCGATGGCGCTTCGCAAGTCGGCGTCGCCTATGCCAGGCCCTATGACGAGAACCGCGACCTCGCCGTCGAGGCCAAGCGGCAGATCGCCGCTCTCGCCGCCACCATGGTGCGCGACGGCGACGCGGTCATCGTGCATGGCGGTTCGACCTGCTTCCATCTCGGCGTCAAGCTCGCCGACCGCAACATCCGGCTCTACACCAACTCGATGCCGCTCGCGGCCTATCTCAGCGATCACGGCCATTGCAGCCTGACCGTCGCCGGCGGCGAACTGCACCGCGAGCCGGGTATCATCCATTCGCTGACCCAGACGGTGCCGTTCTACGCCTCGAAGTTCTTTCTCGGCGCGCAAGGCATCGGCCAGGAAGGCCTTCTGGAATCGCACCCGCTGCTGGTTCGCTCGATCGTCGAGCTCAGCCTCTGCGCCGACCAGATCGTCGTGCTGGCCGACAGCCGCAAACTGTCGATCCACGCCCGCAACGTGGCGCTGCCGCTGTCGCGGATCGGTACGCTGGTCACCGATGAGGGCCTGTCCGACACCGACGCGCGCATGCTCGAAGATGCCGGCGTCATGGTGCGCATCGCCGCTTCCTCGGGAGGCGCCCAGTGAAAGTAGCCGTCCTCGATTTCGGCAAGACCAATTCGAAGCTGTTCGTCTTCGGCCAGGACGGACGCATCCTCGACGAGCGCCGCACCCAGCCGAGCTGGATCCGCAAAAACGGCTTCAGCGTGCTCGACGAGGCAACGCTGCACGACTGGGCGGCCCGCGCCATCGATGACGCCGTCGACACGCATGGCGTGGAAGGGCTGATGGTATCCGGCCATGGCTGCACCTTCGCGTTGGTCAACGACGCCGCGCTGACGCATCCGATCCTCGATTACGAGCAGGAACCGCCGGCCGAGATCGCCGCGCAAATCGATCGCCGCATTCCGGATTTTGCCGAGACCTTTTCGCCGCGCCTGCCGCTTGGCTTCAACTACGGCCGCCACATGTTGTGGCTGAAGGAGGTGGAGCCCGGTGCCTTCGCCGCAGCGAAATCGATCCTCGGCTACCCCCAATACTGGAGCTGGCGCCTTGGTGGCCGGCCGGTATCGGAAGTGTCCTATCTCGGCTGCCACTCGCATTTATGGGCGCCGCGCAAACGCGATTTCAGCTCGCTGGTCGATGGCGGGGGCTGGCGCGGCCAGATGCCCGCCTTCGAGCGTGCCGGCGCGGTGATCGGCGAGCAGCGCTTCGGCCGAGCCGCGAAGCCGGTCGCCATCCATAATGGCGTCCACGACAGCAATGCCGCGCTCCATGCCTACCGCCGGCAGCAGCTCGGGCCGGTGACCGTGGTCTCGACCGGCACCTGGGTCGTCGTTCTCAATCCGGACTGTCCTCTCGACGCACTCGACGGCGAGCGCGACATGCTGGTCAACGTCGATGTCGATGGCGGCCCGGTGCCAACCATCCGCTTCATGGGCGGCCGCGAATTCGCGACGATCAGCGCCGGCTGGCAGGGCGCCATCGCGCCGTCATCGATACAGCGGGTGATCGACGCCGGCATCATGGCGCTGCCGAGCTTCGCGCCCGGCGGCCCGATGGCACACCGGCGCGGCGAACTGGTCGGGCGCACGCCCAACGCCGACGAACGCGCGGCCATGGCGCTGCTCTATGTCGCGCTGATGGTCGATTTGTGCCTCGAGCTGATCCATTCCGATAATACCGTCATCGTCGACGGCGGCCTGAACAATGGCGGGCTGCTTGCCGCGCTGCTGGCGCAAGTGCGTCCCGGGCAGGCCTTCCTGCAGGGCGCAACGCTGGAGGGCAGCGCCACCGGTGCCGCAGCACTTGCCTTCGAAAGCGTCGGACGCGAGTTTGCCACCGAGGCGCCGGAGGCGGTGCATGCGGCAAGCTTCAGCGGCCTTGCCGGCTACCGCAACGACTGGCGCGGCCTTGCCGCCGATCGGGGTGCCCCCAGAGCAGCTGCGGGAGGTGCGCGATGAGCGCCATCGCCCGGATCGAGACGGTGCGCCAGCCGGTGCTGGAGATGCGCCACATCTCGAAGACATTCGGCCCGATCCGCGCCCTGCACGATGTGTCGCTGACCGTCCATGCCGGCGAGCTGCACGCGCTGATGGGTGAGAACGGTGCCGGCAAGTCGACGCTGATGAAGGTGCTGTCCGGTGCCTACCGGCCGGATCCCGGCGGCGAAATCCTGATCGACGGCATGCCGGCCGCCACCGGCGACCCGATCAAGGCACGCGCCGCCGGCATTGCGGTCATCTACCAGGAGCTGTCGCTGGCGCCCAATCTGTCGGTGGCGCAGAACATTTTCCTCGGCAACGAGCCGCGACGGTTCGGCATCGTCGATCGCGAGCAGTGTAACCGGCGCGCCAGCGACATCATCGCGCGGCTCGGCGTGACTTTTTCAGCGCGCACCCCGGTCAGCAGCCTGTCGCTCGGCGAACGCCAGTTGGTCGAAATCGCCCGCGCGCTGTCGACCAATGCGCGCATCATCGTCATGGACGAGCCGACCACCTCGCTGACCTCGCGTGAGACCGACCGGCTGTTCGAGGTGATCGCGACGCTGAAGTCGCAAGGTATCGCCATCATCTACATCAGCCACCGCATGGAAGAGGTCTACCAGCTCGCCGACCGCGTCAGCGTGCTGCGCGACAGCGGCTATGTCGGCACGCTCGACCGCGCCGATCTGAACGCCTCGCGCCTGGTATCGATGATGGTCGGACGCGATCTGTCGACGTTCTACAAGAAGGATCACCGCCCGCCGGACAGCAAGCGCGCCGTCGCGCTGTCGGTGCGCGGCATGTCGGACGGCAATTTCATAAGGAATTGCTCCTTCGACCTCCACAAAGGCGAGGTGCTGGCGCTGGCCGGCCTGGTCGGCTCGGGCCGCACCGAACTGGCACGACTGATCTTCGGCGCCGACAGGCACATATCGGGCACGCTGGAGCTCGGCGGCAAACCGATATCCATCGGTTCGCCAAGCGAGGCGCTGGATGCCGGCATCGCCTACCTGACCGAGGACCGCAAGCAACTTGGCCTGTTCCTCGACATGTCGATCTCCGACAACATCAGCATGGGCGTGCTGGCAAGGGACGCGAAGGCCGGCGGTCTGCGCGACTTCGCGGCTGCCGAAAAGCGCGCCGCCAAGGCGGTGTCCGAGCTCTCCATCCGCACCAGCTCGGTGCAGGCCAATGCCGGCTCGCTGTCGGGTGGCAACCAGCAGAAGGTGCTGCTCGCCCGCCTGCTGGAAACAGAGCCGCAGGTCGTCATCCTCGATGAGCCGACCCGCGGCGTCGACGTCGGGGCGAAGTCGGAAATCTACCGGCTGATCGACAATCTGGCCAAGAAAGGCATCGCCATCCTGATGATCTCCAGCGAACTGCCGGAGGTGATCGGCATCGCCGACCGCGTGCTGGTGATGCGCGACGGCACCATTGCCGGCGAGGTAACGGCGTCGGAGGGCGAGCCACTGCGGCAGGAAGCGATCATGGAACTTGCAACGGGAGCGGCTCAGCGATGACCGACAAAGTGGCCGACACGATGAAAGCGGACGACCGGGCGGTCGGCAGGAGCACAAGGTGGCGCACCGCCATCGCTGCGCTCGGCATGCTGCCGATCCTGATTCTGCTGGCGGTCGGCTTCCAGTTCATCAACCCGCGCTTTTTCACCCAGACCAATCTGCTGATCGTCATGCAGCAATCGTCGATCAACATCGTGTTGGCGGCCGGCATGACCTTCGTCATCCTGACCGGCGGCATCGACCTGTCCGTCGGCTCGATCCTTGCCGCCTCGGCGATGGTGGCGGTGATGGTGTCGCTGGTGCCCGATTGGGGACTGCTGGGCGTGCCGGCGGCCATTCTCGTCGGGCTCGGCTTCGGCGTCATCAACGGCCTGCTGATCGCCTACATCAAGCTGCCGCCCTTCATCGTCACGCTGGGATCACTGACCGCCGTGCGCGGCGTCGCCCGGTTGCTTGGCCAGGACACGACGGTGTTCAACTCGGACCTGCCGTTCGACTTCATCGGCAACGGTTCGCAGTTCGGCGTTCCATGGCTGGTCATCATCGCGCTGGCGGTCGTGGTGCTGTCCTGGCTGGTGCTCAAGCGCACCGTGCTTGGCACCTGGATCTACGCCGTCGGCGGCAACGCCGAGGCCGCCAGACTGACCGGCATCAAGGTGCCGCTGGTGCTGCTCTTCGTCTACGGCGTTTCCGGCCTTCTGGCCGGCCTTGGCGGCGCCATGTCGGCGGCCCGGCTCTATGCCGCCAACGGGCTGCAGCTCGGCCAGTCCTACGAACTCGACGCCATTGCCGCGGTCATCCTCGGCGGCACCAGCTTCGTCGGCGGCGTCGGCTCGATCTGGGGCACGCTGATCGGCGGCCTGATCATCGCCGTGCTGTCAAATGGGCTCATCCTCGCCGGTGTTTCCGACATCTGGCAGTACATCATCAAGGGATTGGTCATCATCGTGGCGGTCGCCCTCGACCGTTACCGGCTCCAGGCAGGAGCAAGAACGTGATGGCCCTTAGTCGCCGGCGTCCATCGAGCCGGTTTCATGTGTAACGCACCGTGAGAGGCGCGGGCATCAGGAGGAAAATAAAACAATGAAGATCATCGCTAAACTGCTCTGCGGCGTCGCCCTTGCAGCCGCCGTCATCGCGCCGGCATCGGCCAAGGACCTGAACAAGGTCGGCATCTCGGTCGGCCTGCTCGGCAACCCGTTCTTCGTCGCCACCATCAAGGGCATCGAGGACGCGGCCAAGAAAATCAACCCGAATGTGCAGGTGACATCGGTATCGGCCGACTACGATCTCAACAAGCAGGTCTCGCAGGTCGATTCCTTCATCGCCGCCGGCGTCGACGTCATCATGCTCAATGCCGTCGATGCCAAGGCGATCGCACCGGCGGTGAAGAAGGCACAGGCGGCCGGCATCGTCGTTGCCGCTTTTGACGTTTCGGCGCCGGGCGCCGACGTCACCGTGATGACCAACAATGTCAAGGCCGGCGAAGAGGCGTGCCAGTATCTGGTCGACCATACCGGCGGCAAGGGCGACTACGTCATCCTCAACGGCCCGGCCTCGTCGTCGATCCTGGAGAGGGTCAAGGGCTGCAAGGACGTGCTGGCAAAACACCCCGACATCAAGGTCCTTTCAGACGACCAGAACGCCGAAGGCTCACGTGACGGCGGCTTGAAAGTGTTCCAGTCGCTGCTGACCCGTTTCGACAAGATCGACGCGGTGTTCGCCATCAACGATCCGACGGCGATCGGCGCCCAGCTTGCGGCCAAGCAGCTCAACCGCTCGGAGTTCATCTTCACGGCGGTCGACGGCGCGCCCGATATCGAGAAGGAACTCGCTTCCGGCACGTCGATGATCAAGGCCTCGGCCTCGCAGGATCCCTATGTGATGGCCGGCCAGTCGCTGACGATGGCGGCTGACCTGCTTGCCGGCAAGAAGCCGGCCGAGCCGACGGTGCTGCTCGACCCGAAGCTGATCACGGCCGACAATTTGAAGGATTACAAGGGCTGGACCGCAGCTCGCTAAACCTCCCAAGCCTGGTGCGGCCGGTATGACCGGCCGCACCTTTTTTGTCTGAGCAACGGATTGCCAAACACCGATTTGGACTTGGGTCCGCTACTGCTGGAATAACCGGAGACAATCATGTCGCGCATCGGAATCCACTCATTCGTCTGGTCGGCGAGCTCGACGCAGAGCGATCTCGAGCGGACGCTGGCCAACACCAGCGAAGCCGGCTTCGACCTGATCGAATTCTCCTATCTCGACCCCGCCAATGTCGACATTGACGGCTTGGCCAAGCGGATAGCCGATCTCGGCCTCGGCGTCGCGATCAGCATCGGACTGCCGGCCGACGGCGATATTTCGAGCGCCGACAAAACGATTGCGGCGCACGGCGTCGAAATCCTGAAACGTACGATCGCGCTGACTCGCGATCTCGGCGGCCAGAAGGTTGCCGGCATCCTCAGCACCAGCCACGGTTTGCAGAGCGAGGCGCCGACGCGCGACCAGTGGAACCGCAGCGCCGGCACGCTTGCCGAGGTGGCGGAGACGGCAAAGTCAGCCGGCGTCACCCTCAACCTTGAGATCGTCAACCGCTTCGAAAGCAACCTGCTCAACACCGCCGCGCAAGGCATGGCCTTTCTCGAGGACAGCGGCTCCGACAACATCTTCCTGCATCTCGACACGTTCCACATGAACATCGAGGAGGCCGATGTCGGATTGGCCATCCGCAACGCCGCAAAGAAAATCGGCTATGTCCATATCGGCGAGAGCCATCGCGGCTTCCTCGGCACCGGCAATATCGATTTCGCCGGGATATTCGATGCGCTGACCGCTATCGGCTACAGCGACGACCTCAGCTTCGAATCCTTCTCGTCGGAAATCGTCGACGAGAACCTGTCGCGGAAAACCGCGATCTGGCGCAATCTGTGGACCGACAATATGGAGCTGGCCAAACATGCGCGCCGCTTCATTGCGCTCGGACTGGAGACGGCGCGGCGCAAGGCGGAGCTTGTTTCCGCAACGCACCGGCCTTGAGAACTCGCAAATTCCGAAATCTGGTTAAACCAGAGGCGCTACATTAGCCGGCAAAACGCGGCCCAAGTTCCTCGATCCGGCGGATCATCGCCTGGAAATCCTCCAATATGCGCTGGTGCAAGTGAACCGCCAGCTCCGGGTATTCCTCGAGGATGCGGCGGAACATCTTGCGGCTGAGCCGCAGCACTTCCGAATCGATTTCGGCGGAGGCGCTGGTCAGCCGGTTGGTGTCGGCGATCAGCGCCAGTTCGCTGAGTATGGTGCCGGGACCGGCGGTGCCGATCGGGATGCGCTCCCCGTCGTGCTCGCGATAGAGCACGATGCGGCCGCTGACCACGATGTAGGCCGAATCAGCTTCGTCGTCCTCGCGATAAAGCTTGTGGTCGGCTTTCAGCATGGTGGTTTCGGCGCCGAAGGCGAGCAGACGCAGCTGTTCCTGCGTAAAGCCCTCGAAGAGCCTCACGGTGGACAGGATGCGGATGTCGTCATCCAGCGCCATCTAGCTATGTCCCCGAACCGTCAGTCCCACTCCTCCCTAGAGCGCCGCGCGTCCCCCGGACGCGCAAGGCGTTTCAAAAATCGGTTCCGCTCCTTGGACCCGATGCCTCCGCGAGTTCGATCCAGACCCACCTCCAGCTCAGGACCGTACCCGAAAAGCGCCCCGCCCGGATCGCTTATTTGAATAATGAAATGTTTAAGGAACCAGCTTGTAGCCGCCGCTTTCTGTCACGAGAATTTCCGCGTTGGAAGGATCGCGCTCGATCTTCTGGCGCAGCCGGTAGACGTGGGTTTCGAGCGTATGCGTGGTGACGCCGGAATTGTAGCCCCAGACTTCCTCCAGCAGCACGTCGCGGGTCACCACCTTCTGGTCGGCGCGGTAGAGATATTTGATGATCGAGGCTTCCTTTTCGGTCAGCCGCACCTTGGCGCCGCGCGGGTCGATCAGAAGCTTCTGGCTGGGCTTGAACGTGTAGGGGCCGACCGAGAAAGTGGCGTCCTCGCTCTGCTCGTGCTGGCGCAGCTGGGCGCGAATGCGGGCCAGCAGCACGGCAAAGCGGAACGGCTTGGTCACATAGTCGTTGGCGCCGGCCTCGAGACCAAGGATCGTGTCGGAATCGGTGTCGTGGCCGGTCAGCATGATGATCGGCGCCTTGTAGCCGCCCTTGCGCAATATCTTCACCGCCTCGCGGCCATCCATGTCGGGCAGGCCGACATCCATGATGAGCAGGTCGATAAGCCCGCCGCGCGCCGCGGCGACGCCTTTGGCGGCGGTCGCTTCCTGCAGGACATCGAATTCCTCATAAAGCGACAATTGCTCGACAAGGGTGCCGCGCAGGTCGTCATCGTCGTCAACGATCAGAATGGTGCGTGAAGTCATGGATCAATCCGTTGTTTTGAAAAGAGATTTCAGTTGACCGCTGCCTGTTTATGCGGAAGCTGACCGGCACAACAGCCGTTCACAGTGATTTGTTCCGTGGCACGATCATACAAGAAAAAACACGATCGCAATGCAGTCGGCGCAATTTTGCCGAAAGGGCTTACCGTGCTCACCGTGCGCGCGCGGCCCGGCCATGCCAGCCAGGGCTTTCTACAGGCCGGCAAACTCGTGTTTCCATGTGCGCTGGGGCATGGCGGCATCTCGGCCGGCAAGCGCGAGGGCGATGGCGCCACGCCGCTCGCCTCGATGCGGATATTGTCGGGATATTTTCGCGGCGACCGTTTTTCCAGCGGCCGCCGGACGCGGCTGGCGATGACGCCGATCGGCCGCGACCTCGGCTGGTGCGAAGTGCCTGGGGACCGCAACTACAACCGCCCGGTCAAAATCCCCTATGGTGCCAGCCATGAGCGGATGCAGCGGGCCGACGATCTCTACGATGCTTGCCTAGTGCTGGACTGGAACATTGTGCCGCGCCGGCGCGGGCGCGGCAGCGCCATCTTCTTCCACCTGGCGCGCCCCGGCTTCACGCCGACGCAAGGCTGCGTCGCGGTAACAGCCCGCACCATGGCACGGCTGCTGCCGCTGCTGTCGGAGCGGACGGTGGTGAGGGTGGTAAGGTAAGGGAATAGGGGAATAAGGGAGTAGGGGAATAGGGCAGTAAAAGTAGAGACAGGGGCGGGCGCGCCGCTTAGCTCCCCTACTCCCCTACTCCCCTACTCCCTACTCCCCTACTCACTACTCCCCTACTCCCCTACTCCTTTGCCACCCTATGTCGAGAAGGCCGAGCCGGCCGAGTTCGCGGTCCATGGCGCGTGCGATGTCCTTGCGTTCGCTACCGATGTCGCGCAGCTGGCGATCGGAGAGATCCTCGACATTCTCGTAGGGAAGATTGGCCGCGATTCTCGCGTGCCGAAGCCAGTCGAGCACGGCGCGCAGCCAGGCCGGGCGGAGGGTTACAGAGCGCAGGGCGATGTCAGACATGGTGCAATCCGCTTCTCCGGACATCAAATCCGGTTTGATGTTTCTTCGATGCTCAGATCATGGCGGATTGAAATTCAAACGGGAAACGAGTAGTTTTTTCTGCATCTTCAAGTTTTGTTTGAGGATTGGAATGCTCGACCGAACCCTCCTCGTCTGGCCCTGATGGCGCGCCTGCTGCCTGGAACCCGTGCGCTGCGGACGCTGGAGGCGGCGGCCCGGCACCTCAATTTCACCCGCGCCGCCGACGAGCTCGGCCTGACGCCGGCAGCGGTCAGCCACCAGATCAAGGAAATCGAGGATCAGCTCGGCATCATGCTGTTCACACGCACCAGCCGCACAATCCGGCTCACCGAGGCGGGTGCGGTGCTGTTCGAGGCCTCGACCGACGCGCTCGACCTGCTTGGCCGCGCGGTCTCACGGGCGCAGAAGACGGCGCGCGGATCGGCGCTGCTGAAGGTCACCCTCGATGCGCAATTCGCGACGAAGTGGCTGATGCGGCGCGTCGACGATTTTCGCAAACAGCATCCGGCAATCGAGCTGCGCTTCGATATCAGCTATGAGGTGCGCGATTTCGACCGCGACGATGTCGATGTCGGCATCCGTTTCGGCGCCGGCAAATATCCGGGGCTTCGCTCGCACCGGCTGTTCGAAAACGTCATCATTCCCGTCTGCAGTCCGGCCTTGCTGCGGTCAGGGCCGCCGCTCAAGGAGCCACGCGACCTGTTCCATCATACGCTGGCGCATATCGAGTGGTCGCGCCAGGGCGTCACCTGGCCGAACTGGAGCATGTGGATGGCGGCGGCGGGCGTCGACGATTTCGACGACAGCCGGACCATCGTGTTCGGCAATTCGACGGATGCCGTGCAGGCCGCGCTCGACGGCAACGCGGTTGCGCTCGCCGATTTCGCCATGGTGGCAAACGACCTTTCGGAAGGCCGGCTGATCCGGCCCTTTGAACTCGGCATCAAGGTCGCGCCCGAATTCGCCTATTTCCTGGTCTATCCCGAAAGTGCGGCGAACGATCCGCGCATCGTCGCCTTTCGCGATTGGCTTCTCGAGGAAGTCGCCAAGACCCCAACCTAAAGGTCAGCCTGTCGCCGCCGCGCCGAACCAGCCGATCACCGCGCCGATGAGAAGCATCACGCCGAGCCAATGGCCGACATCGATGAGCGTCAGATCCCAGCCGAAACCTTCGTAGCGATGGTTGACCGAAAGCGTCGTGGCGACGAACCCCAGCCAGAGAACGAAGCCGAAGATCACCCCGGCAAGCAGGCTCGGTTCGCCGCCGGTCACTGCGCCGATGATCAGCGACATGACCAGCGCCATGACAAGCTCCGCGACGAAGGAGACGACGAAGGGCAGCATCGACTTGCTCATCGTCGCCGGATCAAGCTTGGCGGCCTTCAGCCACGGCTTGCTCAGGCCCATATACCAGGCCGCGCCGAACAGCCACGCCACCACGGCGGCGACGATTACCGCCAGCCAATTGATTGCTGAAAAATCCATGATTCCCTCCGGTCGATTGCGCGATGGAACGCCTGTTCGGCGATGCCGTCAAGCAAGGCACCAGACGGTGGTGCGCTTGACCTCGGCGTCCTCCAGCGCGCGGGTCACCGCCACTTCGTAGACGGCAAGCGGTTCCAGCCCGGTCTTCGGCAAATAGGAGCGGCCGGGATCGCCGACGAGGATGTCGGCGCCGCGCGCCTTCAACGCTGCGAACCACGGCATCAGCCTGTCGGCGAAAGCTTTGTCGTAGAAGACGTCGCCGGCCAGCACCAGATCCCAGCCCGCATCGGTGCCGATGCAGTCGCCGGCGAGGAATTCTATCTCGACGCCATTGGCCTCGGCATTGAGGCGGACCGCGGTCGCGCAGAACGGGTCAATGTCGGCGGCGATCACCTCGGCAGATCCGGCCTTCACTGCTGCAATGGCGACGAGGCCGGAGCCGGAGGCGAAGTCGAGCACGCGCCTGCCGCGCACCGCCGCCGGATTGTCGAGGATGTAGCGGGCAAGGCCTTGGCCGCCGGCCCAGGCGAAGGCCCAGAAGGGCGGCGGCAGGCCGATTTCGGTCAGCTCATCCTCGGTCCGCTGCCACAATTCATGCGCCTCGTCGGCCAGCTGCAGGCGTATCTCCGGCACATGCGGCGGCGCCATCAGCGCCGTGTTGTCGAGGATGAATTTCTTGGCGCTGTCCGGCGTCAGCGCCGTCATGGCGCCGGCGTCAGTCCGCTCATGCGGCAGACCTCCTGCCATTCGGCAGGCGTCACCGGCTGCACGGACAGCCGCCCGAGCCGCACCAGCGCCATGTCGGCCAGCTTTGGATTGGCCTTGGCCTGTTCCAGCGTCACCGGCTTCGGCATGTCCTTGAAGGCGCGGATATCGACGCACTCCCAGCGGGGATCGTCGGTCGTGCTGTCCTGATGGGCCAGAGCGCAGATTTCGGCGATGCCGACTATGTCGAGCCCATCATTGGAATGGTAGAAAAAGCCGAGATCGCCGATCTGCATCGCCTTCATGTTGTTGCGCGCCGCATAATTGCGCACGCCGTCCCATTGCGTGCCGGCCTTGCCCTTGGCCTTGAGGTCCTCGAAGGAGAAGACCGAGGGTTCGGATTTGAACAGCCAGTAGTTCATTGTCTTGCTCCTCCTCAGGTGCCGTCGCGACTAAAAGCGCGTCGCGTTCGACCGGCGTCATGCGACGCGCTTCAGGTTCTTGTTTTATGCATGTCGTTATCACAAAACCGCTGCACACTTTTGCGCGACATGCATTTAGATACCCGCCGGTTTGTTGAAGCTCCAGTTCCACTGCCGGATTTCGACGCTTTCGAACAGCCCTGCCTTGGTATAGGGATCGGCCGCCGACAGGGCTTTTGCCGCAGCCAGATCGGGCGCCTCGACAACGGCGAGAGTGCCGTTCGGCTTGCCGTCTGCGTCGAGGAACGGGCCGGCGAAGGCCAATTTCTTGTCACCGTTCAGCCCTTCCAGGAAGGCAAGGTGCTTAGGCCGCGTATCGAGCCGCACCTGCAGGCTTCCTGGCTTGTCCTTGCAAATCAACGCAAACAGCATCTTTCCATCTCCGCAATCGTTCGGGATTACATGTCGGTTTCGGTTTTGAGCGGCCTGGTCATCAACGCCGACACAGCCTGGTCTATGGTGACGGTGCCGTCCAGTATGGCGGCGACGGCGGCGATGATCGGCGCGTCGATCCGGCGCTCGCCGGCGATGCGGGCGGCGATCGCCGCCGTCGGCACGCCTTCAGCCAGAGGCAGGCCGGCAAGCGGCTTGCCTTGCCCGAGCGCCAGCCCATAGGCGAAATTGCGCGACTGGGCGGACGAGCAGGTGAGCAGCAGGTCGCCGAGGCCGGAAAGCCCCATCAGCGTCTCCGGCTTTGCGCCGAAGGCGGCACCGATGCGGCGCAATTCGACGAAGCCGCGCGTCACCATTGCGGCCTGGGCGCTGGCGCCGAGCCCGGCGCCGGTAACGGCACCCGCGGCGATGGCAAAGACGTTCTTCAGCGCGCCGCCGATCTCGACGCCGATCAGGTCGTCGCTCCAATAACAACGCAGGTTTTCAGCCGAGAAACGGGCGGCAAGGTCGGTGGCCAGAGCCTCGTCGCGGGCGGCGACCACCACGGCCGTGGGCAGGCCCCTGGCGACGTCGGTGGCAAAGCTTGGGCCGGACAAAGCGGCGACCGGATTTGCCGGCAGGATTTCCTCGGCAATGGACGACAGCAGCGCGCCGGTGTCGCGCTCGATGCCCTTGGCGCAGAGCACCAGCGGGACGCCTTTCGGCACATGGCTGGACGCGGCCGTCAGCATGGCGCGCAACGATTGCGCCGGCGCCACCGCCAGCACGCAGTCGGCGTCGGCGAGAGCCAGTTTGATGTCACTTGTCGCCGCGATGCCGGGATCGAGCGCGATGCCGGGCAGATAGCGCGGATTTTCGCCACGGTCGATCGCCGCGACGGTCTCCGGGTCGCGCGCGAACAGCCGGACCGAATGGCCGGCGCGCAGCATGGCCAGCGCCAGCGCCGTGCCCCAGGCACCGCCGCCAAGCACGGCGACACGCCAGCCGGCGCTGGCTTTGCGCGTCATGGCTTTGCTCGTCACGCCTTGGCCCCGCGCCGGCCAGAGCCGACCATCGGGGCCGAGACGCTGTCCAGCGGCCAGCGCGAGCGCGGCACGAAATCGGCGGCGTTTTCGCCTGATATGCCGGCGCGCAGCCGCTCGATGCCGGCCCAGGCGATCATCGCCGCATTGTCGGTGCAGAGATTAAGCGGCGGGGCGACGAAGCTGAACCCGGCCTGTTCGCACAGCGCTTGCAATGTCGCCTTGATCGTCCGGTTGGCGGCGACGCCGCCGGCGACAACCAGCGCAGGCTCGGCCTTGTCCGGGAATTGCTGACGGAATCTGGTCAGCGCCCGCGAAACACGGTCGCCGAGCGCATCCGCCACCGCCGCCTGGAACGAGGCGCAGATATCGGCGACGTCCTGGTCGCTCAGCGGGGCGATCGCGGATGCCGCCTGGCGCACTGCGGTCTTGAGGCCGGAAAAGGAAAAATCGGGCTGCGCCGAGCCCTTCATCGGGCGCGGAAACGCAAAACGGGCCGCATCGCCATTTGCCGCCGCCTTCTCGACATTCGGTCCGCCCGGATAGGGCAGGCCGAGCATCTTGGCCGTCTTGTCGAAGGCTTCGCCAAGCGCGTCGTCGATGGTCGTCGCCCAGCGCTGGTAGTCGCCGACGCCGCGCACGGCGACGATCTGGGTATGGCCGCCGGAAACCAGCAGCAAGAGGTAGGGAAAGTCGAGCCCGTCGGTTAATCTGGCCGTCAGCGCGTGGCCTTCGAGATGGTTGACGGCGATCAGCGGTTTTTTAGCTGCCGCGGCGATTGCTTTTGCCGTCATCAGGCCGACGATCAGCCCGCCGACAAGACCGGGACCGGCGGTGGCGGCAATCGCATCGATGTCGGCGAGGTCGACGCCGGAATCGGCCAGCGCTGCCTCGATGATGCCGTCGAGCGCCTCGACATGGGCGCGCGCGGCAATCTCCGGCACGACGCCGCCGAAAGCGGCATGCTCCTCGATCTGGCTGAGCACGATGTTCGACAGGATTTGCGGCGTGCTGCGACCGTCCAGCGCCACCACGCTGGCGGCGGTCTCGTCGCAACTCGTCTCGATGCCCAGAACGCGGATCAATTCGTCGCTGTCTCCAAGGATTGTACGGCCTGCCTTTCCCCGATAGGAGGAAGCCGGAAAGACGGACCTCGATCCTGCCGGGGGTTATCACGGACGGCGCGCCATGCAAACAACCTTGAAAATCGGAACACGCGGCAGCCCGCTGGCATTGGCGCAGGCGCATGAAACGCAGGCGCGGCTGATGACGGCGCATGGCATGCCGGCCGAGGCGTTCGAGGTGGTCGTCATCTCGACCAGCGGCGATCGCATCCAGGACCGGCCGCTGTCGGAAGCTGGCGGCAAGGGCCTGTTCACCAAGGAGATCGAGGAGGCGTTGCTGGCGCGGCGCATCGACATCGCCGTGCATTCGTCGAAGGACATGCCTACGCTGTTGCCCGAGGGGCTGGAACTGGCCGCCTTCCTGCCGCGCGAGGACGCACGCGATGCCTTCATCGGCAAGGCGGCGCGAACGATTGCCGGCCTGCCGCAAGGCGCCAGGGTCGGCTCGTCGTCGCTCAGGCGCCAGGCACTGATCCGGCGGATGCGGCCGGACATCGACGTGGTGATGTTTCGCGGCAATGTGCAGACGCGGCTGCGCAAGCTCGACGAAGGCATCGCCGACGGCACCATCCTCGCCTATGCCGGGCTGAAGCGGCTCGGGCTCGAAAATGTCGTCACCGACCTGATGCCGCTCGACGTCTTTCCGCCGGCGCCGGGGCAAGGCGCGATCTGTATCGAGAGCCGCATCGGCGACCGCGACGTGGAAGCGATGCTGGCGGCAATCCACGACGTGCCGACCGGCCAGGCGCTGGCCTGCGAGCGCGCCTTCCTGGCGGCGCTCGACGGCTCCTGCCGCACCCCGATCGCCGGCCATGCGACGATATCCGGCGCAACGGTTTCCTTTGCCGGGCTGATCATCTCGCCCGATGGCACGCAGTCGCATGAAGTCAGGCTGGAAGGGCCAGCGCAGGAGGCGGCGCGCATTGGCGCGGAAGCCGCCGCGACCGTTCGGGCCAAAGCCGGCGAAACATTCTTCGACGGCTGGACCTGACATGCTCCGCGTCCTGGTGACGAGACCCGAACCGGGCGCCTTGCGCACGGCGCGCCGGCTTGCGGATGCCGGCTTTCAGCCGATCCTGCTGCCGCTGACCGAAACGGTGGCGCTGCCCGTCGACGTCGGCGCGGTCGCCGATGCGGCTGCGGCGGTCGCGGCCACCAGTGCCAACGGCGTTCGCCATGCGCCGAAAGAGGTCATCGCGGCGCTCGCCGGCTTGCCGTGCCACACCGTCGGCAGGAAGACGGCGGAAGCCGCCCGCGCGGCCGGGTTTCTGTCGGTCAGCGAAGGCCCAGGGAATGCCGAGGCGCTGGCCGATGCGCTTGCTGGTGGTTACGCGGGGCAGACCATCGTCTATCTCTGCGGGCGGGTGCGCTTTCCGGGCTTCGAGGAGCGGCTGCAGGCGGCGGGCGCTCAGGTCCGCGCCGTCGAGACCTACGACACCGTTGTGCTGGATTACTCCGACGAGGCCGTGCTTGCGCGCCTGTCCGCCCGGCCGGTCGAGGCGGTGCTGCTCTATTCGGCCAAGGCGGCCATGGCGATGCAGGCCCTGGCTAGCCGGCCGGCGGTGCGCGGTTTTTTTGAAGAGACGCGCTTTTTCGCATTGTCGGGACGTATTGCCGCGGCCTTGGATGATGCCGCTGGCGAAAGGATCCGGATTGCGCCTGAGCCCAGCGAAGATGCCTTGCTGGGGCTTTTGCAGGCGCGGCGCTGACCGGCATCCGCCTGTTCCGGACGTTGGCATACCTCCTGCGGGCTCCTGAAACATTCCGCAGCTAAGCTGGGGCGATTGTCCGCGACACAGCTATTTTGTTCTTGCTTTGTGCCGGCAGCTATGCTAGAAAATCACTTATGGTGCTGATTCGCCCCAACGACCCGCCGCCGAGGCGGGTTTTTCATTTCTGGTTCCGCATGCCGTGTCCCAAAACCGCTGCGGCGTTTTGCCAAAACTGAACTCCAAGCCGTGGCGTCATCACGCCGCCCCTTTTCACCGCTTGGTGATGTGCTAGACCCTTCAAACCATCCCGAAGCGAATTTTGCGGAGCCCGAGCATGGTCAAGACGCCGAAGATGCGGCATTCCAAGAGCCGCCGTGAGCCGGTGACCATCGATCTCGAGCCCGGCGCCGTCTCGCGAGTCGCCGACGAACAGGATGCCAGCTCGCAGCAGCCGGCCGCGGCGCAGACCTACGAGGCGCGGGCCGAGGAAGCGGCGAACGCATCGCAGCCGGAGCCGCCTGAGGAGCCGGTGCATGCCGACCAGACCGATCTCGAACCATGGGAACATGCCGACGCAGCCGCGCGGGCCGGCACGCAAGAGCCGACGGACGCAGGCGCCGATTCTGCCAGGGAAGCGGAAATCCCTTATCCGGCCGGTTCGGATGCGCCGGTCGGTCGCTTCACGGCTTCCGACTACAGTTTCGAAGATGCACCCAGCGGAACCGGGGCCAACGAACCGAGGATACCAGGTTCCGGCGAGAAGACAGCTGAGACGAGGGACGACCATATGGCAGCGCAGCCGAAGCGGAGCGGCATCAACGGCATCGCCGCCGGTATTGTCGGCGGCGTCATCGCGCTGGCCGCCGCCGGCGGGCTGCAATTTGCCGGCCTGCTCGGGGCGCCGGGGTCGGGCGGCGTGTCGCTCGACCCCGTCAATAGTGAGATCGCTTCGCTGAAACGCGAGGTCGCGGACCTCAGACAGGCCGACGCCAACAATGACGCATCAGCCAAGGTGGACGGGCTGTCGTCGGCGCTGGATCAGGTCAGGGCGGACGTCACGGCGCTCAAATCGGCGGTCGAGCAAGGCGGCGCCGGCGACAATGCCGGGCTGGCCGCACTTGGCGACAAGGTCCGGCAGATCGAGACGGCGGTCGCGGGCCTCGGCAAGGCCGGCGGCACGGCGCCGGTCGATCTCGAGCCGCTCAACGAAAGGCTGGCCGCGCTCGACGCGCTGGTGAAATCGGCCGGCGAGACGGCAAAGGCGCAGGAAGGCCGGCTTGCGGCGCTGGAACAGTCGGTTTCACAGCTCTCGGGCAAGGTCGATGCACAGGCTTCGCAGCCGAAGATCGCGCTGGCCATTGCCGCCTCGGCGCTCAAGGCAGCGCTCGACCGCGGTGCGCCGTTCGCGACCGAACTCGAAACCTTTGCCGCGATCTCACCCGATGCACCCGAGATCGCGACGCTGCGCGCCTATGCCGAAAAGGGCGTCCCAACGCGCGCCGAGATCGCCGCCGAAGCGGACGCCACCGCCAACGCCATGGTCGCTGCCGCGACGCCTGTCGACCAGAATGCCGGCATCCTGCAAAAGCTGCTGTCGAGCGCCGAATCGCTGGTCAAGGTCAGGCCGATCGGTGCGGTCGAGGGCGCCGGCGCCCCGGAAACCGTCGCCCGCATGGAGGTCGCCGTCAATCAGGGCGACTACGCCAAGGCGCTCAGCGAATACGAAACGCTGCCTGAAGCGGCCAAGGCCGCCGGCGCCGACTTTGCCGGCAAACTGAAAGCGCGGATGGAGGTCGAGACGCAGATCGATTCACTCATCGCTGGCGCGATGAAGGCGTGAGGAACCCGATGATCCGCATCCTCGCCTTCCTTGCCGTCGTCTTTGCGCTCGGGCTCGGGTTCGCCTGGCTGGCCGACCGGCCGGGTGAAATGCTCGTCACCTTCAACGGCTATCAATACCAGGTCAGCCTGATGGTCGCGGCGGTGGCGATCGTTGCCGTGGTTGCCGCGGTGATGATCGTCTGGTGGCTGGTCAAGGCGCTGTGGACCAGCCCCTATACGATCTCGCGCTATTTCCGCGTGCGGCGCCGCGACCGCGGCTATCAGGCGCTGTCGACCGGCATGATCGCCGCCGGCGCCGGTGACGGCGCGCTCGCCCGCAAGAAGACCAAGGAAGCGGCAAAGCTGATCCGCTCCGACCAGGAGCCGCTGATCCAGCTGCTCGACGCGCAGGCCTCGCTGCTCGAAGGCGACCATGAGGGCGCCCGCGAAAAGTTCGAGACCATGCTCGACGATCCCGAAATGCGGCTGCTCGGCCTGCGCGGACTGTATCTCGAAGCCGAGCGGCTCGGCGACCGCAACGCAGCCCGCCACTATGCCGGCCGTGCGGCGGCGGTGGCGCCGCAGCTGGCCTGGGCGGCCGAATCGACGCTGGAAGATCTGACCGGGCGTGGCGACTGGGATGGTGCGCTGAAACTTGTCGACGCCCAGAAGTCAACGCGGCAGATCGAGCGCGACGCCGCTAACCGGCGCCGCGCTGTGCTGCTGACCGCCAAGGCGCAGGCGCTGATCGACAGCGATGCCAATGCCGCCCGGACGGCGGCTCTCGAAGCCAACCGGCTGCGGCCGGATTTCGCGCCGGCGGCGGTCGCCGCGGCGAAATTGCTGTTTCGGCTGAACGACGTGCGCAAGGGCTCGAAAATCCTCGAGGCGGCGTGGAAGGCCGAGCCGCACCCGGAGATCGCCGAGCTCTACACCCATGCCAGGCCCGGCGATGCCGTGCTCGACCGGCTGAACCGGGCAAAGAAGCTGCAGGACCTGAAGAAGAACCATGCCGAGGCCTCGCTTGCCGTGGCGCGCGCCGCGCTCGATGCGCAGGACTTTTCAACCGCGCGCCGCGAGGCCGAAGCCGCCATCCGCATCGATCGCCGCGAAGGCGCCTATCTGCTGCTGGCCGATATCGAGGAGGCCGAGACCGGCGACCAGGGCAAGGTGCGGCAGTTGCTGTCGAAGGCGGTGAGAGCGCCGCGCGACCCGGCCTGGGTCGCCGACGGCGTCGTCTCCGACCGCTGGGCTCCGGTATCGCCGATCACCGGCAGGCTCGATGCATTCGAATGGCGAGCGCCGATGGAGCGGCTCGGCCAGTTGATCGACAGCGATGAGGATACGCAGGAGGCATCGGTGCCGGCAATTGCGGCTTCAGCCAAGCCGGTACAGGAAACAGCCGAGGCGATCGAGCACACAGCGGTTGCTGCCGAGACTCCGGGCACCGCGACCGAAGCAGAGACCGAAAACCGTGCCGGCGAGGATCATGTGACACCGGTCGCCGCGGCGGCGTTTGCCGCGGTGCCGGACGATGCCGAAGCCGTCGAGCCGGCGCAGGAGTTGACGCGGCTGCCCGACGACCCCGGCGTCGACCCCGACGACGAGGCGGGTAAATCGACGCGCCGGTTTCGTTTGTTCTGATCCGGGTCGAGTGGACCCGGTCTTATTGGGAATGATTTGATGTTCGAACGCGTTCTGTCGTTTCTAAGGGACCTGCCGTCCGGTAGTGGCGCCAGCGCCAGCGCCGACGATCCGCGCGTTGCCGCATCCGCCCTCCTTTTCCACGTGATGAACGCCGACGGCGTGCGCCAGGATACCGAATGGGAACGGTTCAAGAAGGTGCTGGCGGAAAGCTATTCTATCAGCGGCGACGAACTCGATGCGTTGGCGGCTGCCGGCGAGCGGGCCGACAATGAGGCGATCGACCTTTACGCCTTTACCAGCGTGCTCAAGCGCCATCTCGACGCCGAGGCGCGAAAGGCCTTTATCGGCCTGATGTGGGAGATCGTCTATGCCGATGGCGAGCTGCACGAACTCGAGGACAATACCGTCTGGCGGGTCGCCGAGCTGATCGGCGTCGAACGCCGCGACCGCGTCGAGGCGCGCCTCAAGGCGGCGGCCGCGGCTCCTGGTGCTGCCGGAACGTCAAGCGACGAATAGAACAGGATCCCGCCTTCCAATGCCGCCCAAGCCAAGCCCGAGACCAAAGATCCTGATCGTGCTGCATCAGGAGCTTTCGAGCTCGGGACGGGTCGGCCATATGCTTATCGAGGAAGGCTTCGATCTCGACATCCGCCGCCCGCCGCTCGGCGAGGCCTTGCCGCAGACGCTGGATGGCCATGCCGGTGCCGTGGTGTTCGGCGGGCCGATGAGCGCCAATGACGGCGACGAGTTCGTCCGCCGCGAGACCGACTGGCTCAAAATTCCACTCAACGAGAACCGGCCGCTGCTTGGCATCTGCCTCGGCGCGCAAATGCTGGTCAAGCATCTCGGCGGCAGGGTCGAGGGCCATGGCGAGGGCCTCGTCGAAATCGGCTGGTATCCGCTAAAGGCGACTGAAGCAGGCAGCAGGCTGATGCATTGGCCGGAGATGGTCTATCAGTTCCATCGTGAGGGCTTTTCGCTGCCGAAGGACGCAACACTTTTGGCGACGGCCGAAACCTATCCCAACCAGGCCTTCCGCTATGGCGACAATGCCTGGGGCATCCAGTTCCATGGCGAATTGACCCGGGCGATGATGCAGCGCTGGGTGGTGCGCGGCGCCCATCGCTTCGAATTGCCCGGCGCGCAGCCCGGCCGCGACCATCTCGGTGGCCGGCTGATCTGGGACATGCACCTCAAGCGCTGGCTCGGCGAGTTCCTGCCGATGATTTTTGGCAAGCCGGCGCTGCGGTGAAGTCGGTGCATGTCGCCCAAAAGTGTGCAGCGGTTTTGGGAAAACGACATGCACAAACAAACGAACTAAAGCGCGTCGCGCTTTAGTTTCGCCCCCTGAGATGACGCACCTCGCGCAGCTGTGGGAACAGCACCGCCCATAGACCGGCGACAGCGATCGCGCCGACGCCGCCGACCACCACGGCCGGAACCGTGCCGATCAGCGCGGCCATGGTGCCGGCGCGGAATTCGCCGAGCTCATTGGAGGCGCCGACAAACACCTGGTTGACGGCGTTGACGCGGCCGCGAACGTCGTCCGGCGTCCACAGCTGGATCAGCGTCTCGCGGATATAGACGCTGAACATGTCGGTGGCGCCGAGCAGGGCAAGGGCTGCGATCGACACCCAGGTGATGGTCGAGAGGCCGAACAAGACGGTGAACGCGCCGAACAGCGCAACGAAGCCGAGCATGACAAGGCCGGCATGGTTGCGGATCGGGTGTCCGGCCAGCCAGATGGCGACGCAGATGGCGCCGACGCCGGGCGCCGAGCGCAACAGGCCGAGCCCCCATGGGCCGAGTTCGAGGATATCGCGCGCATAGACCGGCAGCAGCGCCGAGGCGCCGGACAGGAGCACCGCGAACAGATCGAGCGAAATCGCGCCTAGCACGATCTTTTCGCTCCAGATATAGCCGAAGCCGGCGAACAGGGTCCGTACCGTCGGTCTGTCGGTCCGGCTGCGCTGGGCGGGCTTCGGGATGGTGAAGATCAGCACGGCGGCGATGAGCATCAGCGCGGCCGCGGTGGTGTAGGCGGCTTCGGCCGAAAGCCCGTAGAGCAGACCGCCGGCGACCGGCCCGACGATGGTTGCCGTCTGCCAGGCGGACGAGTTCCAGGCGATGGCGTTGGCGAAATCCTCGGGCGGCACCAGATTGGCGAACAATGATGACGAGGCCGGCCCGAAGAAGGCGCGCGCGATGCCGAACATGGCGAGCACGATGAAGACCGGCATCGGCCCGGAGAGGCCGCGCAGCGTCAGCAACAGAAGCGCCAAAGCGCAGCCCGCCTCGACCAGCACCGCCAGCGCCATGATCAGGCGGCGTCCAAAACGGTCGGCAACGTCGCCAGTGACCAGCACCAGCAGCAGCGAAGGCAGGAACTGGACGATGCCGACAAGCCCAAGGTCGAACGGGTCGCGGGTCAGATCGTAGATCTGCCAGCCGACGGCGACCGACACGATCTGGGTGGAGAATGTCGAGAGGAAGCGCGCCGCCCAGTAGCTCAGGAACGGCCGATGGCGAAAGGCGGCATAACGCTGGTCAGGCGGTACTTGGGATTCTGTGGTCATGGATCAGGCCCCGTGGCGGCGATGTCGGCCGGCGGGGCACTTCCACGATGGGCGCTGGTCCGGCCAAGAGAGCCTTTAGCGCAGTTCAGCGCAGGGCGCGCGCAAAAATCCGGCCTGGATCAACAATTTCCGCTCCGCCGGGCGTTGCCGCTGGCGGAGCGACCGGACCTGCTCCGAACGCTTTAGGCCGTCGCCTTGGCCTTCCTGCCCCTGCCCTTGACGGGCGCGGGCGGGGCGGCCTTGCGGCCGAGACCGATTGCCTTGGCCAGCTGCGAACGCGAGGCCGCGTAGTTGGGGGCGACCATCGGGTAGTCGGACGGCAGGCCCCATTTGGCGCGATAGGCGTCGGGCGTCAGCCCGAAATGGACGCCGATATGGCGCTTCAAGGATTTGAACTTCTTGCCGTCCTCGAGACAGATGATGTAGTCCGGCGTCACCGATTTCTTGGGATTGACGGCAGGCGTCAGCGGCGCGGCGACCGGCACTGCCGGTTGCCCGAGCCCGCCTATGGAAGCGCTGACGCTGGCGATGAGATCGCCGAGGCCGGAAGCCGGCAAGCGGTTCTTCTCGACATATGCGGACACGATATGGGCGGTCAGCTCAAGCAGGTCGATGTCTTTGCGAGCGTTGTTGTTGTCGTCGGTCAATCTATTTCTCCGTCCGTGGGGGTCGCAGAAATTCCTAGTCGGCAAATCTGCGCAATGCAATGACGCCGCACCACGTCACACATTATTTTGAATAATAATACTAACGGCAGCGCGGGATTAACAACCCTGAGCCGGTGCTCGATAATATCAGACAATCAGCAATATCAGATAATCAGGGATTTGTCGCGCCACAGTCGAAATCCGCCCTCGAAGGCGCGTGTATTGTCGCCGCGTCTGCAATCGGCGGGCAAGTCGGCGAGTTCCTCGACATTGCCGCCGCCGATGACCACGTAATCCGGCTGCATGGCGGCGCGAAGCCGGTCGACCACGTCAAAGACGTGTTTGCGCCATTTCTTCTTGCCGCGCTTTTGCAGGCCGCGTTCGCCGACATAGTCTTCGAAACTGCCGCGCTTCTTGTAGGGAAGATGGGCAAGCTCCATCGGTTGGGCGACGTTGTCGACGATCATCGCGGCCCCGAGGCCGGTTCCGAGGCCGAGGAACAGCATGCGGCCGCCTTCATAGCTGCCGACGGCCTGCATCAGCGCATCGTTGACGACCTTCACCGGTTTGCCGAACTCAGCGGCGAAATCGCAGCCGACCCAGCCCTTGCCGAGATTGGCGGGTTCGGTGAGCGGCCGGTTGTGGTGCACCGGACCCGGATAGCCCATCGAGACGACATCGTATTGCAGCCCTTCGGCCAGCGTCTTCACCGCCGCGACCATCTGCTGCGGCGTCAGCTCCGGTCCGGAAGCGGTCTTGCGCTCGTCGCCGCCGGCGCTGGTGCGGATCTTGACGTGCGAGCCGCCGATATCGATCGCAAGCACGATCTTTTCGGCGTCGGGTGCCGGTCGCTTCACCGCTTTGGCCATCGCTTTCGCCTCCCAGAAATCATTTCGATGGATTGATCCAGCCGTTCGGCGGGCCGAATCCAGTCATCGCTTCGGTCGGCCCCCAGGTCTTTGGCGCGTAGATCGCGGGCGGCGTGGTGTCGCCGAGCACCGGGCCGACGATGCGCCAGGCGAGCTCGCTGGCGTCCTGGCGGGTGAACAGCTGGCCGTTGCCGTTCATAGCGTCGCCGATCAACCGCTCGTAAGGCGGCATGTCGCCCGTCGAATCGTCGAGCGCGGTGAGCTCGACCTGCTCGCCGACCATGTCGTCGCCGGGCGCCTTGCGCCGGGCTCCGATCGAGATCGCCACCTGCGGATCGATGCGGAAGCGCACGTGATTGCAGTCGCCGGGCTTGATTGGATCGAAGACGTCGAGCGGCGGCCGTTTCAGCCGCACGATGACCTCGGTGGCGTGCACCGGCAGGGATTTGCCGGCGCGGATGAAGAACGGCACATCTTGCCAGCGCCAGGTATCGACGAAAAAGCGCACCGCCGCGAAGGTCTCGACCGGCGAGTTCGGCGCCACGCCCGGCTCGTTGAGATAGCCGTCGAACTGGCCGCGCACGACATCGTCCCTGGTCAGCGTCCGGATCGCCCGCAGCACCTGCACCTTCTCGTCGATCAGATCGTCGGCCGAGCGGCCGACCGGCGGCTCCATGGCGAGCAGCAAGAGGATGTTGAGCAGATGGTTTTCGATGACGTCGCGGATGCAGCCGACCTCGTCATAGAAGCGGCCGCGGCCCTCGACACCGAAATCCTCGGCCATGGTGATCTGCACGCTCTCGACGAAGTTGCGGTTCCAGATCGGCTCGAGGAAGGAATTGGCGAAGCGGAAATAGAGCAAGTTCTGGATCGCCTCCTTGCCGAGATAATGGTCGATGCGGAAGATCGACTTTTCGTCGAAGACCAGATGCAGTACCCGGTTCAGCCAGCGCGCCGATTGCAGATCATGGCCGAACGGCTTTTCCACCATCAGGCGTGCGCCCTGGGCGGCGCCCGACTGCTCCAGTCCCTGGACGACGACCTCGAACATGGCGGGCGGCACCGCCAGATAGTGCAGCGGCCGCTGTGCGCTGCCGAGCGCGGTCTTCAGTTTATCGAAGGTCGCAGGCGCCCGGTAGTCGCCGCTGACATAGCGCAGCAGCGACGCGAGCCTTGCGAAGATCTTCTCGTCGATGCTGCCGATGGCGTTGACGATGCCGTCGCGGGCGCGCGCCTGCAGCTTGGCGATATCCCAAGGATCGAAGGCGACGCCGATCACCGGCTCGTTCAGCGTTCCCTTGGCCACCATGGCGTAGAGGGCGGGGAAGATCTTCTTGTGGGCGAGATCGCCGGTGGCGCCGAAAAGCACCAGCGTGTCCGATCGTTCCTGGCTCATGGGCGTGCCTCCCTGTCGCCCGTCACGAGCCGGCCTTGGGTTTTTCGACATGGCCGCCAAAGGCATAGCGCATGGCGGACAGAAGCTTGTCGGCGAATTCGGACTCGCCTTGCGAGGAGAACCTGTCGAACAGCGCCGACGACAGCACCGGCGCCGGCACGCCGGTGTCGATCGCCGCCTTCAGCGTCCAGCGGCCTTCGCCGGAATCCGAGACCCGCCCGCCGAACTGTGTCAGCGACGAATCGGCCTTCAGCACGCCGGCCGTCAGGTCGAGCAGCCACGAGCCGATGACGCTGCCGTGCCGCCAGACCTCTGCCACCTCAGCGATGTCGATGTCGAACTGGTAATATTGCGGGTTCTCGAGTGGACTGGTTTCGGCGTCGGCGGTGCGCTGCCGCTTGCCGGCGTTCGCCGATTTCAGGATGTTCATGCCCTCGGCATAGGCGGCCATGACGCCGTATTCGATGCCGTTATGGACCATCTTGACGAAATGGCCGGCGCCGCTTGGTCCGCAGTGGAGATAGCCGAAGGGAGCGGTTCCGGCGTACTTGCCGGGCGCAGGCGAAGCGGCGTCGGCGCCGGGCGCCAGCGTTGCGAAGACTGGATCGAGATGCTGCACCGCGCTGTCGGGGCCGCCGATCATCAGGCAATAGCCGCGCTCGAGGCCCCAGACGCCGCCGCTGGTGCCGACATCGACATAGCTCAAGCCTTTCAAGGCCAGGCGTGCGGCGTGGTCGACGGCCTCATGATAATAGGAATTGCCGCCGTCGATGATGATGTCGCCCGGCTCCATCAAGGCGGCCACCTGGTCGACGATCCGGCCGGTGATCGCCGCCGGCAGCATCAGCCAGGCGCTGCGCGGCTTCGCCAGCTTGCCGACGAACTCCTCCATCGAGGGGGCTCCGACCGCGCCGGCGGTCACAAGCGCCGCGACGCTCGCCGGGTTGATATCGTAGACGACGCATTCGTGGCCATCACGCAGCAGGCGCCGAACCATGTTGGCGCCCATCCGGCCCAGTCCCATCATTCCTATCTGCATGGTCTCGTCCTGCCTTACTTGAGGGATCGATGATCTAGTGGCTGTGCGGCATCGTCGATACCAACGGAAAAGTCGACATTCTCCCAACGTCCGGCATCGGACCAGAAGAATGTGAAGACAATGCTATTGTCCGGGCTATTGCCCGGAGCGGCGTCGGCAACCGGCAATTCCGCAAGATGGATGCCGAAAAGGTTCGCAGCGGTCTCGCTGTCATGGACGGTGGCCCAATTGTCGCTGCTCCAATGAACCACCGCCCGAGCCAGAAGTTCGATGCGCAGCGCCTTGCCTGCCGGTATGGTACGGATCTTGTGGTTGAAGCGCCATGCCCTGAGGCGCGACACCGTCCTGCCCTCGATATAGCGCTTGACGCCTTGCGGCGGCATGTCGAACACGGCGCCGTCGCGCAGCGACCGCAGCAGCTTGATGTGCTCGGAATGCGCCCAGACCAGCGGCTTGGCGCTGCCGGAGGGGCCGCCATGCCGCAATTCGCGCTCCGGCATATCGGGACCATCCCAGACCTGCTCCGGCAGCAGGCCGCCCGGCCCGGCAGAGTTCTCGAACGTGTTGAGAAGGCTTGCCGCTCTGTCCTTGCGTCCCGCCGCCAACTCGTAATGGGCGCGCTCGCCGACCAGCAGCGGCCAGGGCCGGCCCTGGCCGGTTCCATCGAACGGTGCGCCGTCGGCATGCTCGCCATAGCCGTCGCCATTGTAACGGTACCAGAGCGGGCCCTGCGGCAGTTCGCAGCGCAATTGCGCGTCGATGACCTTGACCGTGTCGAGGATGCGCGGATCGTCGGCTGCCCTCAGGCCGAAGCGGACCAGCGCCAGCGCATCCGGGCTGACGATCGCTTCGGCCGGGCGGTCCGTATCGCCGGGCGCGCGGTTCTTGATCGGCACAAAGCCGTCCTTCGGCGATGCGGCGCCGGCCCTGTCGGGCGGGGCGATGCGGACATAGTAGCCTTCGACGCCGGCCTCGTCGCATGCGGTGGTGCCGGTGACGTAGGTCCAGCGCTCGATCTGATCGTTCCAGACATCGGCGGTTTCGCGCAGATAGTTTGCCGGCTCTGTTTTGCCGGCGGCATCGAACATGTCCGCAGCCGCAAGCAGCGCGGCGATCTCGACGGCAAGCGTGAACGGGCTGTAGCCGGCGTCTTCCTCCCAGCGGTCCTCGCCGGTGACGGGGCCGTTGCGTACGACATAGGCGGCAGCGCGCTCGATCATCGGCATGAAGGAGGAGAGTACCGCAGGCGGCAAATGCCCGGCGCGGCGCAGCGCGTCGGCGAGCAGCAGCGGAAAGGCGCACTCGTCCATCTGGATGCCCGGCCAATAGACCGACCCGTCGAGCCAGGCGTTCTGCGGCCAATGGCCGTCCGGCTGCTGGATCGAGCGCAGATAGCCAAGGATGCGCAAGGCTTCCGCCGGGTCGCCGGCGGCGAGGAATCCGCCGGCGGTTTCGACCAGATCGCGCGGCCAGACCAGGTGATAGCCGCCGAGATCGTCGTCGCCCTTGTTGAAGCCCCACGGGATCGACAGGCTGGCCACGGCTGCTCCGGTCGACGAGCGGTGTGTCGCCAGCACCGCCGTGCTGAGGCGGTAGGGATTGAGGGCGGACACCGCATGCCGGTCCAGCGGCAGCAATCCGGCCTGCCATTGGCGCCATTTGTCGACGTAGGATCCGGCTGCGGGCCCAAAACCTTGGTTCAGGCTGGCGAAAGCAGTTTCCGCCGCCTGTTGCGGCGTCGTGCCGAAGCCCAGCGCCAGCAACATTTTTGGGTTCGCAGCCGAAAAGGCGATCTCACCGGTCAGCGCGACATTGCCGTCCTCGGCCCTGCGGCAGGCCGGATCGAGCCGGCCGCTTTGACGAAGCTGCTGCCAGCCGTCGGAGACGCCGACATAGCCGGCCGCGCACGCCTTCCACGGCCGCGACGAGGCGAGCGCCAGGCAGACGCCGCGTCCCGATGCAAACAGAACAGGCTGTCCTTCATGGTCGTCGATCCAGGCAGTGTTGCCCATGCCGGCATTGACGAGGTGCGGCGCCAGCAGCGCGTAGACGCGGTAGTCGCTGGCGGCACCCTTGAGCGACGTGAACATGATCTCCTGCAGCAAGACGGGACGTTCCGGATCGGTGAGGACGCGCTTCTCGATCCGGTAGCTTCCATCGGCTGCGGTGTTGACCAGCCGATAGGCAGGCACCCCGTCCTCGAGGGGTTCGATGCGATGTTCGGCGTCGCGCTTCTCTTCGGAGAAATAGCCGTCGGGTCCGGTGACGATCAGCCCCAGATCGCGGGTGCATGCGCTGTCGAGGCGGGAATAGTAGATCTCGTTGAGGATACCGTGGCTGATGGTGAACCAGATCGGGCAGGCCGGCGACAGCGCGGTGCCGACGCCGCTCTTGGCGCTCGACGTCCAGCGCGCCGGAATGCCGGGTGCACCCGGGGCAAGGTTCACTGCCATTTAATCGGTCTCCATCGCCATCCCTAGACCAGGAGTCGAACCGGTTTCAATGATTGCACCGCAAGTTGATCGTCGGCCATGGATTGATGTTGACAGCTTGCTGGCTATCTGCATTTGTCTGATAATAGATAAAAAACAGCATTGTGAGCGTATCAGCCATTAGCCACCAGCCAGCCATTAGCCACCAGTAAGACAGCAACTCACGGGAGGAGTATGACATGAAGAAAATATTCGTTTTGGGCGCCCTTGCAGCGATGCTTGCCGCAGGCACCGCGCTTGCCGATACCAGCGGCAAAAAGATCGCTTTCTCCAACAATTACGCCGGCAATTCGTGGCGGCAGGCGATGCTGGACAGCTACGGCATCGTCACCAAGAAGGCAGTCGCCGACAAGGTGGTCGGCGCCGCCGACGTCTTCACGACGGCCGACAAGGAAGTGCCGACGCAGGCAGCCCAGGTGCAGAACCTGATCCTGCAGGGCTATGACGCGATCGTCATCAACGCGGCATCTCCGGATGCCCTCAACGGCGCCATCAAGCAGGCCTGCGACGCCGGCATTGTCGTCGTCTCCTTCGATGGCATCGTCACCGAACCCTGCGCCTACCGCGTCGTCGTCGACTTCAAGGACATGGGCAAGCAGGAAGTCGAGCAGATGGCCAAGTTCCAGCCCAAGGGTGGCAATCTGCTGGAAATCCGTGGCCTTGCCGGCACTTCGATCGACGATGCCATCCATGCCGGCATCCTCGAAGGTGTCGCCGCCCATCCCGAGTTCAAGATCGTCGGCTCGGTGACCGGCGACTGGGACCAGACCACGGCACAGAAGGCCGTAGCGACGATCCTGCCGTCGCTGCCGGATGTGGTCGGTGTCGTCGACCAGGGCGGTGACGGCTACGGCGCGGCGCAGGCCTTTGCCGCCGCCGGCAAGCCGCGCCCGACCATCATCATGGGCAATCGCCAGGACGAGTTGCAATGGTGGAAAGAGCAGAAGGAAAAGGACGGTTACCAGACCTGGTCGGCTTCGATCGCGCCAGGCGTATCGACGCTTGCCTTCTGGGTGGCGCAGCAAGTGCTCGACGGCCGCACCGACGTGCCGCACGACCTGCTGGTTCCTTATCTCGCCTTCACACAGGACGATTTCGAGGCAGCGTTGCCGAAGATTCCGAAGGGCGGCGTCGCCAGCCACGAATACACGCAGGAAGACGCCGTCGCGGCGATCAAGGCCAACATCAAGTGAGCATGGCACTATTGTTGCCGCCACAGATAACCGGGTATCGTTGAGGGATGCCCGAGGCCAGTGCAGACATCATCAGGCCTGACGGCGCCGAAAAACATTTCGGTGCCGTCAGTATGGACATCATAAGACTGGGCGGCGCCGAAAAACATTTCGGTGCCGTCAGGGCGCTCGACGGTGTCGATTTCAGCGTTCGTGCCGGAGAATGCGTCGGTCTCGTCGGCCATAACGGCGCCGGAAAGTCGACGCTCATGCATATGGTGGCCGGCACGCTTACCCCCGACAGCGGGCAGATCGCGGTCCGCGGCGGCGTCGAGGCAAGTTATTCGGTGCCGCGCGCACAGCAGCTCGGCATACGGTGCGTTTTCCAGGAACTGTCGCTCTGCCCGAACCTCAGCGTCGCCGAGAATACGCGGATCAACCACGCCTCGCTTAATGGCTTCGGCTGGCGGCGCAAGGCGGCCGATCTGATCGCGGCCAAGCTCGACGAGATCTTCCCCGGCCACAGCATCTCGGCATCCGACATCGTCGGTGATCTCGCCATCACCAGCCGGCAGATGGTGGAGGTGGCGCGCGCCTTCACGGTCACCCAGGAGCCGCTCGAACTGGTCATCCTCGACGAGCCGACATCCTCGCTCGATGCGCATACGGCCGGCCAGCTGCTGGCGTTCGTGCGCCGCTTCATCGCCGCCGGCAAGAGCTGCATCCTGATCTCGCATGTGCTGGGCGAGGTGCTCGGAAATGCCGACCGCATCGTGGTGATGCGCGACGGCAAGGTGGTCGCCGCCGGACAGGCCGATCAATTCGACCGCGACAGGCTGGTGACGGCGATGGGCGGAGCGGAGGCGCGCGAGAAGGCCGCCGCAGAGATTGCGAGCGGCAAGCCGGAGCCCGGTCCGCTGCGGGTCCGGGCGCGGCCGGCGCGACAGCAAGATGGCAACGAGCTCATCGCCCGTGCCGGTGAGATCATCGGCCTTGCCGGGCTTGCCGGGCATGGCCAGACCGACCTTTTGCTGGCGATCTTCGCCGCGGCTTCCCGCGCCAAGACCGGCATAGAGGTCACCGCTCCGGTGGCGCTGGTTGCCGGCGACCGCCAGTCGGACGGGATTTTTCCGCAATGGTCGATCGCCGAGAACATCGGCATCCGCTCGCTGGCGCGATTGCGCAACGGCCTCTTGATCTCACCGCAGCGCGAAGCCGAGCTCGCCCAGCTGTGGCAGCGGAAAATCGGCATCCGCACGCCCGATATGAACAACAACATCTTCTCGCTGTCCGGCGGCAACCAGCAGAAGGCCTTGTTCGCGCGGGCGCTCGGCTCCGACGCCAAGATCGTGCTGATGGACGATCCGATGCGCGGCGTCGACATCGGCACCAAGCTCGAAGTCTACGACCTCGTGCGCGAAGAAGCTCGCCATGGCCGCACATTCCTCTGGTACACCACCGAAACCGAAGAGCTCGACAATTGCGACCACATCTATGTGTTCAAGAACGGCCGGATCGTCGCCAACCTTCGTCGCGACGAACTGACGGAGGAAAAGATCATCCAGTCCTCGTTTGGCGACGCGGCCTGAGATGACGGCGGCATCCATCGAGAATGGGCTAAAATCGTCGGCTCGCGCCACGAGGCGGGCGCGCATGCTGCGCAGCCTGCTGCCGGCACTGTCGTTGGCGCTGGTGCTCATCGCTATCGCCTGGCTCAACCCGCGCGCCATCAGCTATTTCGGCTTCAGCCTGATGCTCAATCTGGCGATCCCGATCGCGCTGGCGACGATCGCGCAGATGTTCGTCATCGCCGGCAACGAGCTCGATTTGTCAATCGGCACCTTTGTCGGCTTCGTCGGCTGCGTCACGGCGACATGGCTGAAGGACGCGCCGTTGCTCGGCGTCGTCATCCTGCTCGGGTCGATCGGTGTCTACGCGCTGCTCGGCGCGCTGATCCATCTGCGCAACCTGCCCTCGATCGTGGTGACGCTCGGCATGAGTTTCGTCTGGCAGGGCCTGGCCATCCTGATCCTGCCAAAGCCCGGCGGCAAGGCGCCGGACTGGCTGCTGGCGCTGATGGCCTTCAAGCCACCCTTCATTCCGTTCCCGATCATCGCGGCATTGCTGATCGCGGCGGTCGTCCACTTTGGCCTGATGCGCACCTCCTATGGTGTCATCCTGCGTGGATCGGGCGGCAATTCAGCCGCACTCAAGCGCGCCGGCTGGTCGCTGCTCCGTACCAAAATCGCGCTGTTTGCGCTGACCGGCCTGTTCGGCGTTTTGTCCGGCATGGCGCTGATCGGCATCACCACCTCGGCCGACGCCAATATCGGCAATGGCTACACGTTGCTTTCGATCGCCGGCGTCATCCTCGGCGGCGGTGAGTTCGTCGGCGGCCGGGTGTCGCCGATCGGCGCCGTCATCGGCGCGTTGACGCTGGCGCTGGCCGCATCGCCACTGCTGACGTTCATGCACATTCCGCCCGACTGGCAGGTTGCCGCCAATGGCGCCATCCTGATCATCGTGCTGGCGGCCCGGGTGCTGATCAGCCGCAGGGAGAGGTGAGCATGGTCTCGCTGCGGACACTGCTCGCCAGACCCTGGATCTGGTCGTTCTTCGGGGCGCTGCTGGTGTGGCTGGCGACGATCGCCTTCACCGGCGGCTATGGCGGAGGCGGGATGATCACGGCGGCGCTGTCGCTTGCCGTCTTCACCGTCATCGTCGGCGTCGGCCAGATGTTCGTCATCACGCTCGGGCCGGGCAATGTCGACCTGTCGCTGCCGGCCAATATCGGCCTTGCCAGTGCTGTCGCCATGAAGGTCATGGACGGCAATGATGCGATGATCGCGGTCGGGCTGCTGGCCGCGCTTGCCTGCGGCATGGCGATCGGTGCCGTCAACTACCTTCTGATATGGGCGCTGCGCATTCCGCCGATCATCGCGACGCTGTCGGCCAGCTTCGTCATCCAGTCGGTCGACATCAGCTATGGGCGCGGCTTGCAGATCAAGCCGCCGCCGGGCTTTGCCGATTTCACCAACTGGCAGGTGTTCGGCATCCCGGTGCTGGCGATCCTGACCGTGCTGTTCACCATCGGCGCCGGCATCGTTTTGCAGCGCATGATCTACGGACGCTCGGTGCTGGCGATCGGCCAGAACATCCGCGCCGCCTGGCTGGCAGGCGTCAATGTCGGCCGCACCCGCTTCCTCACCTACACGCTGTCGGGCGCGCTCGGCGGCCTCGACGGTGCACTGCTCGCCGGTTATTTCCGCGGCGCCAATGTCGATATCGGCAATGAGTATCTGCTGGCGTCGATCGCGGTCGTCGTCATCGGTGGCACGTCGGTAGCCGGCGGCAAGGCCAATGTGCCGGGGGTCTGGGGCGCGGCGCTGTTCCTCGTGCTGCTGTTGACCATGCTCAACACGTTCGGCGTAAGCGTCGGCGTGCGCCTGGTGCTGACCGGGCTGATCATCGTCGGCGTCATCACCGCGGCCGGCGGGCAGAAGGCGCTGCGCTAAGGCAAGGCCACCCGGCAGCGAGAGGATATCGATCCGGCCCGCAAACATGTGGTTCCCATCCGCATGCCAGCGCTGTAAATCCCGTCGGGCTCCTGGCCAACATCATTGTATGAGGTTTGCGTGCCCGATTTCGTCAGCACTACAAGGCACGGCAACGTCGCGCTGGTGACCATCGACAATCCGCCGGTCAACGCGCTGAGCTTCCATGTGCGCGAGCCGTTGATGCGGGCGCTCGTTTCCCTGCGGGACGAGCCGTCGGTGGGAGCAATCGTGATAGCCTGCGCCGGGCGGACCTTCGTCGCCGGCGCCGACATCACCGAATTCGGCAGACCGGCGCAGCAGCCGGAATTGCGCGCCATTGTCGCCGTGCTGGAAACCATCGCCAAGCCGACGGTCGCCGCCATTCACGGCACTGCGCTCGGCGGCGGCCTGGAACTGGCGCTCGGCTGCCATTTCCGTGTTGCCGACCGAGCGGCAAGGCTCGGCCTGCCGGAAGTCAAGCTCGGCCTGCTGCCGGGCGGCGGCGGCACGGTTCGCCTGCCGCGCTTGGTTGGTCCGCTGAAGGCACTCAGCATGATCGTTTCGGGAACGCCGATCAATGCGGCCGAGGCGCGCGCCGCCGGTCTGGTGGATGCCGTCTTCGATGGCGACCTGACCGCGCAAGCGGTGAGTTTCGCCAGCGAAACGGCCGCGAAAGGCGGTCCGTTCACGCCGGTGCGCGACCGCAACGATCGCCTCGACCAGGCCGACTTGCCGGCCTTCGACAAGGAGGCGGCAACGCTTGCGGGCAAAGCGCGCGGTCTCGAGGCGCCGATAGCCTGTGCGCAGTCGGTCCGCAACGCCCTCACGCTGCCCTTCGACGAAGCGCTGGCGGCCGAACGCGACCTGTTCGTCAAGCTTGTCGCCGGCGACCAATCACGCGCGCAGCGGCATTTGTTCTTCGCTGAACGTGAGGCGGCAAAGCTTGCCGGCAAGGATGTCGTCAGGCGCAAGATCGCCCGGGTCGGCGTCATCGGCGCCGGCACGATGGGCGGCGGCATCGCCATGGCGTTCGCCAATGGCGGTCTTCCCGTGACCTTGCTGGAAACAACGCAGGAAGCATTGCAACGCGGGCTGGCGACGATCGACAAGAACTATGCCGTTTCCGTCACCCGCGGGTCGCTGAGCGAAGACGCCAAGCGCCAGCGGCTGGCTTTGTTCAGGGGCAGCACCGACTATGCAGACCTCGCCGATTGCGACCTGATCGTCGAGGCTGTGTTCGAGGAAATGGCGGTCAAGAAGGAGGTATTCGGCAGGCTCGATGCGGTGGCCAAACCGGGCGCGATCCTTGCCACCAACACCTCTTATCTCGACGTCAACGAGATCGCCGCTTCGACGTCGCGGCCGCAAGATCTCCTTGGCATGCATTTCTTTTCGCCGGCTAACGTCATGAAGCTTCTGGAAATCGTCCGCGCCGACAAGACCTCGCCGGACGTGCTGACGACCATCGTCGATCTGGCGCGGCGGATCGGCAAGGTGCCGGTCGTCGTCGGCGTCTGCCACGGCTTCGTCGGCAACCGCATGCTGGCGGCGCGGGGTGCGGAACTGGAGGCGCTTCTGCTCGAGGGTGCAATGCCGCGCCAGGTCGACCAGGTGTTCACCGATTTCGGCTGGCCGATGGGGCCGTTCCAGATGAGCGATCTCGCCGGCCTCGACATAGGCTGGCGCAACCGCAAGGCGCGTGGCCAGACGGCTGACATCGCCGACACGTTGTGCGAACAGGGCCATTTCGGCCAGAAGACCGGCAGCGGCTTCTATCGCTATGAGAACGGTTCGCGCACGCCGCTGCCCGATCCGGAGGTCGAAGCGCTCATCCACAACAAGGCTGCTGAACGCGGCATTGCACCGCGGGCAATCGGCGCCGAGGAGATCATCGAGCGCACGCTCTATCCGATGATCAACGAGGGCGCCAAAATCCTCGAGGAACAGATTGCCGCCCGCGCGTCCGATATCGACGTCGTCTGGGTCAACGGCTATGGCTTCCCGGTCGGCAAGGGCGGGCCGATGTTCTGGGCAAGCCGCGAAGGCGTGGACAAGATCATCCGGCGGTTGGATCACTGGCACCAGCAGACCGGCGAGGACGTCTTCCGGGCGGCACCTCTGCTCAGGCAAATGGCCGAAACCGGTTCCTGGGACGGCGCTGCCGGCTGAACTTGGGACTACCGAATCCGTGCATCCATGATCTCGACAAAACGCGCGAATAGGCCCGCCTGCGATTTGATCTTGAGCTTGCGGTAGATGTTACGGCGATGGACTTTTACGGTTCCCGGCACGATGCGCATCGCCCTGGCGATTGATTCCGTGGAATGGCCCTGAAGCACCAGGTCGACGACATGCTGTTCGCGCGGCGTGAGCGAAAGGCTCTTCCAGATGTGAGCACGTTCGAACTCGCTGACTGGAGCAATCGTTTCGTCCTGCTTCGTCTCTGCCGGTTTGTCGGCCGGAAGATCATGCCAGCGCAGCCTGATGAGATTGATCACCGCAGGCGCCATGTCGCGCAGCAACCTCGCATCGGCGGTTCCGAAAGGTCCCGAAGCGCGCAATCGCATCAGCGAGAGCACCAGTGCGTCCTTTCCCGGCAGCGGCACAAAAAAGCCGACCTCCTCCGCAAGTCTGGTCTGGCTGTAATAGGAGCGGTAATATTCGCTGGCATAGAAGCGATCCGGCGCCAATTCGCGCATGCGCCAAAAGCCTTCCTTGCGCTCGACCGCAGCATGGTGGAACGGATCGAGCAGATAAGGCCCTTCCTGATAGAGCGCGACGAAGACGTGGCTGTCGGCCGGCGAGAATGTCTCGAACAGCAGCGGCGGGCGTAAGGCGCCGCGATAGCCGAAGATCACGCAATGATCGAAGCTGACATGCTGCCGGAGCCAGGCCACCATTGCCTTGCCGAAAAGCTCGCCGCTGGTCTCCCGCGTCGCTGCGATGAGCGCAGCGAGCCGGCTGTATTCATCGCTGCGCGAAACGCCCAATTCATACCCCTCCAGACGAGAAAATAGACAAAATATACCACCTGGGAGGTATATACTAGCCGCCATTGGCTCTGATAGCGTTTCGAGATCAACTAGCCGCTGGAGCCCGCAGCTTTGACCGCAGTGCCCGACATCGAGTTTCGCGGGGTCACCAAACGCTACGGCAGCGTGATCGCGGTCAGCGGCATCGATCTTGCCATCCCGCCGTCTGCCTTTGTCGCCTTGCTCGGGCCGTCCGGCTGCGGCAAGACAACCTGTTTGCGCATGATCGGCGGCTTCGAACAGCCAAGCGAAGGCGCGGTATTCATCCGTGGCCACGACATGGCCGGCACGCCGCCCTATCGGCGGCCGGTCAACATGGTGTTCCAGCAATATGCGTTGTTTCCGCATCTGGATGTCGAGGACAACATCGCCTATGGCCTGCGCCAGGCGCGGCCGCGCCTGTCGTCGCGCGAGATCAGCCTGAAAGCAGGCGAGGCGCTCGCCATGGTGCGGCTTGCCGGCTATGGACGCCGCAAGATCCATGAGCTTTCCGGCGGCCAGCAGCAGCGTGTCGCCCTGGCGCGGGCGCTGGTCAACAAACCGGCGGTGCTGCTGCTCGACGAGCCCCTGGCGGCGCTCGACAAGAAGCTGCGCACCGACATGCAGATAGAGCTGCAGAACCTGCAGCGCGAGATCGGCATCACCTTCGTCCTGGTCACCCACGATCAGGAAGAAGCACTGTCGATGAGCGATTTCGTCTGCGTCATGAATGGCGGGCGTATCGTCCAGCTTGGGCAGCCGAGCGAAATCTACGACGAACCCGCCGACCTCTTTGTCGCCGATTTCGTCGGCAAGACCAATCTGTTGAGCGGCAAGGTCGTCGGGCTCTCGGGCAAGCTCGTCGAGGTGGCGCTTGCCGATGGCACTGTCATTGCCGCGCGCAAGCGGACTTCGATGGCTCAGGGTGAAGCCGTTTCGGTCAGCCTGCGCCCTGAATCGCTAAGCCTCGGCGCGCCCGGAAGCGGCCGGCTGAACGGGCTTGTCCGCAACCGGATCTTTCTCGGTTCGACCGCGGAATATGCAATCGAGGTCCAGGGCATCGGGACGCTGCTCGCAAAGGCCGATCATCTGATTGGCGGTGGAAATCTCTTCAAGCCGGGTGAACCCGTTGCCATCGGCTTTGCAGCCGGAACGCCGCTGGCGTTTCCGGAGAATAACGGAACCAACCAGAGGGAAAACAAAAATGTCGAAATCATATCGTGACGGACTGCCGATAAGCCCTGAAAAGTTCGTCGATCAATTGATGCGCCTCAAGCGGGGTTCCATCGGCCGCCGCGAGTTCCTTGGCCTTACCGGCCTGGGCATCGCAACGGCGGTGATGGCCCGCGAGCTCGGCATCATGCCGACGCCGGCTTTCGCCCAGGAAGGTCTTGGCGACCGCATGTCGATTGCCACCTGGCCCAATTATCACGACCCGGCGACGTTCGAGAATTTCCAGGCCGAGACCGGCGTTGCCGTCGAGGTCAATGTGTTCGGCTCAAACGAGGAGATGCTGGCCAAGCTGCAGGCCGGCGCCTCGGGCTGGAGCCTTTTCGTTCCAACCAACTACACGATCTCGACTTACAAGAAGCTCGGCATCATCGAAGCGCTCGATATGGCCAAGCTTGCCAATTATGACGGCTCGCAAGAAGACCCGCGCTTCACTGGGGAAGGCACCATCGACGGCGTGACCTACGCTGTGCCGAAGAATTGGGGCACCACCGGCTTTGCCGTCAACACCAAGAAACTGGCCAAGCCGATGACGAGCTGGAAGGAATTCTGGGACACGGCGATGGCGGAGGGCGACGGCCGGACCATGGTTCATGATTACCAGCTGACCACGACCGGCAACGCGCTGAAATATTTCGGCTTCTCGTTCAACTCGCTGAAGCCGGACGAACTCGCCAAGGCGGAGGAATTGCTGCTGAAGGTCAAGCCGCATCTGTTCGCGGTCTCCAGCGACTACCAGCCGTCGATGCGTGCCGGCGACGCCTGGATGACGATGTGCTGGACCAATGACGGGGCGCAGCTCCACCGCGACATCCCCGAAATCGCCTACGTGCTTGGCAAGGAAGGCGGCGAGATCTGGACCGACTTCTACGCAATCCCCAAGGATGCGCCCAACAAGCCTGCGGGTTATGCCTTGCTCAACTATTTGATGAACCCGAAAGTCGCGGTCAGGGAGCACCTGGCCAACGGTGCGCCTTCCACCGATGCGCGGGTCAATGCGCTGCTGCCCAAGGAGGTGCTGGAAAATCCGATCCTCTATCCGGCGGCGGATCTGCTCAAGCCACTCGAATTCGGTGCAGCCGCGACCTTGACCGACCCGGGCCGGGCCGAATTGATGGCACGCTTCAAGTCGGCTTGAACCGGGCGGACCAAAGGTCCGATGCAGGCAACTCCCCCGGCGGACAGATGTCCGCCGGCATCGGGGCGATTTTTCAATGCGCAGCAATGTTCTTCGTCACAATCTCCTGACCGCCCTGCTGCTCGGTCCGGCGACCGCATGGCTGTTGGTGTTTTTAGTTTTGCCGTTCGTGGCGATCGCCGTTTTCAGCGTCGGCGAGCGGGCGCCGGAAGGCGGCTATCAGGCCGCTTTCACCTTGGCGCAGTATGCCAATCTTCCGGCGCGGGCGACCGCCTTCTGGAACACCATGGTGCTGGCGCCGGCCGGTGCACTGGCCTGTCTTCTCGTTGCCTATCCGGTCGCCTATTACCTCGCCTTGCGCGCGCCGGAGCGGTGGCGGCTGATCCTGCTTGCGCTTGTCGTCATCCCGTTCTGGACCAGCCTGCTGATGCGGACTTATGCCTGGATGTATGTGCTTGGCGGGCGCGGCGTCCCAGCTCTGCTGGCCTATGTCGGGATGGAGGATGTGCGGCTGATCAATACGCCGGGAGCGGTTCTGCTCGGCATCGTCTATGGTTATCTGCCGCTGATGATCCTGCCGATCTATGTCAGCCTCGAGCGGCTCGATCGCCGGCTGCTGGAGGCCTCCGCCGATCTCGGCGCGACGCCGATCTCGACATTCCTCGGCGTGACGCTGCGGCTGTCGCTGCCAGGTGTGATGACCGGCTTCTCGCTGGTCATGATCCTGTTGCTCGGCGAATATCTGATCCCAACGCTACTCGGCGGCGGCAAGGTCTTCTTCATCGGCAACGCGCTGGTCGATCTGTTCCTGCAATCGCGCAACTGGCCGTTCGGATCGGCAATCGCCATAACCCTTGTAGCGGTTTCCGTGGTCGTGCTGCTTGCCGCGAACCGCATTTCGACACGGCTTTCGGGTGCCCGCCGGGTGGACCTGATCTGATGCGTGCCTTCGTCGTTGCGGTCTTTGCCTTTCTCTACCTGCCGATCGCGCTGGTGGTGCTGTTCTCGTTCAACGCCGGCCACCACGCCAGCGAGTTCACTGGCTTCTCGGTGCAATGGTACGGCAAGGCACTGGCGAACCCGTTCCTGGTCGAAGCGCTGAAGAACAGCCTGTTAATCGCCACGACCAGCGCCTTGCTCGCGGCACTCTGCGGCACCGCGGCGGCGCTTGGCCTGGCGCGTGTCGGCGCGCGGACGCGAGCCGTCTTCGATGCGCTTTTGGGTGCTGCGATCGTCGTTCCTGGCGTCGTCATCGGCATCTCGACGCTGGTCGCGCTGGTCCAGCTATTCGGGGTGGTCAACCCGTTTGTCGCTTCGCTGTGGCCGAACGATCAGCCACCGCGCCTGGCGCTCGGCTATGGCTCGATCATCGCCGCGCACGGGCTGTTTTCGATGGCGCTGGTGGCGATGATCGTCGGCACGCGCCTCGGCAGCCTCGACCGCAATCTGGTCGAGGCTTCGAGCGATCTTTACGCCACCCCGCTGACGACGTTCCGCAGCATCGTGTTGCCGCAGATCATGCCGGCGGTGGTCGCCGGCTTCCTGCTCGCCTTCACATTCTCCTTCGACGATTTCATCGTCGCTTTTTTCGTCGCCGGCGCGCAGACGACATTGCCGATCTATGTCTTTGCCTCGATCCGGCGCGGGGTCACGCCGGAGATCAATGCCATCGCGACGATCGTGCTCGTCGCCTCCGTTCTGCTCGTGGTGCTCGCCCAATGGCAATTGCGCCAGCGAAAACCATCCCACTGAAAGACAAAAACATGATTCTGAAAGATCGCATCGCCGTGGTGACGGGCGCCGGGTCGGGGATCGGGCGTGCCGGCGCCATGATAATGGCCAGGGAAGGCGCGCTCGTGGTGATCGCCGACAGGGACCAGGCGGCGGGGGAAGCAACCGCTTCCGACATTCGTGCGTCCGGCGGTCGGGCCGAAGCCGTCGCCACCGATGTCGGCGACGATGCGGCGGTCGAGCAGCTCGTCGCAGGAACGCTGGGCCGGCATCGGCGGATCGACATCCTGCACAATCATGCCGGGATCCAGGTCGGCGGCACGCTGACCGAAGTCGGCGCCGACGGCATGGATGCCTCCTGGCGGATCAATGTGCGGGCGCAGTTCCTCGCGGCCAGGCTGGTCATGCCGTCGATGATCGCGCAAGGCGGCGGGGTGATCCTGAATACCGCCTCGAATTCGGGTGTGTTCTACGACCGCGAAATGATCGCCTACGCGACCTCAAAACATGCCGTGGTGGCGATGACCCGGCAGATGTCGCTCGACTATGCCCGGCACAATGTCCGCGTCAACGCGTTGTGCCCCGGCTGGGTCGACACGCCCTTCAACGAACCGTTTATCGCGCAGATGGGCGGGCGGGCGGCGATCGAAAACTATGTCCGCACCAAGATCCCCATGCAGCGCTGGGCCAGCGCCCAGGAAATCGCCGAAGCGATCCTGTTTCTCGTTTCCGACCGCTCGTCCTTCATGACCGGGCAGGCGTTGGTGATCGACGGCGGTGAAAGCATCGGCTGATCCGCAGCTCCCGGCGGGCGGGAGCTGAAATTCCCTTTGGCCTAACGGCCGGCGGCAAGATGTGCTTTCGTCTCAAGGAGAATGCGGCCAACATGGCTGGGCCGGGAGCAGAAATCGTCAGCGCAAAGGGAAGCTGCATAATGGCCGAGGCCTATATCTGCGACTATATCCGCACGCCGATCGGCCGCTTCGGCGGTTCGTTGTCGGCGGTGCGTGCCGACGATCTCGGCGCAATCCCGCTGAGGGCGCTGGTCGAGCGCAATCCCGGCATCGACTGGGCTGCCATCGACGACGTCGTCTATGGCTGCGCCAATCAGGCCGGTGAGGACAATCGCAATGTGGCGCGCATGGTACTGCTGCTGGCCGGCCTGCCGAAGGAGATTTCCGGCTCGACCGTCAATCGCCTCTGCGGTTCGGGCATGGATGCCGTCATCATCGCAGCGCGCGCGATCAAGGCCGGCGAGGCGGAGCTGATGATATCCGGCGGCGTCGAATCGATGTCGCGCGCACCGTTCGTGCTGCCGAAGGCCGAGACCGCGTTTTCGCGCAATGCCGAAGTTCACGATACCACGATCGGCTGGCGCTTCGTCAATCCACTGATGAAGAAGCAATACGGCGTCGATTCGATGCCGGAGACGGGCGAGAACGTGGCGGAAGAGTTCGCCGTCTCTCGCGCCGACCAGGATGCGTTTGCCGTGCGCAGCCAGGACAAGGCGGTCGCCGCACAGGCCAATGGCCGGCTGGCAAAGGAAATCACGCCGGTGACGATCGCGCAGCGCAAGGGTGACCCGATCGTCGTCGTCTCGAAGGACGAACATCCGCGCTCGGGTACCACGATCGAGGCGCTGGCCAAATTGCCGACGCCGTTCCGGCAAGGCGGCACGGTTACGGCCGGCAACGCGTCGGGCGTTAACGATGGTGCCGGGGCGCTGATCGTCGCCTCGGAAACCGCCGTGAAAAGATACGGGTTGACGCCGATCGCCCGCATCCTCGGCGGTGCCACCGCCGGCGTGGCGCCGCGCATCATGGGCATTGGTCCGGTGCCGGCCACGCAGAAGCTATGCGCCCGGCTCGGCCTGGAGCCGCAACAATTCGATGTCATCGAGCTCAACGAGGCCTTCGCCTCGCAAGGCATCGCCGTGCTGCGCCAACTCGGCATTGCCGAGGATGCGGAGCACGTCAACCCGAATGGCGGCGCCATCGCGCTCGGCCATCCGCTCGGCATGTCCGGGGCGCGCATCACCGGCACGGCGGCATTGGAACTGCGCGAACGCGGCGGCCGCTACGGCCTCGCGACCATGTGCATCGGTGTCGGCCAGGGCATAGCGGTGGCGCTGGAGAGATTGTGAGCGAGCAACTCCGGCCGTTCTGAAGGTGCGGCTGCGCGAATTCCCACGTCGTTCCGCCCTTCAAATTTGACCATGTGGACAAAAGCCGGGCACCGTTCCATAGTTCCTTCGCTGATATTCCAGAGAAGAGAGCCGGCTCGACACGGCGCCAATCAGAGGGGCATGCAATGGACAACGGGAAGAGCAGAATCCAATCGAAACGCGAAGGGCTTTCGCGACGCAACGTGCTGGAGCTGGGCGCGCTCGGCCTTGCGGCGGCGATGCTGCCGGGCAGCGCCTTTGCTAAGACCAAGAAGCTGAAAGTGGCGGCGATCTTCGCCACGCCGATCGAGGAGCCGTGGGACAACCAGATCCACGTCGCCCTGCAGAAGGCCGAGAAGGAACTCGGCATCGAGTACAAATGGTCGGAGAAGGTGCAGACCGCCGATTTCAGCCGTGTCATGCGCGAATATGCGCAAGGCGGCTATGAGCTGGTGCTGGGCGATGCCTTCGCCGCCGAGCGCGAATCCCGCAGGACCGCCAAGCAGTTCCCGAAGACCGCCTTCCTGTTCGGCTCCGGCGCCGGGCCGGCCGAGCCGAACTTCGGCGTTTTCGACAACTGGATTCACGAGCCGGCCTATCTGTCCGGCATGATCGCCGGAAAGATGTCGAAATCGGGCACGATCGGCGCGGTCGCGGCTATGGGCATTCCGGAAGTGAACCGGCTGGTCAACGCCTTCTTTGCCGGCGCCAGGGAGGTCAATCCCAACATCAAGAAGAAGGTCGCCTTCATCGGCTCGTTCTTCGATCCGCCAAAGGCAAAGGAAGCGGCTGTTGCCCAGATCGACGCTGGCGTCGACGTCATCTATGCCGAGCGCTTCGGCGTCATCGAAGCGGCGGCGGAGAAGAAGATCCTCGCCATCTCCAACATGTCGGACCAGTCGAGCCTCGGTCCCGACACGGTGATCACCGGGCCGGTCTGGGACATGTATCCGACCGTCGAGCAGGCGATCAAGCTGGTCAAGGCCGGGGTCTTCACCGCGCAGGATTACGGCGATTTCTCGCGCATGGCCAAGGGCGGCTCCTACCTCGCGCCGTACCACAAATTCGACAAGACGCTGCCGGCCGAGGTCAAGGAATTGGTCGAGAGGAAGAAGGCCGAGATCCTCGACGGCAATTTCCGCGTCGACGTGGACGAGAATACGCCGGTCTCGGACTGAGTGCGCCCGCCCCTCCCCCTTGAGGGGAGGGTGGCCCGCAGGGCCGGGTGGGGTCCTCCGCGACGCGCTCCGTCTCTTAAGTCAAAAGTCGAGGCGGTTGAGGCGACCCCTCCCGCCTCGCTTCGCTCGGTACCTCCCCGCAAGGGGGAAGGGTATCCGCGCCATCTCTCACCAGGAGTGCCCTTGCCCGCCCCTCTCATCGAAATGCGCGGCATCACCAAGAGCTTCGGCGCCGTCAAGGCGAACGAGGCCGTCGATCTCAGCGTCGCGCCGGGTGAAATCCTCGGGTTGCTCGGCGAAAACGGCGCCGGCAAGACGACGCTGATGAACGTGCTGTTCGGCGCCTATGCGCCCGACGCCGGCGAGATCCTGGTGCAGGACCGGCCAGTGGCGATCAACAGCTCGGCCGATGCGCTGGCCGCCGGCATCGGCATGGTGCACCAGCATTTTCATCTCGCACCGCGACTTTCGGTGCTGGAGAACCTCTTGATCGGCATTCCCGGCAGATCGGGCCGGATCGACCGCGCCGGGGGGCTGGCGCGGCTCGCCGAGATCGGCCGCCAGCATGGGCTGGCGCTCGACCCGGACCTTCCCGTTTCGGCGCTGTCGGTCGGCGAGCAACAGCTGCTCGAAATCGTCAAGGCATTGTTTCGCGGCGCAAGGCTGCTGATCCTCGACGAGCCGACGGCGGTGCTGGCGCCAACCGAGGTCGACGGACTGTTTTCGGCGCTGCGCTCGATGGCGGCACAGGGGCTCGGCATCATCTTCATCTCGCACAAGCTCAACGAGGTGCGGGCGCTGACGCATCGCTGCGTCGTGCTCAGGCACGGGCGCGTTGCCGGCCGCGTCGATACGCCGGCCAGCACGATATCTTCGGAGATGGCGCGGCTGATGTGCGGCCACGAGATCGTGCCTCCGGCCAGGGGACCGTCGACACCGGGTCCGGCGGTGCTGACCCTCGATGGTATCTCGACATCGCATCATTCCGGCATGGCGCTGCGCGATGTGTCGCTGTCGGTACGCGGCGGCGAGATCCTCGGCATTGCCGGCGTCTCCGGCAACGGCCAGCGGGCGCTTGCCGAGGTCATCTCCGGCGTGCGAGCGCCCGATGCCGGCCGCATGACGATAGCCGGCAAAGCCGTTTCGCGGTTCTCGCCGAGCGCAGTGCAGGCGCTCGGCCTTGGCCGCATCCCAGAAGACCGTATGACGACCGGGCTGGTCACCAATCTGCCGCTTGCCGATTCGATGGTGCTGCCGCGCATCGGCACGGTGGCGTTCAGCCGCAACGGCCTGCTCAGACAGGATGCGATCCGCACCTTCGCCGAGGCGCAGATCAAGGCCTACGATATACGTTGCCCCGGGCCGATGACGCGCGCCGGGGCGCTGTCCGGCGGCAATCTGCAGAAGGCGCTTTTGGCGCGCGAACTCGCCTTCGACCCAAAGGTGCTGATCGTTTCGCAGCCGACACGCGGCCTCGATATTGGTGCCGCGCGCTTCATCCACGAAAAATTCCTCGACATGCGCGCCAAGGGCTGTGGCATTATCGTTATCGGCGAGGACCTGGAAGAGTTGCTGATGCTCTGCGACCGCATTGCCGTGATGTATGAGGGCCGCATCGTCGGCACGCTGAACAGCGCCGATGCCAGCGTCGCCAGACTCGGGTTGATGATGACCGGGGCGGAGGCCTGATGTTCCGTCTCGAGGCCCGCACCTCAACGCCCGCCTGGTTCAATCTGGCGCTGCCGCTGCTCGCCATCGGCGCGACGCTGATCCTGTGCAGCGGCCTCATTGCATTGGCCGGCGCCGGCGTCGTCGAGGCATATGGCGTGATGTTTTCGGCGTCGTTGGGCGACAGCTACGCCATCACCGAAACGCTGGTGCGTGCCGCGCCGATGATCTTCACCGGTCTTGCCGTGGCGGTCGCTTTCCGCGCCAAATTCTGGAACATCGGCGCCGAAGGGCAATTGCTGGCCGGTGCGGTGGCGAGCTGTGCCGTCGGCGCCATCCCGATGCCGGGGCCGCTCGCCATGTTGCTGATGGCGCTGGCGGGCGCCGCCGCCGGCGCGGCCGTCGCCCTGATCCCTGCCACACTGCGGGTAAAATTCAGGGTCGATGACGTGGTCAGCTCGCTGCTGCTCAATTCGGTCATTTTCTACGCGCTGATGGCGCTGATCGAGGGCCCATGGAAGGATAGTTTCAGCGGCTACCCGATCTCGCCGCCGATCGAGGATTCAGCGAATTTCCCAGTGCTGCTCGAAGGCACGCGACTGCATCTCGGCGTCGTCGCGGCGCTGGTCGCCGCACCGGTCATCTGGTTCGTGGTCGCGCGCACGACGCTTGGTTTCCGCATCAGGGTCACCGGCGAGAACCCGGAAGCCGCGCGCTATGGCGGCATCAATGTCGAGCGGGTGCTGATTTCGACGGCGCTGCTATCAGGCGCGCTGGCCGGCCTTGCCGGCGTCGGCGAGGTCGGCGGCGTGCATTTCCAGGTGATGAGCGACATCTCGCCGGGCTATGGCTATTCCGGCATCGTCGTCGCCATGCTGGCGAGGCTCAATCCGCTCGGCGTCGTGCCGGCGGCGATCTTCCTTGCTGCCGTCATGACCGGCGCCGAGGCGATGTCGCGGGCGACCGGCGTTCCGGCCTTCCTCAGCGATGTCATCCAGGGAACGGCGCTGCTCGCCATGCTGGTGGCGCTGCTGTTCACCGCCTATCGCATCCGTCGCGTGGGAATAGCCAAATGAGCGTGGTGCTGGAGCAGATATTCCAGGTCGGCTTCCTGGCCGCCATCATCCGCATCGCCACGCCGCTTGCCTTCGCGACGCTGGGCGAGATGTTTTCCGAGCGCGCCGGCGTGCTCAATCTCGGCATCGAAGGCATCATGCTGTTGTCGGCAATGACCGGCTTCACCGCGGCGAGCCTCAGCGGCAGCCTTTGGCTTGGCGTGCTCGCAGCCGTGCTGACCGGCGCGCTGATGGGCGCCGTGCATGCGCTGTTCACGGTGGCGCTCGGCCTCAGCCAGCATGTCTGCGGCATCGGCGTGACGCTGTTCAGTTCAGGCCTTGCCTATTTCCTCTACAGGCTGATCTTCGGCCAGCAATCGGTACCGCCGAACATCAAGGGGTTCGAGACGCTGCCGATCCCGATATTATCCGGTATTCCGGTGCTTGGGCCGGCGGTGTTCAACCAGTTTTCGCTGGTCTACATGGCAATGCTGTCTATTCCCCTGGCCGCCTTCGTGCTCTACCGCACGCCATGGGGCCTGTCGGTCCGCATGGTCGGTGAAAACCCGCGCGCCGCCGATTCGGCAGGCGTCAGCGTCATCGCGACGCGCTCCCAGGCGGTGATCCTCGGCGGCGCCTTGATGGGGCTTGCAGGCGCCTTCCTGTCGATGGCGCAATTCAACGCTTTCACCTTCGGCGTGGTTTCCGGGCGTGGCTGGGTGGCGATCGCACTCGTCGTCTTCGGCCGCTGGGATCCATGGCGCTCGGCAGGCGCCGCACTGCTGTTCGCCTTCGTCGACGCGCTGCAATTGCGCATGCAGGCAAGTGGGCTCGGCCACATTCCTTATGAGGCGTTCCTGATGCTGCCCTTCATCTTCACCATCGTCGCCATGGCGGTGATGTCGCGCAATGCGGTGGCTCCTTCGGCACTGCTCAAGCCGTTCCGGCGCGAAGAGCGGTAGCGGCGCGCCGTCGTTCACATCGCGGTAAAGCCGTTATCCACGAACAGATGGGCGCCGTTGACGAAGCTGGCCTCGTCGCTGGCCAGGAACAGGGCTGCCCTCGCCACCTCTTCCGGCTCGCCGATCCGGCCTTGCTGCGCGGCCATTGCCGCGTCTGAAACATCGACGCCAAGTTTGTCGAGATCGGCGACCTCGCGCAGGCCATGCGGTGTCCTGATGAAGCCGGGGCAGACCGCATTGCAGCGGACGTTGCGGTCGCGGAATTCGACGGCAATGGCACGCGCGAACATGTGGCAGGCACCCTTGGTGGTGTCGTAAAGCACCTCCATCGGCGTCGCCGCCACCGCCGAGATCGACGAGGTGCAGACGATGGAACCGCCGCCGGCGGCGATCATGCCGGGCAGCACGGCGCGCGTCATCAGGAACATCGAACGCACATTGACGGCATGCAGCCAGTCCCATTCCTGCAGCGTGGTCTCCAGGAAGGGTTTGATGACGATGGTGCCGGCATGGTTGAACAGAACCGTAACCGGGCCGAATTTTTCCATCACGCCCTTCACCGCCGCTTCGACCTGCCGCTCGTCCGATACGTCGGCGACCCAGTGCTCGGCGATATGGCCGCGTTGCCTGATTGCCGCTGCGGTGGCAGCCGCCGCTTCGCCGTTGCGGTCGACGATCGCCACCTTGGCGCCCTCGGCCGCGAAAAGCTCCGAGGCCGCACCGCCCATTCCCGTCGCGCCGCCCGAAATGATGGCGACCTTGCCGGCCAGTCTTGTGCCCATGTTTTGCTCCCTGCTGCCTTGCCGTGACGTCGCGGCTTCCGCTCAAGCAGCGATGCTATCCCGCATCCATTGGATGGCCAAGGAGCCACACACACATGGACCTGACGTTTTCTGCCGTCTTCCCCGGCACGCCCAAAAGCCAGCGCTAAGCAGCAAAAACACCAATTTGTCTGCGGTTTGGGGAAAATTGTTCTAAAGATCGCGCGAAAATAGCACTCGACAAAGTCTACTGATTTTATAGATTAAGCGCCGAGACGGAGGTCGATATGTCCTATAGCCAGAACGCTCAGACTGCCCGCAAAGGCCAAAGGCTGGGTTCCGACCAGGTGTGGCGGCCGGCCTATGCCGGCGCTTTCGCCTATCTCGTCTTTGCCCTTGCGTTCGTATTCACCGGGGCAGTGGTACTGGGGCTGATCCCCTGATTAGTAAGGCTCTGATCGTCGAGGCTTGCTCGGGATAGCGGCCTGCCGTTTGCAGAAATTCCGGAGTTGAATGAACCGAATGCCGGTGCGCTTTTGCGTGCCCTGATTCAACGTGATGGAGGAGATGGCAATGCCGATCGAGTTCACGCATGTTCCCGGTAAGATCCACGCTGCCGACGCCAGCTTTTTCTACGACTTTGTCGAGACCGCGACGAAGCTGTCGCTGATCGAGGATGCCGGATTCCAGAAGATCGTCATCGACGACCAGGCCGGGCTGCTGACCAATATGGACCTTGCCGCCCAGACGCTGGACCGGACCTCCTCCCTCGAGGTCGTGCTCACCCATTGGGCAGGCGTGATCGAACCAACCGTGGCGGCGCGGCAGCTCGCTGCCCTCGACGCGAGAAGCCGTGGCCGGCTGTCGCTCAGGATGCTCAGCGAGCCGCTGAACGACGACGATGCCGAGGCACGTCCGGCCGGCCATACGGTGGTCTGGCAACGCATCGACGAATATCTGGTGCTGCTGAAGCGGTTGTGGTCGAACGACAGGCCGTTCGACCATGAAGGCGCCTTTTACAGCGTCAACGGCGGCTATGTGCCGCGCAAGGGGCTGCATGGTGCCGACGTGACCATCCGCATGGGCGGACAGTCGGGCACAGCGCTCAGGGTCGCGGGCAGGCATGCGGATGTGTTCGAGCTGGCGCCCGGCTCGCTTGCAGAAATCCGACAGTCAATGGAGCGCGTGCGCGGCGCTGCCGCCGAACACGGTCGGGCCGGCAAGCTGCGTTTCGCGCTTCCCGTCCGAATCCGTTCGGCAGACAAACCTGCCGCTTCCTGCCAGAAGGCGGTCGAACTTGCCGGGCCGCCGGCGCAGGTCGCGCTGTCGCTGCTTTCCTACGCCGCTTTGGGGATCAAGGAGTTCATGATCGTCGGCGTCGACAGGCCGCGCGAGATTGCGACTGCCGGCCGCGAGGCGATCGCACTGCTGCGCAACTCACTGGCACGGCGCGAGGCGGATGCCCCTGCATCGGGGACGTTTGTGTCACGCGCGATACCGGGCCTGCGAGCCGAGTGCTGAAGAGCCGCCGTCGTCACGCACCTTGGCTGACGGATCCTACCACCATTCCGGGAAAGCCGCGTGAGCGGCCCTGGCCAGCGTCGGGATTTCCTGATCGGGAACGGAGCTGTAGGGCCAGAGCAGTCGCGGGCCGAGCGGCGCCCAGCCGCCGGCCGCCGCCATCGCCTTGTCGAGTGCTGCATCACCGACATTGTAACGGGTGCGAAACGGTAGGACATGTGCGGCGAGGAAGGCCTGTATGCGGGCCTCGACCTCGGCAGCGGCGACCAAATCGGTACGGATCATCCGCCACCACTGCACCGCGCCCTTCGGGTTGAGGCAGGCAACATTGGAATAGCTGCCATGGGCTCCCCCGGCATAGCCTGTTGCCAGCGTATGGCCGGGGACGAAGACGGAAAATCCGTCCAGTTGGCGGCGCATATCGGCATACCAGCCGGCGTCGCCGCCCGGCAGCTTGGCGCCGACCAGCGACGGCATGGCCGCACGCAGCCTGGCGATGCCGTCGAGCGTCAGGCGCCGCTTGGCGTGCGGCGGGTTGTAAAGCACCAGCGGCGTGTCAGGCGCAGCCTCGCAGAGGCCGCCGGCGAACCGCATGACCTCGTCGTCGCTGGGCGGCCACCAGTCGGGCAGCGTGAATTGCACCGCCGCCGGGCCAAACGCCGAGACCCGCGTCAGCCGCTCCAGTGCGACGCGCGGATTGGACTGGCTGATGCCGATCTGGAAAGGAAGGCGCGCGCCGCCGGCTATTTCGGCAACCAGCTCACAAAGCCGGTCGAATTCGGGTTCGGTCTGGCAATGGAATTCGCAGGCCGTGCCATTGGAATAGACGCCGTCGACGCCTGAGGCGCAGAGCCGGGCGATCGTCTCTTCCGTCGCCTGCCAGTCGATCGCTCCGCGATCGTCGATGGCCAGCATCACCGCGCCCCAGACGCCGCGCGGTGCGTGTGCGGGCAAGCGGGCCAGATGGTCGTCGAGGTCAGCGTGCACCGGCGATCTCGTGTTCGTGGCGGGTTTCGTTCGACGCGAAGGCAGCCTCGATAATGCCGATGATCTTGCGTGCATAGAGACCGTCGACCGGCACCGGCGTGTCGTCGGCAATGGCATCGCGCATCGCGCTCCATTCGCGCACCAGCGCGTTGTGCATCCAGTTCGGCTCAAAGGAACCGGGCAACTCGGTCCAGACCGTATCGCGTCCAAGCATCGTGCCCCGGTCCATGTCGATGCGCAGCGTTCCCTGCTCGCAGACCAGATCCATGGCGTAGGTGGTAGCGCCGGTGCGATAGCCGATGCTCTGCACCTGGCCGATGCCGCCGCCGGCGAAGCGCAGCCCAAGCAAGGCGCTGTCGTCTGCTTCCTGGTCATGGAACTTGGCGCCGAGCATGCCGCTCACCGACACGACATCGTCATCCATCAGCCAGACCAGGCGGTCGAGCGCGTGGATGCCGGCCGTCAACAGCATGCCGCCGCCGGTCGACTTGCGCAGATGCCAGTCGCGGCGATTGTGCTCCATCCATAGCTTGATGATCCAGCTCGATCCGATGAGCGGCCGGCCGAGCTCTCCTTGCTCCAGCTTCTGCCTGGCTGCCATGCAGGGCAGGGCGAAATGCATGAGATGGGCGACCATCAGCTTGACGCCGCTATCGGTTACGGCGGCGTTGATCGCGTCGCAGGCAGCCGCCGTCGGCGCCATCGGCTTTTCGAGCAGGATGTGCTTGCCGGCGTTTGCTGCGCCGATGGCCATTTCGGCATGGAGATGGTGCGGGGTGGCAATGAGGACCGCGTCGACCTCCTTGTCGTCCAGCAGCTTGCGCCAATCAGTGTAGCCGCAGCCGCCATATTCGGCGGTGAAGCGCTGCAGCGCATCGGCATTTCCACGAGAGGCGGCGACGAGACGAATGCCTCCCACCTCACGGATTGCCCGCGCATGGGCTGCGCCGAAATCGCCGGCGCCGATAATTCCTATTCCAATCATGATCCTGCCTTTTCATAAGCGGCGTCGATCAGAGACATCGCCGCAACATAATCCTCGATGGACACCGGCGGAGGCGCCTTTCTGGCCAGCCGGTCAAGCGTATCGCGCATGAACAGACGATAGCGCGTTGCCGGCAGTTCGACCGGCAAATCGGTAACGGCCGCATCGTCGAGCGTTGCGCAGGTGGCATGGTCGCCATGATCGATGAGGGTGGCATTGGCACTGACGATACGCCACTCGAAGTCACCGCCGGGGCGCATCGAGGCAAAGGTGTAACCGGCCTCGACGATGAACACCGCGCCGGCCTCGTCTTCCAGCACCAGCAGCGCATGGTCCTCGACCGGGCCGGGATGAATGCGGTTCGCGATCGAAACGCTTTTCAGGCCGAGCTTGCCGGTTGCGAGGCTGAGTGCCGCGTCGACGCCGTGTATGCCGAGATTCCTCAACGCACCCCCGCCGCCAACCGCCGGATCGACGACCCAGGCGACACCGTCGGCGATGTAGCGTTGCGGCGGGCCGTTGACCAGCCGGAACTGGCAATGCGCCACCGGCCCGGCGCGACCTTGCCGGCGCAGCCGTTCAAAGCCGGCAACGGCCGGCCCGAAACGGTTGGGCAGGGGAACAGCGACAAAAGCCTGGTGCTGCCTGGCAAGCTCGCGCAGCGCCATCAGTTCCCTCGTATGGCTGGCCGCCGGCTTCTCCAGGATCAGCGGTATCCCTGCTGCGATGATCGCGCGTGCCCGCGCCGGCACCATCGAAGGGTGCCCCATCAACAGGATCGCATCCGGCGGGCTGGAGAGTATTTCCGTGAAATCTTTGATAAACGGCAGATCGTGGTGCGCGGCGAACCCATGCGCTTGGCCAGGATCCTCGTCCCAGATGCCGGCGATCTCCGCACCGTAAAAGCGTGCGGCGTCGAGGTGCATTTCGGCGTGCCAGTGGCTCGAGCCGGCGAGGGTAATCTTCATTCGAAGGCAGCAGGTTTGTTATGGGCTTGCAGGATATCCTACAAGTAGCTATACGACAAGCGGGCAGGCTAATCCGGCGGATGATGAAAGCAGTGGGATGGCGGAACTGAAGTCGATCGAACCGTTGAGCAGACCGCCGCTTCTTCACGTCACCGTGCAGGAAAGCCTCAGGGCCTATATCGAAATCAACCAGCTCAAGGCAGGCGATCCCTTGCCGCCGGAAACGTTCCTGGCGCAGCGGCTCGGCGTCGGCCGCAACTCCGTGCGGGAAGCCATCAAGGCGCTGGAATCGATCGGCATCCTGGAGACGCGGCGCGGCATCGGCGTCTTCGTCAAGGAGTTCTCGTTCAAGCCGCTGCTGGATAACCTGGCATACGGTTTGCAGGATTCGCTGCGCGATGTCGAAGAGCTGCGCGAAATCCGCCGCGTGCTGGAAACCGGCCTCATCGCCAAGACGATCGAGATGATCAGTGCCGAGGATATCGAGGCGCTGCGCCAGTTGACCGAGCGCATGCGGCAACGTGCCGAGCTCCATGAGAGCTTCGCCGAAGAGGACCAGCAATTCCACCAGCTGCTGTTCCGCTGCCAGAACAATCACATGCTGAGCGCACTGATCGACATCTTCTGGACGGCGTTCAACAAGGCCTCGAATTTCACCAATCTCGATAATCCGACGCCGCTGGCGACATGGCGCGACCATCACGAGATCGTCGAGGCTGTCGCCGCCAAGGATGTCGACCAGGCGCGTCGGCGGCTCGACGACCATTACCGGGGAATCCAGCAGGTTATCGCCAAAAACCGAGCAAGCTGAAGAACAACCTGACTATGCCAAGGGAGGAAACCATGCGCATCAGGACTATCGCATTCTCAGTCGCCGGGCTGCTGCTCGCCAGCATTGCCCCATTGACCAATGTCCAGGCACAAAGCGCCAAGACCATTGCGGGCGGCTTCGACGTCGGCCCCGGCGGTTTTCCCAAGAACTTCAACCCGCTGGTCGCGACCGGCGGCTACACCTGGCTCAGCACATATTTTGAACCGCTGGTCATCTACAATGCCGGGCTAACCGATATCGAAGGCGATCTCGCCAAGGACTACAAGATCAGCGACGACCAGCTGAGCTATACGTTCAACCTGGTCAACGAGACCTGGCATGACGGCAAACCGTTCACCTCGAAGGACGTCAAGTTCACCCTGGAGCTTGCCAAGAACAAGGCCTCCGGCAGCCTGTTTGCCGCCCGCCTCGCCAACATCGCCTCGGTCGATGCACCGGATGACCACACCGCAGTGGTGAAGCTATCGAAACCGAACGGCTCGTTTCTATCCATCCTCTCGCAGCTAATGATCCTGCCGGAGCATGCCCTGGCCGCTCTGCCGCCGGAATCACTGGCGACAAGCACCTGGTGGTCGACCGCTCCGGTTGGCACCGGCCCGTTCAAGTTCAAGCGCTACGTGACCGACCAATATGTCGAACTGGCAGCCGATGACGACTATCGCAGCGGCAAGCCGAAGGTAGACGTGCTCATCAACCGCTATTTCGAGTCGCCGGCGGCGGCCGTCGCCGCGCTCCGCGCCGGCGAGATCCAGTTCACCTATGTCGAGCCCGACGATGCGGCATCCTTCAAGAGCGACAGCAATTTCAAGGTGATCGAAGGTGCCTCGTACGTGGTCAACTATGTCGGCCTGAACCAGAAGGTCGACCTGTTTAGGGATATCCGTGTCCGCCAGGCGATTATGTATGCGATCGATCGCAACGCCATCATCGACAGCCTCTACGGCGGTGCCGCCAAGCCAGCCAATTGCGGCTATGTCGCGCCGCATCTCGTTCCGGCAGACCTCGAACCCTATGCCTACGATCCGGCAAAGGCCAAGGCGCTGCTGACCGAGGCGGGCTGGGACAAGATCAATGGCGACAAGCCGATCACCTTGCTGACCTATTACGGCTCGCCGCAAGCCGCCAATGTGATGGCCGCTGTCCAGTCGATGCTGGCCGAGGTCGGCATCAATGTGGTGCCGCGCGTCGTCGATACGCCGACCTACAATGGCATCGTCTACAAGCAAGGCACGCCGGACTGGAATGCATTTCCGATGGTTTATGCCGGCCTGCAGAACGGCCCCAACCCGGCCGGCCTCAATCCCGGCCTCAACAAGTCGCAGATTCCGCCGGCAGGCTTCAACACCATGCGCATCGAGTTCGATGATCTGAGCACTGCATTGGACGCCGCGCTCGGTCAAACCGATCCGGCCAAGCTCGATCAATCCTGGCAGGAGGTCTGCAAGGTCATGAACAAGGACCTGCCCTGGGCGACGTTGTGGGTGGCCAACCGCTATGGCGTGGCCTCCAACAAGCTGCGTGACTTCGTCTGGACGCCGGCGCCGGGCGGCGGTCCTTATGCAGCTCACCCCGAGCGCTGGGACATCCCGTAAGAACTCCGCAACCAAGCGAGCAGGCGGAACCACTTTGGCGCCGCCTGCCGTCGCCACGGATAGCCAATGTTGAGCTTCATTGCCCGCCGCAGTGCCACAGGATTGCTGATGCTGGTCGCGCTCAGCATCCTGATCTTCATCCTGCTGCGGCTGGCGCCGGGCGATCCGATCGACGCCTATATCAACCCGTCGGTCCCCATGTCGGCTTCCGACCTCGAGGGCCTGCGCGAACGGCTCGGGCTCGATCGGCCGCTTCCCGTGCAATATCTCGCCTGGCTGCGCGCGGCGCTGAGCGGTGATTTCGGCTATTCGATCCAGCGCAGCGGCGTTGCCGTGCTGCCACTGGTCATGGAACGCATCGGCCCGACGGCGCTGCTGATGGGCACGGGCCTGGCGATCGCCATCGTGCTCGGCATTTCCGCCGGCATTTTCAGTGCGGTGCGCCGTAACGAACCGTCCGACATCGCGCTGTCGGTGCTGTCGTTTATCGGTATCTCCAGCCCAGCTTTCCTGACGGCGCTGCTTGGTCTCTATTTATTCTCGGTATTGCTGCGCTGGGCGCCGTCCGGCGGCATGCAGACGGCGGGCGCGCCGTTCTCGATGACGGATGTGCTTGCGCACCTCATCCTGCCCGCCTGCCTGCTATCGATCGGCCATGCCGCGCTGATCATGCGCTACATGCGCGCTTCGCTGCTGGAAGTGCTCAACCAGGATTACGTGCGGACGGCGCGTGCCAAGGGCGTGCGCGAGTTCTGGGTGATCATCAAGCACGCCACCCGCAACGCGCTTTTGCCGGTCATCACCCTGATCGGCTCGACCGTGGGCATCGCCATCGGCGGCGCCATTTTCCTGGAAAGCGTGTTCAACTGGCCGGGCATGGGGCTGCTTCTGGTCAATGCCGTCGGCACCCGCGATTACCCGGTGATCATGGGCGCAACCCTGGTGATCGGCGTTTGCGTCATCCTGGTCAATCTCCTGACCGACGTCGTCTATGCCGTCGTAGACCCGCGCATTCAGGTGGCGTGATGGCAATCACCGCGCCGGACCCGACAGCCGACCGGACAGCCGCGCCACAGACCAAAGGCCCGCTTCGCCGCGCGCTCGACCGCTTTTTTGAAAACCGCGCGGCGCGCGCCGGGCTTTTGATCGTCATTCCCATCCTGCTGGCGGTTTCGACCTATCCTCTGTGGTGGCCGTTCGGCCCGAACGCCATCGACCTCAGGGCGATGAACAAGGCCCCGTCGGCCATTCATTGGCTGGGCAGCGACGGCGTCGGGCGTGACGTCATGGCCCGGTTGCTGCAAGGCGGGCGGATCTCATTGCTGGTTGCCGTCTGCTCGGTCGCCATTTCGACCGTCATCGGCTTCCTGGTCGGCGCCGTCGCCAGCTTTGGCGGGCGTCTCGTCGACGGCACGGTGATGCGCTTCGTCGATCTGGCGATGACGCTGCCGCCGGTGATCTTCCTGCTGGTGCTGGCTTCGATTGCCGGCACCGGCATCGCCCCGACCATATTGGTGATCTCGCTGCTCTCCTGGCCAGTGCTGTCGCGCATGGTGCGCGCCCGGCTGCTCGAACTGCGCGAGCGCGATTTCGTCGTTGCGGCCCGGGGCATGGGCGCGGGGCTGCCGCATCTGCTGTTCCGGCATGGCCTGCCCAACTGCATCGATATCCTGGTCGTCTACGCCACCTTGCAGATCGCCAACGCTATCCTGCTCGAGGCCGGCCTGTCCTTTCTCGGCCTTGGCATCGCACCGCCAGAAGCCAGCTGGGGCAACATGCTCAATCTCGCCCGCTCCACCGTCGTGCTGGAAAATTACCCGTGGCAATGGATGTTCCCGGGCGCCGCACTGGTGCTCACCGTCCTCGCCATCAATTTCATCGGCGACGGCTTGCGCGATGCATTCGATCCTCGCTCCGATCTCAACTGACCTCAAAGGTTCATCAAAATGCCCCTGTTTACCGGCGTCGTGCCACCTGTCGTCACCCCGCTCAATGCCGATTTCAGCATCGACTTCCCGTCGTTCACCCGCACCATCGAGAACCTGCTCGACGGCGGTGTCCACGGGCTGTTCGTGCTCGGCTCGACCAGCGAGGTGGTCTTCCACGACGAGGCAGGCCGCAGGGCCATCCTCGAGCATGCAGTCAAGGTCAATAACGGCCGGGTTCCGATCTTCGCTGGGGTCATCGACCCGACGACCGATCGTGTCATCAACCACGCACGCATCGCCAGATCGGCCGGCGTCGACGCTATTGTTGTCACCGCGCCGTTTTATACCCGCACCAGCCAGCCGGAGATCGGCGACCACTTCCGCTATATCAAGGATGCGATCGACATTCCCGTCATCGCCTACGACATCCCGGTCTGCGTTCACGTCAAGCTGGAGCGCAAGACCACGGTCGGCCTCGCCAGGGAAGGCGCCATCGCGGGCATCAAGGATTCCAGCGGCGATGACGGCAATCTGCGTTACGTGCTCAAGGATATGGCCGACGATCCGGGTTTCTTCGGCATGACCGGCTCCGAGATCCTGGTCGACAGTGTGCTGGCCATGGGCGCGCATGGCGTCGTGCCGGGCCTCGCCAATGTCGACCCGCATGGTTACGTCAGGCTGTGGAAGCTGACGCAGGCCGGCCAGCATGCCGAAGCACGGCTAGAGCAGGAGCGATTGTTGAAACTGTTCGAGATCGTCTGGATCTCGCTCGGCAGGACAAGCGCCGGCTCGGCCGGCGTCGGCGCCTTCAAGGCAGCGATGAAGAGCCTCGGCATCATCGCCTCGAACACCATGGCGCGGCCGCAACGCAGTCTGAACGGGGAGGAAACCGCAAAGATCGACATGATCCTTCGCGACGTGGGGCTGCTCCGCTGAGTGTCGCGCCGATACTCTCGATTTCCGGCCTGCGCGCGGTGTTCCGCATTGCGGGGCGCGACATCGCGGCGGTAACGGATGTCGACCTGACGATCGGCTCCGGCGAGACGGTGGCGCTCGTCGGCGAATCCGGATCCGGCAAATCCGTCACCAGCCTGTCGATCATCGGCCTGTTGCCGAAAAGGGTCGGGCATATCGCTGAGGGGTCGATCGCGCTGCGGCGCAAGAACGGCACGGTCACCGAGCTGACCAGCCTCGATGCCGAGTCGCTGCGCAAGATACGCGGCAACGAGATCGGCATGGTGTTCCAGGAGCCGATGGCCAGCCTCAACCCGGTCTACACGATCGGCGAGCAGATTGCCGAGCCGATCCGCATCCATCTCGGCAAATCGCATCGCGAGGCAGAAGCAGACGCGGTGCGGCTGCTGGAGCAGGTCGGCATTCCCGATCCGAAGCGGCGGGCGCGACAGTATCCGCACGAGCTGTCGGGCGGGATGCGCCAGCGCGCCACTATCGCCATGGCCCTGTCCTGCGATCCAGGCTTGCTGATCGCCGATGAGCCGACAACCGCGCTGGACGTCACAATCCAGGCCCAGATTCTCGATCTTTTGGCCGAGCTGCAGGCGCAGCGCGGCATGGGCATCCTGTTCGTCACTCACAATCTCGGCGTCGTAGCCGAAATTGCCGACCGGGTAGCGGTGATGTATGCCGGGCGTATCGTCGAAACAGGTCCGGTGAGCGAAGTGTTCACCCGCCCGCGTCATCCCTATACGGCGGGGTTGATGCGCTCGGTGCCGAGGCTCGGCGAGGCCACGGCGCTGAAGATAGCGGGGACGCCGCTGCCGACCATTGCCGGAAATGTTCCGTCGCTCGCCTTGCTGCCCAAGGGCTGTTCCTTCGCGCCGCGCTGCCCGATGGCTATCACTGCCTGCCGCGCCGCGGTGCCGCCATTGTTTGCGGCGACGCCGACCCAGCAAAGCCGCTGCCTGCGCTGGGAGGAGCTCTGATGGAGGGCGCCCCGTTCCTATCGGTCAAAAACCTGACCAAGCATTTTGCGCCGACCGCGTTTTCGCGCGGCCCCATCGTCAGGGCACTGGAGGATATTTCGTTCGAGGTCAGGCGTGGTCAGGTGGTCGGGCTGGTCGGCGAATCCGGCTCCGGCAAGACCACGATCGGCCGCTCGGTGCTGCGTCTGATCGAGCCGACATCCGGCCAGATCAGCTATGGCGGCACCGACATCACCAGGCTGGGTGCCGCCCAGTTGCGCCGCCAGCGCCGCAAGATGCAGTATATTTTCCAGGATCCCTTCGCCAGCCTGTCGCCGCGCATGACGATCGGGCAGATCCTCACCGAAGGCTTGGACATTCAAGGCATTGGCAGGAAATCCGAGCGGCGGGCGAAGGCCGAGAAGGCACTTGCCGCGGTCGAGTTGCCGGTCGACGCCTATGATCGCTACGCCCATGAATTCTCGGGCGGCCAGCGCCAGCGCATCGGCATCGCCCGGGCGCTGACGCTCGAGCCGGAATTCATTGTCGCCGACGAGCCGGTCTCGGCGCTCGACGTCTCGATCCAGGCCCAAATCATCAATTTGTTGCGCGACCTGCAGCTCCGGCTTGGGCTGACCATGCTGTTCATTTCGCACGATCTGGCCGTGGTCGAGTACATCTGCGACACGGTCATCGTGCTCTATCTCGGGCGCATCATGGAGGTTGCGCCGGCGGCCGAGCTCTATGCCCGGCCGCAGCATCCCTATACGCGCGCGCTGCTGTCGGCCATTCCGTCGCTCGATCCGTTGGCCAGGCAAGACCGGCAGGTGCTCAAGGGCGATATTCCCAGCCCGGCAAACCCGCCGTCGGGCTGTGTTTTCCGGACCCGTTGCCCGTTTGCGCTGGAGGCTTGCGCCGGGGCTGTGCCGCCGCTGAGGGCGACAGCCGAGGGTCATCTGAAGGCCTGCATCCGCGACGACATCGCTTAGGTTTTTTGCCCTGTGCCTACGCGAGAACTTGGGCGAGATGGACAAGGTCGTCGGCCACAAAGTCCCAGCTCTCAAGAGGCGAGAGATCGGTCGTCTGCGCCGGACCATGCTCTCTCGGCCGAGCAACAAAAGCGGTTCCGATACCGCACCTTCGTGCCGCAGCCAGGTCGTCGTTATGCGCGGCGACTAACACGGCCTCCGAAGGTCGCACCCCCAGGATCTCCACTGCGCGGAGATAAGCCTGTGGCGCAGGCTTGTAGGTGCCGAACACATCCGAGCCAAGGACGGTGTCCCAAGGCAGGCCGGCGCGCTTGGCAATATCCAGTAACAGCCGGGTATTGCCCCCGGACAACGGCGCGATGATGAAGCGTTCCCTCAGCCTCGCAAGGCCTTTCAGCGAATCGGGCCACGGCTCCAGCCGATGCCAGGCGAGATTGAGTTCCTCAACTTCGGCGGCCGGCAGCTCGGATGGGGTCAGCCCGAACTGGACGAGAGCGGCGTCCAGATTCTCCCGGTTTATCCCGTCGAGTGAAACGAAAGGCCGGTGCCCTGTCCGCACCGCTTCGGTCGAGGCGTCATAACGCAACGCCCATGCATCGGCGAATTCACCGGGATCGACCTGCTGTGCACCATTTCGCGCGAGGAAGGCGCCGGCCTCCCTTGCGATACCGCTGCGCCAGTCAACGACGGTTCCCAGAACATCGAAGAATAGGACTCGAATAGTGGTCATATTGAGCTTCCGGTCGGGGTTGCGGTGCGTGTCCTGCCGCATCGGTCGCGATAGGACGGATCGACCTCGTCGAGCTGCTGATCAGATAGTCGAAATGTTTAAAAGCCTGATCGCGAAGGTGGTTCCCCCAACCTCATTGAAACGTCATCGACGCCAACCCATATGCAATCGGCGTCGGATGTTTCCTCCCATTCGTCCGGCGCGTTCCCCTCTGAAGGTTTTCGACCTTCACATCTGGCCGGGCTTGCAGCCCGGCCTTTTTTCTGCCGGGCTCGGTGAGCGAGCCGAGATCATGGCGCAGGCGTGCCGGGCGTATCGATGCGTTTGGTCAGCGCCGCGGGATCGCCAAGCACGCGCAGCGTCTTCAGTCGCGCGGTGCCGCCGGCGACGACCGAGACGGCTGATGCGGGTACGTCAAGCGCCTTGGCGACCAGCCTTTCCAGCGCTCGATTGGCGGCCCCGTTTTCCGGCACGGCGCGGACACGGGCTTTTAAATAGCTTCGCCCATCCGCCGATGTCTCGATGCCTTCCAGCCTGTCCATCGCTGATTTCGGCGTCAGCCGGACGAACAGGTCGATGCCGTCGGCGCGAAGTCGAAAGAAACGGTTCGTCCCGTGACTCACATCGATCCGATACCGAACATCGGCTGAACCGTCGTGTCTAGGAAAACGCTGATAAATGTCAGCGCCAGCAACAGGATGATCGGCGAGATATCGATGCCGCCAAGGTCCGGGAGAATGCGGCGGATCGGCCGCAATGCCGGCTCGGTCAGTCGATAGAGCATGTTGCCGATCGAGTCGACAAGCTGGTTACGCGAATTGACGACGTTAAAGGCGTAAAGCCAAGAGAAGATAGCCGCGCCAATCACAATATACCAATAGATATTAATCGCGGCATGCAGCGTGTAAAAGACTGCGATCATCGGTTGCTCCTTGCGAACGCCCGACATGTAGCCACTGCAGGGGAAAGCGGCAAGAGCCGCCTCTGCCGCATGGCGAAGCCGGACCAGCGGCAGACGAGAATTCGGCGACACGCACAGCCTTGACAGGAAACCTCAGCGGCCGATAAAAGCCCCATCCGCTGGACGGGGCTGTAGCTCAGCTGGGAGAGCGCGTCGTTCGCAATGACGAGGTCAGGAGTTCGATCCTCCTCAGCTCCACCAGCGGATTTTTCGAATCCCCTTGCCTGGTTGCATGCCGAAGACAGCGGCCTTGGGCGCTGTTCCGCTTGCGCAAGCTTACTCGGGCAGGGGCGATTTCGCGACGCCGAGAGAAGGCCGCTCGCGACTTGCGGCCATCGACCGGCGTTTACGAACGCGTTAGGCATCGGGCGGCAAAGATCAGCCTCTCAGGTCGCTCGTCCGGCAGGCCAGAGGGCGTTGCCTCCTTCTCCAACCTTCCGAACGACCCCCTAACCTTGCTGCGCTGAGCGTCGCTTCGGCACCATGACCACCTCGAAAAACGCCCCGTAAGCCATCCGTAAGCCACGTTATCGGAACCTCACCCCGTCGATAAAAGTCGATTGCCGCAGGCCCTTCGCCTGTGTCCATCGATCAGGCGGCGGGGGTTTGAAATGGCGGCTACTTCAGCACTTCGAGACAAAATCCGCGACGCCGGACCGAGCGCGCAGAGCGGTTCCAAAGGTTCTCAGCGCAGCCGGCACACAGCACCACCGGCAGCCTGCAAGCGCAGTTCCAGCGCGTCTTCAGGGCGTGCCGGCCGAAGCCCGCCAGGCTCTCGCAAACAGCTTGAATCGGCACATGCCTGCAATCGGCTCTAGGGGGAAGAGCCGATGTCGAAGCTTCACGCCAACCTGCTTCTCCTGCTTGCCGCCGCTTTGTGGGGTTTCGGCAATGTCTCGCAGAAGACTGTGCTCGGATATCTCGACCCGCTGAGCGCGGCCGGCATGCGCTGCCTGATCGCCGGACTTCTGGTGCTGCCGCTGATGATTGGAGAAAGCCGGGTAGCGAAGACCAAAGGTTTTCGCGCCAGCTTGGCAAGGGTCGGCGCGCTATTCGCCATTTCGATCGTTCTGCAGCAGATTGCCTATCTCGGCACCTCGGTCACCAATGCCAGCTTCCTGATCAGCACCGCGACCGTGATGACGCCGGTTGCAGCGTGGGTTCTGGTCGGGGAGCGGCTGACCGCGACGGTCGGGTTTGCCGCCGGCATGACCCTGATCGGCGCGCTGCTATTGTCTGGCGGCATCGCCGGCTTCAATGGCAGCGACACGACGGTGGTGCTGTCGGCCGCATGCTATGCATTGTGGACGGTCGAGCTCGGCCGCCACATGCAAACCCATGGGCGCCCGTTTGCCACCATGGCGGCGCAGTTCCTCGGCACTGCGGCGGTCACCCTGCCGCTAGCCCTCTCGCATGGCAATTTGTCGGTCGCGACGGCACTCGATGCCTGGCCGCAACTGCTTGTGCTCGGCGTGTTCTCGACTGCCGCCGGCTTCGGCATCCAGACCGTTGCCCAGCGCTTTACCTCTGCCAGCCACGCAGCGGTGATCGTCAGCGCCGAAAGCCTGTTCGGCGCGACTGGCGCCGCCCTTTTTCTCGGTGAGCGGATCTCGCCCATGGGGGCTCTCGGCGCGATGATGATGCTCGGCACCATCCTCTATCTCGTCACCTCGCCCGGGCCGGCGAATCCGGCCGATCCCGTCATATCATCGCTGGAGGGAGCTCCATGAGCTTTGCCGACGCGAGCGGATTCCAGGCTGGGCTTGCGCTCGGCATGGCCTCGATGGCCTCGATAGGGCCGAACAACCTGATGATGATCAGGGAAGGCTTGCTGCGCGGGCGGGTGATGTTCGTGGCGAGCCTGGTGTGGGCGACCTATGTCGCCCTGATCGCCATCTCCTATATGCTCGGCAGCTCGATCGCCGGCCTCGATCCCTCACTCGGAACGGCGCTCTCCTGGCTTGGCCTGGCGGCGGTCTCCTGGTTTGCGGTGAAATCCTTTCGTGCAGCATTGGCCGTCGGCGAGGCCGAGGACCGCTCCGGCAAGGCCGAGACCAGCCGCTCCTGCGTAGCCCGCGTCATGGGCGTGGTCGGGATGAACCCGCTGACCTACGTCGAGCGGCTGTTCGTGCCGGCGGCGTTCGGCCAGTCTTTCGCTGCGAGTGGTACGCAGCTCGAATTCATGGTGACGCTGATCCTGATGTCGGCGCTCGGCTGTTACGGCTATGCGCTCGGCGGCGGCCTCTTGGCGCCGCTGCTGCGCAGCCGTGCCAGCCTGCGCATCTTCGATCTCATCTCCGGGCTCATCCTGTCCACCGTCGCATTGGTCATGGCCGTGGGGCTCGTCTCGCCATGACCGCCCGTAGCAAACGCCCGCTCATCGTGCCGTCAAATGCCACCGCAGCTGAAAAGGAGGATCCAATGCAATTCGACAACGACCGTGCGCCGTTCGGCCGGCATTTCGCGCTTTCAATCTGGAACGACGCGCCGGCCAGCTGGCGTGATGCCTCCGGGCTGGTCGATCGCCTCTCCTTCGAGCCGTCGATTATCGACTTAAAACCGAAATCTGCCGGCCCCAGTCGGACCGCCCGGGCGGTGTCGCGATTTGCGGCTGCCATCCGGGCGCGCATTTCCGGTCCGGGCGGCTACTACAATCTTGGCAACGCGCTGGGGCTGGCAATGGGCGTGGCGATGCAGCTCGCCACCGGCCCTGAATGGGGTGCCGGCACCCTGTTCGACTATTTTGCCGGCAGCGGCAGCGCCGTGGCGTTGACGCTGGCGACGTCGATCTTCTTCTGCAGCGGCGAAGTCTATCACCGCGCCTGGGCTGGCCGCGATGTCCCCGATCCGGCGCTTAACCGGCGCGCCGATCTCCTGTCGGGGCTCGGCGCGATCGGGCTCGGCGTAGCGCTGTTCCTGCTCGGCCAACCGGTGCTGGCTGCGACTGCCGGACTGCTGCATGCGTTGGGAAAATTCGGCAGCGCCGTGTCCGGCATGATTGTGCCCGGTTGGCCGGCCAGGTGGCCCGATCCGTTCCGCAGCGCAGTGTTGGCCAGCCGCCTGCCTGCGGCATTGGCGGCAGCCCTTTCGGCCGGCTCCGCCGTGCCTGAAGTGTGGTCGGGGGCCTCACCCGCCCTTGTCACCGCGCCGCTGACATTGCTCGCCTGCTACGCGCTGTGGGCGAGGGCCGACCTTCTGCTGTTTGCCGACGCCGGCGAAAGCCCACCAACCCGTTCCGCCGCGGCGGGGCAGGGCGACTAGAGCCGCGCCCGCAGGACCATCGTTCAACTGAAGCCAAATGGAGACAGAGCCATGTTCGGAATTTTCAATGACGACGATGCGCCTTCCCTGGAGGGGCTGTTCTATCCGACGCAGACCCGTATCGGCACCGTCTGCGTGTTCGGCGGCGCCCGCGCCGGCAACGACCGGCGCCTCGCGCAAGCGGCCGCGGCGCTGGGCCGCGAAATCGGCAGTGCCGGCATCCGCCTCGTCTATGGCGGCGGCGGTGAAGGGTTGATGGGCGCCGTGGCTTCCGCGGCGGCAGACGCCGGCGGCGAGGTGATCGCGATTGCGCCGCACTTCCTTCTGGAGCGGATGCGGATGCCGCGCGGCGTCGCCCAAATCATAGCGGTTCCGTACATGCACATGCGCAAGCGGCTGATGTTCGACTATGCGGATGCATTTGTAGCGCTGCCGGGCGGAATCGGCACCATCGAGGAACTGGCCGAAGTGATGACCTGGCGCAAGCTCGACCGGCACGACAAGCCGATCCGGGTCGCCGACTTCTTCGGTTTCTGGTCGCCCTGGCTCGACCTGCTCGATCATCTCGAGGAGCCGGGGTTTCTCAGCGGCCACGTGTCGACGGCATGTCTTGTTGCCGACGTGCCGGCAGCAATCCTGCCGATGCTGCAGCGCGGCGTCTGCTTCACGCAAACGCAGCAAGGCGCGAGTACCGTCGGGCGCACCGCTCAATCTCTGGCACCCGTGGCGACACCATGACCGGAGCTGTCGATATGAAGGACCGCTTCGAAGCCATAGCGAACCCAAGCTGCCGGTTCGATATCTGGGACAATGAGAGCGGCGAGCCCGTGGTCCATCGCGGCCGATTGCTCTCCTTTGCCACGACCAAGACGGCGGAGCGGATCGCCGGCTTCCTCAACGAGACAGCCGCGGCCGGTGAGGCCGAGCCGGCCCGAGAAGGGCCGGGCAAGGCTTAGACCAGTCCGCGCTTGGCCATCATTGCTTCCGGTGAAGGCATCTTGCCGCGGAAGGCGGTGTAGAGTTCTTCGGGGTCCTTCGAGCCGCCGGCGGCGTAGATGTTCTTGCGCAGCCGCTCGGCCAGCGCCGGGTTGAACGGATCGCCTGCTTCCTCGAAGGCGGCGAAGGCGTCGGCGTCGAGCACTTCCGACCACATGTAGGAATAATAGCCGGCCGAATAGCCATCGCCGGCAAAGATATGGCCGAAATGCGGAGTGCGGTGACGCATCGCGATGGTGTCCGGCATATTGAGCCTTTCGAGCGTTTCGGCTTCGAAACGAAGCGGCTCTTGCGGCGCCTCCGGGCGCGCATGGTAGGCCATGTCGACCAAGGCTGAGGCGGTGAACTCGACCGTGGCGAAGCCGGCGCCGAAGGTGCGCGCCGCCAGCATCTTGTCGACCAGCGCCTTTGGCATCGGCTTGCCGGTCTTGACATGCAGCGCATGTTTTTCCAGCACCGCCGGTACCGTCAGCCAGTGTTCGTAGAGCTGCGAGGGCAGCTCGACGAAATCGCGGCTGACCGAGGTGCCAGCGACCGATGGCCAGGTGACGTCGGTCAGCATACCGTGCAGGGCATGACCGAATTCGTGGAACAGCGTCTTGGCTTCATCGACCGACAGCAAGGCGGCCTCGCCGGCCGGCGGCTTGGCGAAATTCATGATATTGTAGATGACCGGCTTCGAGCCAGGACCAAGCTTATAGCCGGATTTGAGTGCACTCATCCAAGCGCCGGAGCGTTTCGAGGGTCGCGCGAAATAATCGGCGAGGAAAAGGCCGCGCTCGCTGCCGTCGGCATTCTTCACGACGAAAACACGTGCGTCCGGATGCCAGGTGGCAATGCCCTTCTTTTCCTCGAAAGAAATGCCGAACAATCGTGTCGCCACGTCGAAACAGGCGTCGATGATGCGGTCGAGCTGCAGATACGGCTTCAGTTCGGCCTCGTCGAAAGCGAATTTCTCGGCGCGCAGCTTCTCCTGATAGAAGCGCCAGTCCCAGGCGGCGAATTTTTCATTGCTGCCGGCCTCGGCCGCCAGCCGCTGCAATTCGGCCTGGTCGGCGGCGGCCTTCTCCAATGCCTTTTTCCAAACCGGGTCGAGCAGCGTATGCACCGCCTCCGGCGTCTTGGCCATTGTGTCGTCGAGCTTCAACGCGGCATATGATTCGTAGCCGAGCAGCTTCGCCTTTTCGGCGCGCAGGCGCAGCATGTCGCGCACTACGTCCGTGTTGTCGGTGGCGCCGCCATTCTGGCCACGCATGATGAAGGCGCGGAACGCCGTCTCGCGCAGGTCTCGGCGTTCTGAGAAGGTCGAGAACGGCTCGTAGATCGAACGCGACAAGGTGACGGCGTAGCGGCCCTTCTGGCCGCGCATCTCGGCGGCTTCCGCCATCGAGCTTTTCAGGAATTCCGGCAGGCCGGCAAGGTCAGCCTCGTCGAGGAACAGCGCCCAGTCGCGCTCGTCGGCAAGCAGGTTCTGGCCGAAATTGGTGCCGAGCGACGACAATTCCTCGTTGATCGACGCCAGCCGCTTCTTGCCTTCGGCGTCGAGCTTGGCACCGGAGCGGACGAAGTTTTTCCAGGTCTTTTCCAGTACGCGCAGCGTTTCGGCATCGAGCTTCAGAGTCTCGCGGCGTTGATAGAGATCGTCGATGCGGGCAAAGAGGCGCTCGTTCATCGAGATCGCCGAGAAATGCCGCGACATCTTCGGCGAAATGTCGCGCTCCAGCGCCTGGATTGCCTCGTTGGTGTGGGCGCCAGCGCGGCACCAGAAGATCGACGAGACATGGTCGAGAGCCTCGCCGGCGAGTTCGAGCGCGGCAAGTGTATTGTCGATGGTCGGCGTCCCGGTGTTGCCGGCAATCGCCTCGATCTCGGCCTCATGCGTCTTCAGGGCGGCGTCGAACACCGGAGAAAAATCACCTTCGCCAATGCGCGTGAAATCGGGCAGGCCGAGCGGCCCTTGCCATTCAGTCAGCGGATGGGCGGCGAGGTCGACGGCGGACGGCATGGGCAAACTTTCGCTGGATGGCGGGAGGAGGCGGATCGTCACCGATGTAGGACGCCGGCCGGCTCCACGCAACAGCACGCCCCGTTCATGATTTCCTCAGTAGCCGTCGCAGTTTTCCGCGATCGCGGCTTGCGAACTGGCGGTGATCTGGTCGTTGGCGACCGCAAAGGTCTCCTGCATCAGCATGTCGTTGCTGGGAAAATCATAGCAGGCGATCACAGTGGTGACGCCGCCCTCGGTCTTCTCGATCCGGTGGCGGATTTCGGCGCCGGCGACGGCGCCTTGCCACTCGGCGATCGAAGCGATGAATTCCTGCTTGCTTTGCACGACGCCGAGGTCGTCGAGCTTGATGCGGACGTCGTCGGCGAGCAGGTCCGACAATTCGGTGCGGTCGGCGACGAGCAGTGCCGAATACCAGCGGTCGATGATCGCGCTGTCGTCGGCGCGGGCGAAATCTGCCGAGCACAGCAGTGCTGCCGCCGCGAACGCGACCGGAATTCGCACCATGCCCTTGTCTCCTACTCCGTCTCCGGCCGCTCGAAATCGCCGGTCTCCTTGTTCATCACCCAAAGCTCACCGGTCGAAATATCGAACCAGGCGCCGTGCAGCGATAGCCGCCCCTTGCCTTCGAGGATCGAGACGCAAGGGAAGGTACGCAGATTGGCGATGGAATATCGGATCGATATGCGCTCCAGCGCGGTCTGGCGCTCGGTCGCGGTCATGAAGGTGCTGGACGATACGGTCTCGGCCGCCGGCGCGATCAGGCTCATCCATTTGCCGATGAAATCACCCGGCGACAACGGCGCGGCCGTGGTGTCGAGTGCCGCGCGGATGCCGCCGCAGCGGCCGTGGCCCATCACCACGATGTTCTTGACCTTGAGGCTCTGCACGGCAAATTCGAGCGCTGCCGATGTCGAGTGGAACTGATCGTCGGGCGCATAGGGCGGCACCAGATTGCCGACATTGCGCAGCACGAACAGTTCGCCCGGCCCAGCATCGAAGATCGCTTCGGGCGCGGCGCGGGAATCGCAGCACGCGACGATCATAGTTTCCGGTGCCTGGCCTTCCCGGGCCAGTGCGCGATAACGCCCGCTTTCGGTGAGATAGCGGCCACTCATGAAATTGCGGTAGCCGGTGAGAAGATGCTCGGGAAGATGGGGCATGGGCAGCGGCGGGAGCCTTTCCGGGTTAAAGGCACGGTTCAATCCCGAAAGGCTCTAGCGCATCGGCCCGAAAATCGGAACCGATTTTCGGAGGCGCGGAGACGCAGGTTCAAAGCATTGCAGCGTACTTTGTAGGCAGGCTCTCTCCAGAGTGCCTATTGCGCCGTCCACCCGCCATCCATCGGCAAGGTCGTGCCGGTGATCTGCTTGGCCGCATCCGAGCACAGGAACAGCGCCAGTGCCGCAAGCTCCTCGACGGTGACGAAATTCTTTGGTCGGCTGGGCCGCGAGCAGCACGTCGTGCTTGACCTGTTCCTCGGTCATGCCGCGTGCCTTAATGGTGTCGGGGATCTGCTTTTCGACCAGCGGCGTCCAGACATAACCAGGTGCGATCGCATTGACGGTGATGCCGGCTTGCGCTGTCTCCAACGCCACTGTCTTTGTCAGGCCAGATATGCCGTGCTTGGCCGCCACATAGGCGGACTTGAAGGGCGAGGCGACCAGCGCATGTGCCGACGCGGTGTTGATGATGCGGCCCCATTTGCGCGCCTTCATGCCGGGCAGCGCCGCCTTGATGGCATAGAAGGCCGCAAGCAAATTGATGCGGATGATGCTTCCCATTTTTCGTCGGGAAATTCCTCGATCGGCGCGACATGCTGGATGCCGGCATTGTTGACCAGGATGTCGAGGCTGCCGAAGGCTTCCTCGGCCTCGCGGACCATGGCAGTCACCGCCGCGCCGTCCATCATGTTGGCGCTGGAGTAGCGGCACTGGACGCCGAAATCGGCTTCGATGCCGGCGCGCTCCTGTTCGATGGCGGCCGCATCGCCGAGACCGTTGATGGTGATGTTGGCGCCTTCGGCGGCAAGGGCGCGGGCAATCGCCAGACCGATGCCGCTGGTCGAGCCGGTGACGAGGGCGTTCTTGGAAGACAGGAAACCCATGATGATCTCGCGAAAGGTAGGAGGGAACGGCGATGCTGGTGTGCGTCGCAGCATGACCATGCCATCGCCGTGTGTCGGCGCGATTACAGCGCTGTGGCAGTCCAACGGCCTTCAGCTGCTGGCGGCTGACACGGCGTTGTCATGGTGCCGTGCAAGATAACCGGTGCGCACTCGCGCGGTCATTCCTGCAGTACATGGGGGAGCAGCTTGGAAATCGCCGATGTCGTGAAGCGCGCCTATGCGATGCCGCTCACCAAACCCGTCCTTCCCGCCCGGGCCCTACCGTTTCTTCGACCGCGAATACGTCATCATCACCTATCGTACGACGCGCGAAGCCCTCGAGGCCGTCGTGCCGGCGCCGCTGGAAATCGACGAGCCGCTGGTCAAATACGAGTTCATCCGCATGCCGGATTCTACCGGCTTCGGCGATTATACCGAGACCGGGCAGGTCATCCCGGTCCGCTTCCAGGGCCAGCATGGCACCTATGTCCACTCGATGTTTCTCGACGACGATGCACCGATTGCCGGCGGACGCGAGCTCTGGGGCTTTCCCAAGAAGCTTGCCAGCCCGAAGATCGTGCATGAGGGCGAGGTGGTTGTCGGCACCTTGCATTACGGCAGCGTTCTGTGCGCCACCGGCACGATGGGCTACAAGCACAGGCCGGCCGATCACGGCCAGATTCTCGCCTCGCTCGCGGCGCCCAATTTCCTGATCAAGATCATCCCGCATGTCGACGGCACGCCGCGCATTTGCGAGTTGGTGCGCTGTCACCTCACCGACGTGACGTTGAAGGAGGCCTGGACAGCGCCGGCGGCGCTCGATCTCAGGCCCCATGTCATGGCCGACGTGGCGCGGTTGCCAGTGCTCGAGATCGTCTCGGCGGTTCACTTCATCGCCGACCTGACGCTCGGCCTTGGCGAGGTGGTTTACGACTATCTCGCCGGACGCGAGCGGTCAGTCAGTCCAAATCTGGAGGCATTCAGCCGTGCTTGAACGCAACACCAAGAGGGCCGTCGCCACCATCGAGGAAATCTCGGCGCAGTACGACCGCGTCGCGCTGGTGTTCCAGGGCGGCGGTGCGCTGGGCGCCTATCAGGCCGGGGTGTACCAGGCGTTGGCCGATGCCGGCTGCGAACCGACCTGGTTCTCCGGCGTGTCGATCGGTGCGATCAATGCAGCGATCATAGCCGGCAACGAGCCGAGCCGCCGGCTGCAGCGGCTCGAGCAGTTCTGGCAGACAATCTCCGGGCGCAAGATCTGGGCCTATACGCCGGAGGGCGACGTCTACCGGGACATCCGCAACCGCACCAGCTCGTGGATGACGATGACGATGGGCCAGCCCGGCTTTTTCAAGCCGCGCCATCCCAATCCGTGGTTCGAGCAGCCAGGCACCGAGGGCGCTACCAGCTTCTACGACACCGTCGAGCTTAAAGAGACGCTGGAGAGCCTGATCGATTTCGACGTGCTCAATGACGGCAAGAAGCGGCTCAGCGTCGGCGCGGTCAATGTCAGGACCTGCAATTTCGTCTATTTCGACACCGAGAAGGTGCGCATCGGGCCGGAGCACGTCATGGCAAGCGGCGCGCTGCCGCCGGCCTTCCCGTCGATCCTCATCGAAGGTGAGCATTATTGGGACGGCGGCATCGTCTCCAACACGCCGCTGCAGTATTTGCTCGACCAGGAAGAGGACCGCAGTTCGCTGGTGTTTCAGGTCGATTTGTTCAGCGCCCGCGGCGCCTTGCCGCGCGGCATGGCCGATGTTCTGTCACGGCACAAGGACATCATGTATTCAAGCCGCACACGCCAGAATACCGACAACTTCCAGCGCATCCATGCGCTGAAGATGAAGCTGCTCGATGCGCTGAAGCGCGTCCCCGTCGAGTTACTGAAAGAAGGGGAGCAGGAATTGATCGCGGACTATCGGATGCCGGCGTGGTCAACATCGTCCACCTGATCTACCAGCACAAAGGCTATGAGGGGCACGCCAAGGATTACGAATTCTCGGGCACCTCGATGCGCGAGCATTGGGAGATGGGGCTGGAAGACACGCAGCGGACGCTGCGCCATCGCCAATGGCTGACACTGCCGACCAATGTCGAGGGCGTCGCCATCCACGACCTGCACCGCGAAGATCCGACTTAAAGCGCGCCGCGCGCCTGACCGGCCTCAGAACCGCAGTTTGGCGCCGGCGCGCAGCAAAAGCCAGTAGAACAGGCCGGTCGCGCCGACCGCGAGCAGCATCGTCAGGATGAAGCCGCTGGGGCTGTCGGTGAATGGCAGCCCGCCGGTGTTCATGCCGAATATGCCGACGATCAGGGTGCCCGGCAAAAGCAGCGGGCTCATCACCGCCAGCGCCTTGAGGCTGCGGTTCGATTCGTCGGCAAGCTCGGCCGCAAGCTCCTCCTGCAGCAGCCTTGCCCGGTCGTTGATCATGACGACCTCCCGGTCGAGCCGTTCCAGGCGGGCAGCAAGCCGGCGCAGAACTTCATGTGCGCCGGCGGAAAGGTTCCAGGCGGAACGGTCTTCATCCTGGAAAAGTGCTGCCAGGGCCGAGATCGGCCGATGCAAGGATACGGCAAGGCGGCGCACATCCTTCAGCTGTCGTCTTTCGTCGGCAAGTCGCTCGGTCACGAGATGGTCCTCGACCGCATCGAGCCGCTTCGTCGCCGCGGCGAGCCGCAGGCTGGTGGTCTTGCAAAAAGCCATGACCAGCGTTTCGAACAGCTCGAATGCTGTGGCGGGCCGCAGCCCCGCGGCAAGGGCGGTGTGCACTTCCTCCACCGCCGCGAGCGGATGGCGGCGGCCGGTGACCAGCAGCCGCTCCGAGACCGCAAAATGCAATCTGCCGATGGTCGTCGACTGATGGGCGATCTCGCCATGCAGGTCGGCGGAAATGCCGTGGACGACGCCATTCTCATGCGCCAGCACCAGGCTGTCCTCATGTCCTTCGAGGATTGCATGAGCCGACGCCGGCAGCGCGCAGGCATGGCTGACCCAGGAATGGGCGCGCCGGTCGACAAGGTCGACATGCAGCCAGACCCAGCCGTCCAGTGAGGCCAGCGCGGCCTCTGTGTCCCGGGGCGCCAGCGATTCGGGAGCTTTGCCGGGAGCGGCATGATAGGCCCAGACCAGCCCGGGGGCATGATGCTGGTCGTCCGCGGCAAGCAATGTCAGATGCGATGCGTCATTCATGGCCGCCGCCGAGACAATGCACGTTCAGGATCTGGGCGGCGCCGGAGCCGGCGCCGCGACATTCTGGCCAAGTCCTATCCCCGCTCAGAATATCTGGCGGAAGATGACGAACAGCACGAAGGCAAGACAGATGGAGACCGGAAGGGTCAGTATCCAGGCCATCAGCATGTTGCGCACTGTCGACCATTGCAGGCCCGAGCCGTTCGCCGCCATGGTGCCGGCAACGCCCGACGACAGCACATGGGTGGTCGAGACCGGCAGGCCGAGATAGTCGGCCGATGCGATGGTCGCCATTGCAACAAGCTCTGCGGACGCACCCTGGCCGTAGGTCAGATGGCTTTTGCCGATCTTCTCGCCGACGGTGACGACGATGCGCTTCCAGCCGACCATGGTGCCGAGGCCGAGCGCCAGCGCGATGGCGACCTTGACCCAGAGCGGGATGAACTTCGTCGCGTTGTCGACCGCCTTGTGATAGGTCGTCACCGCCTTCAGGTCGTCGGCCTCCATCGGCAGCAGCTTCTTCTTGTCGATCAGTTTCAGCGCTTCACCGATAAGATAGATGTTGTTGCGGGCGTTGCTGACCAGCGTTGTCGGCAGCTTTTCCACGGACGGATAGGGCGACAACATTGCGCTAGTGTCGTGGATGAAGCTCTGCAGCGCAGGCGTGGTCTCGTCCTTCCAGGTCTTGGTGCGAACGGCGTCACCGACCACGGTCGCCGCGTCGGTCACGGCGACGCCGGGCTTGACGTATTTGCCGAGTACCGTTTCGACCTGCGTCGCCGCCGATTTGTAGGCTTCGAGATAATTGATATCCGGCGTGCGGTTCAGCGCGAAGGCGGTCGGCACCACGCCGATCAGGATGAGCATGATGAGGCCCATGCCCTTTTGCCCGTCATTGGAGCCGTGGGCAAAGCTGACGCCGGTGCAGGTGAAGATAAGCAGCGCCCGGATCCACAGCGGCGGCGGGGCGCTCGACTTCGGCGCCTCGTAAAGCTCGCGGTTCCTGACCAGCAGCTTCATCACCAGAAGCAGCAGCCCAGCCAGGCAAAACCCGACCAGCGGCGAGATCAGAAGCGACAGGCCGACATTGCTTGCCTGCGACCAGTCGATGCCGCTGGTGATGGAACCGGCCGGCGCCGTGAACTGGTTGGCGAGGCCGACGCCGATGATCGAACCGATCAGCGTGTGCGAGCTCGAGGCAGGCAGGCCGAGATACCAGGTTCCGAGGTTCCACATGATCGCTGCGACCAGCAGCGCAAAGACCATGGCCAGCCCGGAGCTCGATCCGACCTGAAGGATCAGTTCGACCGGTAACAGCGAAATGATGCCGAAGGCGACCGCCCCGCTGGCGGTGAGCACGCCGAGGAAGTTGAAAAAGCCGGACCACATCACTGCAAGCTCGGCCGGCATGGAATGGGTGTAGATCACCGTTGCCACCGCATTGGCGGTGTCGTGAAAACCGTTGACGAATTCGAAGCCGAGCGCGATCAGCAGCGCCAGGCCAAGCAGAATCCACGGCACCGCGACGGTGCTGGTCAGGTCCTGGCTGAGCGCGTAGCCGACATAGGCAAGGCCGCCCAGGATGATGACGGCAAAGGCCGGCAGAAACCATTTGCCGGTGCTGTTTGGCCGGTCGAGCGGATGCTCCGGCCTTGGAATTCCTGCTTCGCTGGAAACAATATCGACCATACCCCACTCCTCTTGCGTTGCAGCAAAGAATGGGAGGACGCTATGTCGGCACAATGAAGCCTGTGTGACGGCAGAGCACTTTGAGATTGGAGCAGATAGTGCTGGACGGTGGTTCCTGATCTATTCCGCGATCTCCAGCAGGGTCGATATCAGCAACCGGCGCTCGTCGGCGGAGAGAATGTCCGAACCGAACAGGTTCATGCTGCGAAGCCCTTCGATAGCGAGATAGCAGACCAGCAGCGCCTTGAGATTCGGCGTCTCCTCCTTCAGCCGCTCGAACACTTGCCGCCTGAACGATTTTATCGGCGTCAGGAAATCGGGATCCTCGGCAATCGCCGAAAATATCCAGGTCGCCGACGGTTTCGACTCCTCGGCATGCTCGGCCGAAAGCCTGATATAGGCCGCAAGCGGGCTCTCACCGCTGACGCCGTTGGTGCGGGCGGCCTCAAGCGCCTGTTGGAACGCGCTGAGATAATCCTCCACCAGCGCCTGCATCAATTTCGCCTTGGTCGGGAAATTGTAGAGAAGACCACCCTTCGACACGCCGGCACGGCTGGCGACCGCATCCAGCGACAGGCTGCCGGGACCCGTCTCGCGCGCCACGTCGGCGGCGGCGGCGAGGATCTTCTCGCGCGAATTTGTTCTGCGGGCCTTCATCAATCGTTCCCCATTCATTAGCTTAAGCGGAATTGACAAGACCGTCCAGACGGTACAGTAAGATTGCCGTCATTTGAAATTGGGACCAGTCACAGGTATGTGTTCCGGTCATCCGACCGTTATGCTGGGCCATGGCCGAGGGGACTGTTCGTGATCAAGCGCTTCATCATCGCCTTCATTCTGCTCGTGCTGGTGTGCGGCGGCATCGTCGGCTTCAACCTGTTCCGCGACAATGCGATCAAACAGTTTTTCGCCACCATGAAGCCGCCGGCCGCGACCGTGTCGACGGTCATCGTCAAACCGATGTCCTGGACGCCCGGCGTCGAGGCGATCGGTACTGTCAGTGCCGTGCGCGGCGTCGACCTGACCGTCGAAACCGCGGGTATCGTCAAGGACATCCAGTTTCATGCCAATCAGAAGGTCGCCGCCAACGCCGTGCTGCTGCAGCTCGACGATGCCGTCGAGCGGGCCGACCTCGTGGCGTCGAAGGCGCAAGCCACATCCGACCAGACGACGCTGATGCGCGCTCTTGAGCTGCAGAAGCGCGGGGTCGGCACCGACGCTACGCTGGACACGGCGCAGGCGGCAGCATCGGTCTCCTCCGCGCAGGTAAACAAGCTGCAAGCGGTGCTCGACCAAAAGCAGTTGACGGCCCCTTTCAAGGGCACCGTCGGTATTCCGAAAATCGACATTGGCCAGTATCTCACACCCGGCACCGCCGTGGTGACCTTGCAGGACATGGACACGATGCGTGTCGATTTCACCGTGCCGGAGCAGCAGCTTCCGCTGCTGAAGATCGGACAGACGGTGCGGCTGGGCATTGGCGGCGGCGACATGCCGTTCGCCGGCATCATCCGCGGTATCGATCCGAAGATCGACCCGACGAGCCGGCTGGTGACGGTGAGGGCGGAGGTCGCCAATCCTGAAGGCAAGCTGACGCCCGGCCAGTTCGTCCAGGTGCGTGTCGAACTGCCGGAGGAGAACAACGTGCTGGCGCTGCCGCAGACTGCGCTGACCTCCAGCCTGTACGGTGACTTCGTCTTCGTGGTGCGCCCGGCCAAATCCGCAGAAGTCAACGGCGCGGCTCCCGAGGCAAAGCCGGAAGAAAAACCAGCCGCGGATGCTGCCAAGCCCGCTGCCGAAGCACCCGCGGCAAAACCCGAAGAAAAGCCGGGCGCTACCCCAGCCAAACCGGCAGCGGAAGCCAAACCGGCAGCGGAAGAACAGAAGCCGCAGCTCGTGCTCGCCCAGGTGTTCGTCAAGCCAGGCCGCCACAACGCCGGCCTGGTCGAGATCCTGGAAGGCATCCAGCCCGGCGACGAAGTCGTTACCGCCGGCCAGAACCGGCTCTCCAACGGCATGTCCGTTGCCGTCGACAACACAATCGATCCGAGCAAGCCGGGGAACCAGCAGGCAGCCCAGCAATGAGCTTTTCCGACCTCTTCATCCGCCGCCCGGTCCTTTCGACCGTGCTTGCCTGCATGATCCTGCTTCTGGGTTTTCAGGGCATCTTCAACCTTTCGATCCGGCAGTATCCAGAGGTTGAAGAAACGGCCATCACGATCACCACGGCCCATCCCGGCGCCAGCGCCGACCTGATCCAGGGGTTCATTTCCGCGCCGATCGCGCGTGCTGTCGCTTCGACCGAAAACATCGATTATGTCACGTCGGCGAGCCGGCCGTCATCCAGCACCGTGACAGTGCAGATGAAACTCGGCTCCGACCCCGACGTTGCGCTGAACGAAGTCCTGTCGAAGGTTCAGAGCGTTCGCGGCGATCTGCCGGACGAAACCAAAGACCCGGTGATCGTCAAGGGCACCGGCCAGCAGTTCGCGATGATGTACATCTCGATGCAGAACCCGAACATGACGCCGGAACAGCTCACCGAATATATCGAGCGCGTCGTGCGGCCGCGTATGTCGACGGTCGAAGGTGTTGCCGACGTGCAGATTTTCGGCGCCGCCGAATATTCGATGCGTGTCTGGATCGACCCGATCAAACTGGCGGCGCGCGGTGTGACGGCGGCGGAAGTGCTGACCGCCATTAACGAATCGAATTTCCTCTCCGCGCCCGGCGATACCGAAAACGAATATGTGGCTTCCTCGATCACGGTTCGCTCGACCCTGCAGACGCCGGAGGCTTTCGCTGCCCTTCCGCTCCGCTCGAAAGACGGCAATGTGGTGAGACTGCGCGACGTGGCCCGCGTCGAACTCGCCGCGGTGAACACCGACACCAGGGTCACCTTCAACGGCAAGCCCGGCATCTTTCTCGCCATCTTTCCGACGCCGGCCGCCAATCCACTGACCACCGCGGCGGCGATCCACAAGATTGTGCCGACGATCCAGGAGACGCTGCCGCTCGGCATGACGATCGAGATCGTCTATGACTCGACCGAGCAGATCAGCGCGTCGATCGAGGAGGTGTTCAAGACCATCGGCGAGGCGGTCGCCATCGTCATCGTCGTCATCCTGCTCTTCCTCGGCTCGTTCCGCTCGGTGCTGATGCCGATCGTGACCATTCCGCTGTCGCTGATCGGCGTCTGTTTCCTGCTGTTTTCTTTGGGTTATTCGATCAACCTTTTGTCGTTGCTGGCCATGGTGCTGGCGATCGGACTGGTTGTTGACGATGCCATCGTGGTGGTGGAAAACATCCACCGCCACATGGAGGAAGACGGCTTGTCGCCGATGCAGGCGGCTTTCAACGGCATGCGGGAGATCTCCTCCGCCGTCGTCGCCATGACGATAACGTTGGCCGCCGTGTTCGCGCCGCTGGCCTTCACCGGCGGCCTGACAGGCGCACTGTTTCGCGAATTCGCAGTGACGCTTGCCGGCTCGGTGGTCCTTTCGGGTGTCGTTGCCCTAACCGTCACGCCGATGATGTCGGCACGCATCCTGAGGGCCGGCTCGCACAGCCGCTTCCAGCGCATTGTCGACAACACGTTCGGGCGCGTCGAAAACGTCTATGAGCGGCTGGTCAGCGGCTCGCTGAAATATCGCCCGGTGACGCTGATGATCGTCATCGCACTGGTCGCCACGACCGGCTTCATGTTCACCAAGACCGCGAGCGAACTGGCGCCGGAAGAAGACCAGGGCTTCTTGCTGTCTATTGTGAACGCACCGCGCTATGCGACGTCGGACTACACCGAGACCTATGTGAACCAGATTCTCGGGCTAGTGAATGATATCCCCGAAACCAGGGCGCGGTTCTCCGCCGTCGCGTTCCAAGGCCCGACGAACAGCGCTTTCGTCGGCTTTGCGTTCAAGGACTGGGCCGAGCGCGCGCGCAGCTCGAAGGAACTTCAGGAAGACATCACTGCCCGCCTTGCCAAGGTGGCGGGCGTCGAGGCTTTCGTCTTCGCACCGCCGACACTGCCCGGCTCCGGCGGCGGCCTGCCAATCACGATGGTGGTGCGCTCGACCGGCGAGGCCTCCCAAGTGTACGAGGCGGCCGAGAACATCAAGAACAAGGCGCAGGCCTCCGGTCGCTTCCTCGCGGTGCAGAATTCGATGTCCTACGATGCGCCGCAAGTGACGGTGACGATCGACCGCGACCGCGCCGCGGCACTCAACCTGCCGATCGCCGATATCGGCCGGACGCTGACCCTCTTGGTCGGTGGCGCCGAGGTGGCGCAATTCGACCGCGAATCCAACAGCTACGACATCATCCCGCAGGTGCCGCAGAGCTTTCGCGACAATCCCGAAAAACTGGGGGAGTATTTCGTGCGCAGCGTCTCGGGTGAGATGGTGCCGCTCTCTGCGGTGGTGAAGATCTCGACCAACGCGTCGCCGGCGGCGATCGAGCAGTTCAACCAGTTGAATTCCGCAACGATTTCCGCCCTGCCGCTGCCTGGCGTCACCACCGGCGACGGTTTGAAAGCGATCGAGGATATCGCCAAGGAGAGCCTGCCCGACACTTTCTTCATCGACTATACCGGCCAGTCGCGGCAGGAGAAGCAACAGGGCTACACGATCATCATCGCCTTCGCGGCAGCCGTTCTCGTCATCTATCTGGTGCTGGCGGCGCAGTTCGAAAGTTTCCGCGATCCGTTGATCATCATGATGGCGGTGCCACTCTCGATCTTCGGCGCGATCGTGCCGCTTAATGTCGGGCTCGGCACCCTCAACATCTACACCCAGGTCGGCTTGATTACGCTGATCGGCCTGATCACCAAGCACGGCATCCTTCTGGTCGAGTTCGCCAACCAGCAGCGTGAAATGCACGGCATGCGGCGGCGCGATGCGATCATCGCGTCGGCCAAGGTGCGGCTGCGGCCGATCCTGATGACGACGGCGGCGATGGCGCTCGGAGTGGTGCCGCTGATCATCTCCAGCGGCGCTGGTGCCGCGGCACGCTATTCGATGGGCCTGGTGATCTTCACCGGCATCCTGGTCGGAACCATGTTCACGCTCTTCGTGGTGCCGATGTTCTACACGTTTATCGCCAGCAAGGACCTGCCGCATCACGCCGAAAAGCCGGACCCCAAGCTGATGCCGGTGATGCCGGATTAGATTGTACTAACATTGCACAATAAAGAAGGCCGGATTTCCGGCCTTTCTTGGGAGCTACGAAAAGCATCGCTCATTTGACGATGACGATGCTGGTGTTGGCCGGGCCGAAGACCTCGACGAGCTGATAGAAATCGGCGGCGTTGTCCGGATGCAGACGCACGCAGCCATGCGAGGCCGGCTGGCCGAGGCGCTTGATGGCGCTTGTCGCATGTACGGCGTAGCCGCCGCTGAAGAACACCGAATGCGGCATCGGGGCGTTGTCGTATTTCTTCGAATACCACATTTCATGCATGCGGGTCGGCTTGAACGAACCGGTCGGCGTGACGTGCGTCCTGTCGCCGGTCGAGACTTTCCAGGCGAATGTCGGCCGGCCGTCGACCAGGATTTCCATGGTCTGCTGCGATAGCGACACACGCGCGACGATCTTGTTGGCGGCGGCGTGGGCTGCGCTGTTGCCGGCACTGACAAGCAAGGCAGCACCGGTGATGACGGCGGCGGCGATGTTGATGAGCTTGGCGGAAATGGCGGTGTACATGATGTCTCCCCTATTCTGCCGGTCGGGGCCGGCTCAATTCGATGACCGGCTTATCGGGGCGTCATGTTTCGAGCCGATTTCGCTAGATGCTCGTTTGTGTTTCGATTCTGTTTCCCCCGGGTTAACAGAAAACGCCGTGCAAAGCGGCTTACAGCTGTTGGACGTCGTCATGACAGCGGCGGCGTGTTTGCCTAAGCGGATCAGCCAAACCGCGGCACGAATACGCGATTGTCTTTCGTTTGAGAGGAATTCCACCTGACTCCGAAACCGAGCTGCAACAAAGCGCGGCCTCGGCGGCATGATCCGGATACAGCGAACGGGCAAAGTTGACGTAACGAAAACAGCGGGCAACGAACGATCGGAAGCCAACACTGTTTTCGCTACGGTCTGGATTGTCTGGACAGTTTCCAGCCTGCGCGTCGACCGGCTCAAGCCCCTCTGGCGGGGGCGGCTTAGAGCCGTTGAGGATGCGCGGCGCCTCCGGCAACTTGCAGCCGAGAGGACCGAAGGCCCGCGCCGCAACGGGGGGCTCCGCTGGCGGCGCGGGGGCTTCGGGGGTTCCCCTGAAGCGCCCGTAAATCCCAATTTTGAGGAAAGAACAGGATGAAAACGAAATTCGCCGCTTCCGTGCTTTCTGCCCTGCTCTACGTGCAGGGCCTGCTCGGCATTGCCGGCCTCGCAACCGTGCTGCTGAAGGAACGTGCGCATGCCGGCGAGGTCAGCACGAACAGTGACATGCCGTCAGGCCCGTCGCTTCTCGTGGCGCGCTGAGGAAAGAGCATCGGACCCAAAAGCGGGAACCGGTTTTAGGAAAATCCGATACTCAAAAAAGGGGTGGCTGTCCTGCATTCAATCGGCGAATTGCGTTGGCGGATCGAACCGGTAACCCGCACCCCGTATGGTGGTGATGGTTTCGGTGTCGAGCTTGCGGCGCAGCCGCACGATGCGCGAATCGATCGACCGGTCGAAGGCTTCGGCATTTTCGGCGGGCGCGGCGGCGATGATGTCGTCACGCGTCAGCACCTTGCGCGGGCTGGCCAGGAACAGCCTGAGCAGCGCCACCTGCCCGGCGGACAGCTGTTCTTCCGTGCCCGAGCGGTGCATGACGATGGCCGACCGGAGATCGACGGTCGCGTTCTCCAGCACGATCAATTCCCCGGCGTTCCTGCCGCGCCGAGCCAGCAGGCCGCCAACGCGGGCGGCAAGCTCCCTGACATTGAGCGGGCTTTCGACGACGTCGGCGGCGCCGAGCTCGAGCGCCAGCACCTTGTCGACCAGATCGGCCGGGCGGCAGATCAGGATGAAATCCGGTCCACCTTCGCCGCCATGTCGCCTGAGCAGGTCGCGCCCCTCCGCCTGGCTGACGCTGTCGCCGACAACCACGACATCGATACCCTTTTCAGAAAGCAGCGATTCGGCTTCCCACGGCTGTCGCGCGGCGCGGACGTCATGACCGCGTCGCTTGAGATGATCGGCGAGATCGGTCGCAATTACTTCAGCGACGGAAACAAGCGCGATGACGGATCGTGCAGCCATGTTTTTCTACCCCGCATACGGCAACCCAAGAAGAGTGCTGGACATCATGTTTATACCCAATCTACTTTCCGCTGAAAGCGGGAGCGAACGCATCGTGCGGGCACGAATTGTCATTGTCGAGGACGAGCCCGACCTGAGGGACGCGGTCGCCGAGTATCTCGGCGCCAGCGGCTATGATGTGGCCACGGCCGAAAGTGCGGTGGCGGCGCGCGACCTGTTGGAAGCCCAGTCCTTCCATCTGGCCATTCTCGACATCGCCATGCCGGGCGAGGACGGCCTGTCGCTCGGCCGCTGGATGCGGTCGAAAATGCCGATCGGCATCATCTATGCGACGGCCGCCGGTACCGCGCTCGACCGCATCGTCGGACTGGAGCTCGGCGCTGACGACTACATCGTCAAGCCTTACGAGTTGCGCGAAGTGCTGGCCAGGGTGCGCAGCGTGCTGCGCCGCGTTCCGGAGCCGACCGAACCACAAAAAGCCAAGGCTGAAACATCCGGTGGCCGCCGGTCCGTGAGCTTCGGCGCCTTTCACGCCGACCTCGACGGCCGGCTCGTCACCGGCGCCAACGGTGCGGTCATCGACATGGCCAAGAGCGAGTTCGACGTGCTGGAGGTGTTCCTTACCCGCGCCAACCGGCTGTTGACGCGGGCGGCGATCTCCGAGGCGATCGGTTTCGTCGAGGACGCGGAATCGTCCCGCGCCGTCGACATCCGCATCATGCGGCTGAGAAAGAAGATCGAGGCGGATCCGGCCAATCCGAAATTCCTGCGCACGGTGCGCGGCGAAGGCTATATCTTCTCGCTGCCAGCCGGCGAAAATAACTGAGGCCTGGCGGCTTGAGCAAGCCACTGCCAGGAAATGACCATGACGGCTGAAACAGCACGCGCGGACTCGCAGGGCGCCAGGCAGGGCGCGGCGATGGCGGCCGTGCATGTGGTTCGCCGGCTGCGCGAAGCCGGCGACTGGCAGCGCGAGATGGAGGGTATCCTCCAAACGCTTTGCGAAGCCATGGATTGTCACCGCGGCATCCTGTTTCGCCTGCGCGAACTGCCCGGCCAGGGCTTCGCCCAGTCGGTCGCCGCTTATTGGATCGCCCCCCGGTTTGGCGGCGAGCTGGCGTCACCGACCGTCATCATGCAGTCGGTCGTCGATTCGGACCCATTGCTGGAACAGCTGGCGGAGGACGAGCGCCAAGGCAAGATATTCGCCGGGCACACACGCGATCTCGAAGGCTTTCTGCGGACCGATTTCGAAAAGCAGAACATCAAGTCGTTCCTGTCGGTGTCGGTCTTTTCGCACGGCAATTTGTGGGGCACGCTGGCGGTCAACGACTGCGTCAACGAACGCGAATGGACCGACCAGGAAGAGGCGGCGCTGCACATGGTGGCACTCGCCATTGGCGACGCCATCGAACGGTCGCCCTCCGACGCGCATGCCAGTGACGTCATTCGCCGCACCATGCTGCAGGCCTCGCTCGACGCCATCATCGTCATCGACGAGACCGGCTCGATCATCGAATTCAATCCGGCGGCCGAGAAGATGTTCGGCTATCGACGCAGCGATATCCTCGGCAAGGACCTGCTCGACACGGTCGTGCCGGAATATTACCGCAAAGGCTATGCGTCGGGCGCCGAATACATGTCGGGCCGCGGCGCGCCGATGGTCGGCCAGCGGCTCGAAACGGTCACCCAGAATGCCGCCGGCGAGGTTTTTCCGATCGAGCTGACGGCGACCGAGATGCGGGTCGCCGATCGCCATCTGATCTTCGGCTCCATCCGCGACCTGCGCGACAGATTGCGCGCTGAGGAGGAAATCAACCGTCAGCGCGAAAAACTGCACCAGAACGAGAAGATGGCGGCGATGGGCTCGCTGCTTGCGGGGGTTTCGCACGAGCTCAACAACCCGCTGGCCGTGGTCGTCGCCCAGTCGACGCTGCTGCATGAATTCGCCGCCGATCCGCAGACCAAAGTACGCGCCGAAAAGGTGCGCGCCGCTGCCGAGCGCTGCGGCCGTATCGTCAAAAGCTTCCTGTCGATGGTCCGCCTGCACCCGACGGCGCAGGCCGAGACCGACCTCAACCAGGTGATCCGCGCGGCACTCGAAGTGACCGCCTATGGCGCGCGATCAAGCGGCATCATCATCGACACCGATTTCGCCGGCGGCCCGCTGCTGGCCATGGCCGATGCCGACCACGTGACGCAGGTAGCCGCCAACTTCCTCATCAACAGCCAGCATGCCTTGGCCGGCATTGCCGGCGACCGGCGGATCAAGGTCCGGACGTTTCGCAGCGACCGCGGCAATCCCGGATTCTCGGTCGAGGACAACGGGCCAGGCGTGCCGGAAGCGATACGCTCACGCATATTCGAATCCTATTTCACCACCAAGCCAGTCGGCGTCGGTACCGGTATCGGCCTGTCGATTTCCAAATCGATCATCGAGCGGCACAATGGCAATATCTGGTTCGAGGAGGTTTCGCCGAGAGGCGTGCGTTTTGTCGTGCAGTTGCCGGCGATCGCTGCCGGCGCGGTCGCCGCCGGCGACAGTCCGTCGCGGTCGAGCGGCTTGCGTCACGCGCTGATCATAGACGATGAGCCGGATGTCGCGGCGTCGCTGTCCGACATTCTGGAGTTGATGGGCATCAAGTCGCGGATCGTGCCGGCCTGGGTCTCGGCCGCCGCGACCCTGAGCGGCCACATGCCGCCGGACATCGTGTTTTCCGATTTGCGCATGCCCGGCACCAGCGGCATAGCCGCCTATCGCGAGCTGCTTGCCGAAATGCCGGATCTGGCGCGGCGTTTCGTGCTTGTCACCGGCGATCTGATCGGCGCAAAAGGCGAAATCGAGGCGCTGCCGGCGCCGCAGCGGCCGCCAATCCTCGAAAAGCCGTTCAGCACGCTGGATGTGCGCGGCGTGCTCTCGGCCATTGCCGAGCAGGTCGCTTTGGGCGGCTAGACTCCCAGAGAGACAAAAAGGAAAGAAAAAAGGCTCCCAGCCGACATTGCGGCGGGAGCCTGACTGGAGTGCTGGAGGGCGCTCGCGAAAAGATCAAAAAACGTTCGGCGTATCGGCCAGCGGGGCGGCGTTGGCGATCATGCGGACGGGCCGTGCCTTGCCCGACTGGGCAGCGATGGCGCGCAGGCAGTCCAGGCTCTCGGCGCCCCAGGCCTGACCCTTGCAGGCAAAATCGATGTCCGGGATCGGCAGGCGCGCCGTCTTGGTCGTGGTCGTCGCGCCGTCGATGAGGTTGACCGGCGGGTTCAGCGAGGCGAAGGCCGGACCGACGGTCGGCGTGAACGCCATGCCGGCAAACGCGGCAGCGGCAAGCAGCAGGAACATCGCCATCGGGTGATCGCTGGCGCGCTGGCGCAGCGCCAGCTTCGGGCGCCGGTCGTTGCGCTGCGGACCCTGCAGGCGATGGTCGTTGTCGGTGATCTGGGTTTTCGTAGGCATCGTCGTTTCCTTCGGTGTTCTTCTTTTCCCTGTTGAAACGAACTTAACCGCACCTTGTAACGGGCCAACGATGATGGATTAACGATTGTGTAACCGGCATGAAACCAGGCCCGCGGCCATTCCGGGGGCAAACCGACGATGCGTAGCTGGCCGCACCGGTGACATTCAGCGCTCGTTTTCCGCTATCCACGGCACCGGATCCACGTCGACTTTTCCGGTCCACGGAGGGCTGGGCGCTCAACAAGCGTAAGGGGATTAACGCCCGGAATTCCCGGGATTTTCCCGGCTTCGATCGTTCGAGCTCGGCTCTCAATTGCCGATCGGTTTCGCGTCGGGAATTCGCCCTATTCTCGCAAGCTATTGCATTTCAACAGAAAATATGCTTGTATTGAACGGCCATTCAATAAATAAGAGCCTTTTATGAACCCGCATCTGCGTGACGTGGCAATCCCCAACGATTGGGATCGGCGGGGCCTGCCGGGCTGGAGCTATCATTCCGACGCCTTGCTCGAACTCGAGAAAGAGCACGTCTTCCGCAATCACTGGCAGATCGCCGGCCATGTCTGCGACCTGCCGAACGCCGGCGACTATCTGACGATGGATGTAGTCGGCGAGCGGGCGCTGATCGTGCGCGGCAAGGATGGCGTGGTGCGCGCCTTCAACAATATGTGCCGCCACCGCGGCAGTCGCGTCGTTGCCGATAGCCAAGGCACTTGCAAGAATGCGCTGGTCTGCCCCTTTCATGGCTGGGTCTACAATCTCGACGGCACGTTGCGCGGCGCTGCCCGCCCGCGGTCCTTCCCCGACCTCGACAAGACCGAATTCGGCCTGATGCCGCTCGAGCTCGAAATCTGGATGGGCTTCATCTTCATCCGCTTCCGCAAGGGTGGCCCGCAGCCATCCGTGGCCGAGCTGTTGAAGCCGATCGAAGCCGAGATTGCCCATTACGGCGTCGCCGAGATGGTGCCGTCCTGGGGCATCTGGACCCAAAAGACGCCGGTCAACTGGAAGTCGGTGCGCGACGTCGACAATGAAGGCTACCACGTCGCCATGGCGCATCCGGCGCTGCAGGATCTTTATGGCGCGACCTACTTCGACGAGCCGTTCGTCAACGGCGTGTCGCGCTCGTTCGCCACTTACAACCCGCATGCCGGACGGCGCTGGAGCGTCGCGCAATACATCAAGCTCGCACCCGAGGCGAAGCAACTGCCGGAGCACCTGCGCAAGGCCTGGATCTATTACGGCATCTTTCCGAACAACGCGCTGTCGATCATGCCGGAGTCGGTGCAGTTCTATCAGGAGTTCCCGCTGTCGACGGGTGAGACGCTGCTGCGCGGCGCCATCTACCGCTATCGCGACGAGAGCAGGGAGCAGGCGGCTGCCCGCTACCTATCCTACCGCATCGACCGCGACACGCTGGCCGAAGATGTACAGCTTTCGATATGGTCCAACGAATCCATGCTGTCAGAAGCCTTCGGAGGTTTTTACCTCTCCGATCTCGAATATGGCGTGCGCACCCACCACGACCATTTGCGCAAGCAAATTCCCGTGCTCGGATTGGAGACCGCGCCCGAGGAGAAGGATATGTGGGCGCTCAACGAGGCGCTCAGATCACGCTCCTGACGCCTGGTCCTCAAGCCCAGATGGCGACGGGAATGCCGAAACGATCGGCGAGCGGCGGATCCGGAAACGGCATTGCCTCGCCTCTGGCGATGCGGCCGGCAATCAGCATCATCGCCGCGGCATCGAGGAAATCGTCGGTGGCCGCGCCGCGCGGCGGCCTCTGGTCGAGAAAATGCTGGCCATAACCATGCCGGGCAAGCAGCGCCTTGCGTTCGGCCATGCCGGCCGGATTGATGTTGCCCTTGATCTTCTTCGGCAGACGCATCGCCCGGTCGCCGTTCAGTCTGCAGAAGGCAACTTCCGGATGCGATTCGAAGACGCGGCTGCGCAGTTCGGGCCGCGCGATCAGCAGCGAATCGATCTCACGGATCTTGGCAAAGATGCCGAAGGCCTGGATCGAGACACGGCGCGGCGGATCTGAGGTCGTCTTGGCCACGTCACTTGCCCTGCGATGTGCCGCGTACCAGGCTTCGACCGTGGTGAAGGCTTCGATCTCCGCATAGAGCGCGGCGCGGGAGGGGATGGCAAAGACACTGGATTGCCGGGCGCCAAGAAATGGCCGCACCAGCGCCTCCGGACCGCGACCGCCTCTTTGCGAGAAATCGGGCAGGCCGATCGGCATATCGACCGCTACGATTGCATTGACGGGTAGCTGGTCGAGCAACGCCGCGAAGCTTGGGAAAACGGCTGTCGACGGTGCGGCACCGGAATCGCGGCGGACGGCTATCCAGCCGGTCTTGCAACCGTCGACGCCGACAAGCACAACATCCCTACGCGCAACATCCTCGGGCACAACATCCCCAGGCACAACATGGTCGAGCGCAGCACCCTTGGGCGCATCATCCTGGGGCACGGCGTCTTCGGCCTGCGTCACGCCCGGCGATCCCGTCCCGGATGCAGGAGATGGCGAAGCTGCACCATCGCCATCGGGTGCGACAGGCTCTGGGCATCGGTCTCGAGCTGCAATTCGTCGCCGCCGCGCTTGGCGGTGCGCGCCAGGATCTCGTAGACCGCTGCCGTGGTCGATTGCAGCGCCTTGGCGGCCGTTTGGCCGGACAGGATGCGCGCCAGGTAGACGGCCGCCGTCAGGTCGCCGAGCCCATTCGGAGGCTTGTCGATTAGCCGGTGTTCGGCAAGCAGCGCCTCTCTGCCGTTGAGCAGCAAATTGCCGATGCCGCCGGCCATCATCGCCGGTGCCGAAGTGACCAGCATGGCCGGTGGGCCGGCTTGCAGGGCAGCAGCCATTGCCGATTTCAGGTCGGGCAGCGGCGCTCCGGCCATCCATTCCAGCTCGTAGCGGTTGGGCGTGGCGATATCGGCGATCGGCATCAGCCGGTCGCGCATGGCGATTGCGGTCGGCTCAGGTACGTAGAGGCCGCCCGAATCGCCCATCACCGGGTCGCAGATATAGAGGGCGTCCGGCGTCTTCGCCTTGACGGCGCCGACCAGCGAAGCGACGGCTTCGGCCTGGCCAGCCTCGCCGAGATAGCCGGACAGCACGGCGCCGACCTCGCCCAGCCACGGCGCGCGCTCGAGGTCGGTCATCAGCGCCTTGAACTGGTCCAGCGGCGGCACGATGCGGGTGGCCCGGCCGTGCCCCGGATGCCAGGGCAGAATGACGGTCGGCACCGCCCAAACCGGAAACCCCAGCGTCTCCAGCGCAAACACGGCGGCACGGTTGCCGACCGAGCCACGTGCGACATGGCTGGAGACGACGATGACCGCGCGCGGCGCGTCGGCTTTTTCGGCGCTCATTGATCTTTGTCCTAACCGCCCCTGGTGATGAAAAGCACGAGCCAGATCAACAGGCCGATGGCAATAAGCAAGCCTGCCGCCCGACCAATACGGGTGCCCCAATATTCGATCGGGTCCGATCGGTCGGCATCGGCCGCTGTGACGTGGTCGCGCGCGCCTCTGGCGGTTCGTGCGAGGAACGAGGTGCCGCCCGGGTCGGTCTCGCGCGCCACCCGTTCGATGATGCGGCGCGATTCCGCGTCGCTGTCGTGGCGTTTCGCCATGGTGATATCCCGTTTCATCCCGAGCTTAACCCGTTCGCCTCGTCTGTCACAGGGCCTGACGGCGAATGGTAGAAACCAGTAACGCTTCTCGGCCGAAGTCATTTTCTTGCGCAAGGATTGTGCTAATGCTTCGCGTGCCAATGCTATCGAGGGGACCTTATCATGCTTGTCCAGCGCCTTGCTTTACCGCCAATCTTCCGTAATTTAGCTGCGTTCCTGGTGATGGCCGTCATGCTGCCGCTGCTTGCCGGCTGCGGCTACAACACCATCCCGACGGCTGAGGAAAACGCCAAGGCCGCATGGAGCGAGGTGTTGAATCAATACCAGCGCCGCGCCGATCTCATCCCCAATCTGGTCAACACGGTCAAGGGCTATGCCGCGCACGAGAAGGACACGCTCGATGCCGTGGTCGAAGCGCGCGCCAAGGCGACGCAGGTGACCGTGACGCCGGAAACGCTGAACAATCCGGAAGCCTTCAAGAAATTCCAGGACAGCCAGGCCGGCCTGACCAGCGCGCTGTCGCGCCTGCTGGCGGTGGTGGAGAACTATCCCGATCTCAAGGCCAACCAGAACTTTCTGGCGCTGCAAGCACAACTCGAAGGCACCGAGAACCGCATCACGGTCGCCCGCCGCGACTATATCCAGGCGGTGAGAGAGTACAATCTGACGCTGAGGACCTTCCCGTCGGTGATCTGGGCGACCTTGTGGTTCCGCGGCAACCAGCCGTTTGCGAATTTCACCATCGAGGAGGACAAGATGCAGCCGCCGAAGGTCGATTTCGGCACGCAGCAGGGCGGGTGAACGGCGCTTAGCGGGTCTGTTCCCGTTGGCCTTGTACTCCGTCCCACCCCCCTCTGTCCTGCCGGCCATCTCCCCACAGAGGGGGGTGGGAAGAAATGCCGGCCGGATTTTTTTTGGCTTCGTTCTAAGCTTTCTCCTCCTCCCTCTCACCGTTCTCGCGGCCGAATTGCCGGCGCTGACCGGACGGGTCGTCGACAATGCCGGCATCATCGATGCCGCGACCAAGGCGGCGCTGACGCAGAAGCTTGCCGATTTCGAGACCAAGGGTTCGGACCAGATCGTCGTTGCGACCATTCCCAGCCTCGACGGCGAGGAGATCGAGCCTTACGCCAACCGGTTGTTTCGCGCCTGGAAACTCGGCCAGGCGAAGGAGAACAACGGCGTGCTTTTGCTGGTGGCGCCGAACGACCGCAAGATGCGCATCGAGGTCGGCTATGGGCTTGAAGGCACGCTGACTGACCTGCACACCAAGTTGATCATCGAAAATGACATGGTGCCGGCCTTCCGTGCCGGCGATTTCTCCGGCGGCATCAGCAAGGCCCTCGACGACATGATCATGGTGCTGGAAGGCAATCCCGAAGAGCTGGAAGCGCGCGGCGAACGCAACCAGCAGCCGCCGTTCAACAGCGACGATCTGTTCTTCACCATCTTCATAGCCATCTGGGCAATCATCTTTTTCGGCGGCCTCGCAGCCTCCATCCTGCCGCCGATCTTCGGCCAGAAGATCGGTCCCGGCCGCTATCGCTGGCTGGGCATGACCTTCGAGCCGAGCCGGCGGTCGTCCGGCGGCTGGTCGGGAGGTTCCGGCGGGGGATGGTCGTCGGGTTCAAGCGGTGGCGGGTTTTCCGGCGGCGGCGGTTCGTCCGGCGGCGGCGGCTCCTCGGGAAGCTGGTGACGAGATGACAAGACACGCCGTCAGCCCGGTGGAATCCGGCCGTTTCATCAAAATGACCGGCACCGCGCTGTTGGCCATAGCGGTGCTGCTGTTCGGCTTCGCGGCCTTCGCCGCCGAATTGCCGGCGCTGACCGGACGGGTCGTCGACAATGCCGGCATCATCGATGCCGCGACCAAGGTGGCGCTGACGCAGAAGCTTGCCGATTTCGAGACCAAGGGGTCCGACCAGATCGTCGTCGCGACCATTCCCAGCCTCGACGGCGAGGAGATCGAGCCTTACGCCAACCGGTTGTTTCGCGCCTGGAAACTCGGCCAGGCGAAGGAGAACAACGGCGTCCTGCTTCTGGTGGCGCCGAACGACCGCAAGATGCGCATCGAGGTCGGCTATGGGCTTGAAGGCACGCTGACCGACCTGCACACCAAGTTGATCATCGAAAACGATATGGTGCCGGCCTTCCGTGCCGGCGATTTCTCAGGCGGCATCAGCAAGGCCGTCGACGACATGATCATGGTGCTGGAAGGCAATCCCGAAGAGCTGGAGGCGCGCGGCAAGCGCAATCCGGCGAATGACAATCCTGTCGATCCCATCTTCATGCTGTTCATCATCCTGTGGGCGACGATGTTCTTCGGCGGCTTGGCAATGGCGTTCCTGCCGCCGATCTTCGGCACGAAACTGTCGCCGGGCGTGTACAAGTGGCTGGGCATGACGTTCCGCTACGGCCGCGGGCCAGGTTCGTCACCCTCCGGTGGCGGTGCCTGGACGTCGGGGACCTCGTCCGGCAGTGGCTGGTCGTCGGGAAGTTCAGGCAGTGGTTGGTCGTCAGGAAGTTCCGGCGGCGGGTTTTCCGGCGGCGGCGGTTCGTCCGGCGGCGGCGGTTCTTCAGGAAGCTGGTGAGACATCAATCATGGCAACACGACCGATCAGCCCCGAGGATCATGAGCGCATCGCCGATGCGATCCGCGCTGCCGAATCAAAGACCGACGGCGAGATCTACTGCGTCGTGGCGCATGCAAGCGACGGCTATTTCTTCCCGGCCGCCTTCATGGCGATGCTCGGCATGCTCGTCGTCAGCCTCGCCGTCGGTTACGGGCTGGAAGCCTGGTGGCTGTCGATCCGCTTGCCGCATTTCGTCATAGCCGAGCTTCTGGCGCTTGCCAGTGTGCTCATCCTGTTGTGGGCATTGCCCGCATTGCGCATCCATTTGGTGCCGAGGCGGCTGCGCTACCAGGCCGCCCACGCCAATGCGATGAAGCAGTTCCTCGCCCGCAACGTCCACCGCACCGCGGCGCGCACCGGCGTGCTGGTGTTCGTCTCGATCGCCGAGCGCTATGCTGAAGTGGTCGCCGACAGCGGCATCGATTCTCGTGTCGGCCAGCATGTCTGGGACGGTGTCGTCCGCGACCTTACGGCGCATGCCGGCGACGATCGGCTTGCCGACGGCTTCGTCAGGGCGGTCGAAGCGGTCGGTGCGGTACTGGCCGAGCATTTTCCGGTGTCGACCGGCGACAGCAACGAACTGGACGACCATCTGGTCGAGATTTGATCTCGCTAAAGGCGGTTTTGCAGCGTCTCAAGGACGCACCGTTCGGCTGTGCGAAAGCATCGCAGTGGCTGACCGGACTCTTGCAATCGGGCGCCGCGGGTTTATGGTTAACCAATCATGAATACGCTGAGCATCGACATCAGGAAAGCCGAGCCGCGCGATGCAGCCGCCATTGCCGACGTGCATCTCGAGGCCTGGCGCGGCGCCTATTCGGGCATCATCCCACACCGCACTCTGACATCGATGATCAACCGCCGCGGTGCCGACTGGTGGGCGAATGCCATTCGCCGCGCCGCCACCGTCCTGGTCGTCGAAATCGGCGGCAAAATTGCCGGCTACGCGACGATCGGCAAGAACCGTGCCCGCGAACTCAGGCAGCAGGGCGAGATCTACGAGCTTTACCTGCGGCCGGAATATCAAGGCATCGGGCTCGGCAGCCGGCTGTTCTCGGCGGCACGGGCACGGCTGGCCGACCATGGCTTGAAGGGCATGGTGGTGTGGGCGCTGGAAGACAATCAGAACGCACTTGCCTTCTATGCCGGCGCCGGCGGTCGCGATGTGGCCGAGGGCGTCGAGATATTCGAGCAGAAGGCGCTGAAGAAGGTCGCTTTCGTCTGGGAATGACGGCCAGCGCATGATCCGACCGGTTTCGGTTCGGACGATCCCCCAGTACCATTCGCCGCATTGCACCATTCGCCGTCGCCCGCTATCGATCTTCAATCGAGAGAGGGATAAAGCGATGCGTATCGAAGCGATTGCCAGCGGAAAGAACCCGCCCGAGGACGTCAACGTCATTATCGAGGTGCCGATCGGCGGTGAGCCGATCAAGTACGAGATGGACAAGGAGGCCGGCACGCTGTTCGTCGACCGCTTCCTGCACACGTCGATGCGCTATCCCGGCAATTACGGTTTCGTACCGCACACGCTGTCGGGCGACGGCGACCCGATCGACGTGCTGGTCTGCAACACACGCGCGCTGGTGCCGGGCTGCGTCATCAATGTGCGGCCGATCGGCGTGCTGGTGATGGAGGACAATGCCGGCCAGGACGAGAAGGTCATCGCAGTACCTTCGCCCAAGCTGACCTTGCGCTATGAGGACGTTCACGAATACACGCAGCTGCCTGATATCACCCGCCAGCAGGTGCAGCACTTTTTCGAGCACTACAAGGATCTCGAACCCGGCAAATGGGTCAAGATCGAGGGCTGGTACGATGCCGCCTATGCCAAGAAGATGATCGTCGAGGCAATCGAGCGGGCCAAGCGCAAGTAATTAACGGGCGCAAATCGTCAGTTGTCGACGCGGCCGAAATCGGGCGTGTTGCCGATCACCACACGCTTGTCCTTGCCGCAGGCGAAGGTGCGTGCCTTCTCGTCGGCAAGCTTGCGCGCCTGATCGTTGGCGGCGGGATTGCCAGTGGCGAGCACAAGAGCGATCGTGCAGCCTTCGTAGGCGCCAGGCTGGGCAACCTTGGCGACGATCAGCACTTCCGTCGACTTGTTCTCGCCCTCGCTATCGCTGATCGAGCGACGATGGATGACTGCGAAAGGAACGGCCATATCGCCCTTGGTTTCGATACGCCACTCGACTTTGGGTCCAGCCGAGTTGAGGCCGGAAAAGCTTTCCCAGACCGTGGTCATGTCGCCAGGTGGAAACCCGTAGAACAGCGATTCCCGCGCATCGTCGTAGGAAACCATCACCGGGTAGCCGCCATAGCCCGAACAGGCCAGGTCGGCCCAGTCGCCGTCGCCTTCCTCCGCCTGGGCATAAGTCACGCAGTCCTTCTCCCAGACGAGATCGGTATAGACGCTGGATATGTCGCCAGCCCGGGCCGCCTGGCAGAAACCGGCGAGGGCAAGCGGGATCAAAAGAGCGCGCATGGCGGACAACTCCGTTCGGGCTGCCGCAGCGTACCGTCAAATTCAGCAGCAGCCTAGACGAAGTCAGGCTGCTCACAGTGACCTGGTAAACGGAACGCTATTTCCTCAAGCTTGCTTCGATCAGAAGGTCGGCGTTGCGGGCCACCGACTGCGCCGGTCCGCCGGCACCGAACAACTGACCGCTGATATAGGCGCCCTCGATCAGGAGCAGCAGCCCGTCACCCAGCGTGTCGGCGTCGCCGGCACCCATCGCCGCCGCCATGGTGCGCAAGCGCCGGCGCAATTCCTGCTTGTTGGCCTCGCTCACGACGCGGGCCGGATGGCCGTGTTCGGGATATTCGACCGCGGCATTGGTCATGCCACAGCCGCGATAGTCGGGCCTTTGCGTGCGCTTGCCGACACGCGTCAGGAAGGCGACGATCTGCGCGCGCGGATCGCCGGGATGGGCATTCACCGCCTCGTCGAAGCGCTCCCAGAATTCGAGGTCATAGTGCCGAAGATAGGATGCAGCCAACTCATCCTTGGACGGAAAGCTGCGGTAGAGGCTTGGCTTGGTGACGCCGGCACGCCGTACGATCTCGTCGACACCGATCGCCCTGATGCCTTGCCGGTAGAACAGGTCGCGCGCCACCTGGAGGATCCGTTCGGCGGCGCGAGGCAGCGGTGCGCCATTCTCCTTGATCGTTGGTTCAATGCTTTTCATGTCTGGTTTGCCGATGCCTGGTTGACAATGTTACCGGTCGGTACGTATGTTCCGCGCATCTGAAACGTACCGGTCAGTAACATGATAGCTCAATCCCGCCCGTTTGGCCAGCGCTACGCTTTCGTCGTGGTCGCCGTCATCTTCCTCTGCCTGCTGATCGCCGCGGGCCTGCGTTCGGCGCCGGCAGTCATGATGCTGCCGCTGGAGAATAGTTTCGGCTGGCGGCGCGACGTCGTCTCGCTGGCGGCGGCCACCGGCATCTTCCTCTATGGCCTGACCGGGCCGTTTGCCGCGGCGCTGATGGAGCGGATCGGGCTGCGCCGCACCTTGCTTGCCGCGCTGCTTTTGATGTCGGGATCGACCGCGCTCAGCCTGCTAATGACCAAGCCGTGGCATCTGCTCCTCACCTGGGGCGTGTTTTCCGGCATCAGTTCGGGCGCTGTCGCCACCGTGCTCGGCGCGACCATCGTCAACCGCTGGTTCAAGACCAATCGCGGCCTTGTGATGGGACTGATGTCGGCGTCCAGCGCCACCGGGCTGCTGGTCTTCCTGCCGCTGCTCGCCTCGCTCGCCCAGTCCGGCGGCTGGAAGCCGGTCGCCATTGCCATTGCCGTGGCCACCGCCGCCTTGGTGCCGCTGGTTTATATGCTGGTACCGGAGCGTCCGGCCGCGATCGGCATGGTCCGCTATGGCGCCGAGCTCGACGATGTGCCGCCCGCGCCGCCGGCCGCGCAAGGCAATTTCCTCGCGCATACGCTGAGCACGTTGCGCCGCGCCGCCGGTACGCGTGTGTTCTGGTACCTGTTCGCCACCTTCTTCGTTTGCGGCTTCACCACCAACGGGTTGGTCGGCACGCACCTGATCGCCTTTTGCGGCGATATGGGCATCGGCGAAGTGCAGGCCGCGGGCCTGCTCTCGATGATGGGTATCTTCGATCTTATTGGCACGACGCTGTCGGGCTGGCTCACCGACCGTTTCGACCCGCGCAAGCTGCTCGGCATCTATTACGGCATTCGCGGCCTGTCGCTGATCTATCTGCCCTATTCCGGCTTCTCGGCGACCAGCCTGATCATCTTCGCCGTATTTTACGGACTGGACTGGATCGCCACAGTGCCGCCGACGCTGCGGCTTTCCAACGAGGCGTTCGGCGACCGCAGCGGGCCGATCGTCTTCGGCTGGATCGTCGCCGGCCATCAAGTCGGCGCAGCGACAGCGGCCTTTTTCGGTGGCACTATGCGTGAGTTGCAGGGCAATTACGAGCTTGCCTTCCTGATCGCCGGCATGACGGCAATAGCCGCCGCCTGCATCTCGCTGCTGATCAACACCAGCCGCCCGGCGTTCGATCCTGAACCGCAGGCGGCATAGCTTCTCGTTGCAGGAGAGATGCCGTCGGCCAAATTGCCGATCTCCCCCTCGCGGGGGAGATGCCCGGCAGGGCAGAGGGGGCGCGAAGGTTCGCCAGCCTCCGACTTTACGCAATGTTCTGCCCAAACTCCGCTGCTCCGTCTGATTTCTTTCTGATTTGTACGTCGGCGGGACAGCGCCCCCCTCTGGCCTGCCGGCCATCTCCCCCCGCAAGGGACCCGCAAGGGGGGAGATCAGCAGCTTCGCCGCCGAGCGGTCCAGCCTTCCCGCTTGTTGATGTCAGAAAACCTTCATCGTTTCGAAATGTGCCTGAAACATTGAAGCTGGAGCTTGGCGGCGACGTTCAACGCCATCCAGGAGACAGCCATGAACAAGATTTCAATGACGCGGCGCGCTTTCGTCACGTCGGCCAGCGCCGTTGGCCTGGTCGGCGCCTCGGGTCTCGCCCTTCCCTATTACTCGCGCGCCAATCAGCGCCCGGCCTTCACCCATGGCATCCAGTCCGGCGACGTCGACGCGACCAGCGGCATGGTCTGGACGCGCACGGACCGGCCGTCGCGCGTCATGTTCGAAGTGTCGTCGACGGAAAGTTTCGCCAATGCCGTCCGCCTGGCGCCGCTCGATACCTCGCCGGCCAGCGACTATACGGTGAAGCGGCTGCTCACCGATCTCGCCTCCGACCAGGATATTTTCTACCGCATGGTCGCGGCCGATCTTGCCGACATCAACGCCGTTTCCGAGCCGATCGTCGGCCGCTTCCGCACGGCACCTGCCTCGAAGCGTGACATCCGCTTTGCCTGGTCGGGCGACACCGCCGGCCAAGGCTGGGGCATAGACGAGACCGGCATGAAGACCTACGCCACGATCGCCAAGCACACGCCCGACTTCTTCCTGCATTCGGGCGATACGATTTATGCCGATGGTGCGATGAAGGACGAAGTCGACCTGCCCAATGGCGGCAAGTGGAAAAACACAGTGCTGATCAACGAAAAGCGCAAGGTTGCCGAGACGCTGGACGAATACCGGGCGCAGTGGAAATACAACATGATGGACAAGAACGTTCTTGCGCTCAGTGCCATCTGCCCGACTTTCTATCAGTGGGACGACCATGAGGTGCTTAACAACTGGTCGGACTCGAAGGACCTGAGCGCCGACGACCGCTACACAGAAAAATCAATCCATGTGCTGGCAGCACGTGCGGCGCGCGCCTTCCACGAGATGACGACGATCCGCTACGAACCGTCGGAGCCGGGCCGCGTCTACCGCAAAATCGCTTATGGTCCGCTGCTCGACGTGTTCTTCCTCGACATGCGTTCCTACCGCGGCCCCAACGGTCCGGATATGCAGGAGACGATGACGCCTGAATCGCGCATCCTCGGCGAACAGCAGATCAAGTGGTTGAAGCGTGAGCTGGCAAATTCCAACGCGACGTGGAAAATCATCGCCGCCGATATGCCGCTCGGCCTCGTGGTCTGGAATGACGGTACCAAGAAGGTCGGGGCCGAGGCAGTCAGCAATGGCGACAATGGCCCGGCCAAGGGGCGCGAGCTGGAAATTGCCGACCTTCTTCGCTATATAAAGAACGCGGGCATCAGCAATACCGTTTGGCTCACCGCAGACGTGCATTACACGGCCGCGCATTACTACAATCCGGACAAGGCGCAGTTCCAGGACTTCAATCCGTTCTGGGAATTCGTTTCGGGTCCGATCCATTCAGGCACGTTCGGACCGAATGGTTTCGACATGACCTTCGGCCCGGAGCTGAAGTTCATCAAGGCACCGACTGCCGAGCAGGGTCAGAACCTGCCGCCGTCGGCCGGCCTGCAGTTCTTCGGACTTGTCGATATCGATGGCGCTACAGAGCAGCTGACGGTGCGGCTGATGGATCGCGACGACAGCGAACTCTACAAGGTCACGCTCGATCCGGTGCGGTCGGCGTGAGCGACTGCACCATTATCCTCGGGCCAGCCCGAGGGTAGGACGTGTATCAATCGGGATAGCAGACGACGGGAATGTTGGGCCAGACGGCGCTGTCGCATCCGGCATTTTGCTGCCTTTGCTTGAAGGCGGCGCTGACTGGCCCGGTCACCACCGGGTCGACGCCATCGGGAGCATCGGCAAAAAGCTGCTCCGCCGACCGCTTGTCGGACGGCAGGGCAGTCCGCGTCTCCTTGAACGACGCGGCCGACTGCGCCGCGCCTGCCGCGAGGAGGACGGCGAGTGCGCTACATGCCAAAATCGGCCGGAGTCTGCTGCCTGCGTCGATCATGAAATTCGAACTGCCCGGACCATGAAAGGTTCCGCCTTGGTTAATAATTCCACTTCACACCAAGACATTTAAGATTTGGTGACTTTATTTGGTGACTCGCCTCCTCTTTCGCAATTGCGAAAAACCCTGTATGAGCCGCCCAACCGAAAGAGGCAGCGCCTTTTGGCCTGCTGCCTGCAACGCTCCCGAGACCAAAACATGAAAATCCGCAATATCGCGATCATCGCGCACGTCGACCATGGAAAAACCACCCTCGTCGATCAGCTCCTGAAACAGTCCGGCTCGTTCCGCGACAACCAGCGTGTCGCCGAGCGCGCCATGGATTCGAACGATCTCGAAAAGGAACGCGGCATCACCATCCTGGCCAAGGCGACCTCGGTCGACTGGAAGGGCACCCGCATCAACATCGTCGACACGCCCGGCCACGCCGACTTCGGCGGTGAGGTCGAGCGCATCCTGTCGATGGTGGATTCGGCCATCGTGCTGGTCGACGCCGCCGAGGGGCCGATGCCGCAGACCAAATTCGTCGTCGGCAAGGCGCTCAAGGTCGGACTGAAGCCGATCGTCGTCATCAACAAGATCGACCGGCCGGATGCTCGCCACGTCGAGGTGGTCAACGAGGTGTTCGACCTGTTTGCCGCGCTTGACGCGACCGACGAGCAACTCGACTTCCCGATCCTTTACGGTTCGGGCCGTGACGGCTGGGTCTCCGAAAACCCCGAAGGTCCGAAGGACCAGGCTCTGGCGCCGCTGTTCGACCTCGTCATCAAGCACGTGCCGGCGCCGACCGTTCATCCTGGCCCGTTCCGCATGATCGGCACCATTCTGGAAGCCAATCCGTTCCTCGGCCGCATCATCACCGGCCGTATCGAATCCGGCACGCTGAAATCCAACCAGGCGGTCAAGGTGCTGCACCATGATGGCACCCAGGTCGAAACCGGCCGCATCTCGAAGATCCTTGCTTTTCGCGGGCTCGAGCGCCAGCCCATCGACGAAGCGCAGGCAGGCGACATCGTCGCCATCGCCGGCTTGTCGAAAGGCACCGTCGCCGACACGTTCTGCGACCTGTCGGTGACCGAGCCGCTGCACGCGCAGCCTATCGATCCGCCGACGGTGACGATGTCGTTCCTGGTCAACGATTCACCGCTGGCGGGCACCGAAGGCGACAAGGTGACCAGCCGCGTCATCCGGGACCGCCTGCTGCGCGAGGCCGAAGGCAATGTCGCGCTGAAGATCGAGGAATCGCCGGACAAGGATTCGTTCTTCGTCTCCGGACGCGGCGAATTGCAGCTGGCCGTGCTGATCGAGACGATGCGCCGCGAAGGTTTTGAGATCGCCGTGTCGCGGCCGCGCGTCGTCATGCAGAAGGGCGAGAACGGCGAATTGCTGGAGCCGGTCGAGGAAGTCGTCATCGACGTTGACGAGGAGCATGCCGGCGTCGTCGTGCAAAAAATGTCGGAGCGCAAGGCCGAGATGGTCGAGCTGCGCCCTTCGGGCGGCAATCGCCAGCGCATCGTTTTCCACGCGCCGACGCGCGGCCTGATCGGCTACCAGTCGGAACTGCTGACCGACACGCGCGGCACCGCCGTGATGAACCGGCTGTTCCATGCCTATGAGCCTTACAAGGGTGAGCTGCCGGGCCGCACCAACGGCGTGCTGATCTCCAACGAACAGGGTGAATCGGTGGCCTATGCCATGTGGAACCTGGAAGACCGCGGCCCGATGGTCATCGACCCCGGCGTCAAGGTCTATCAGGGCATGATCATCGGCATCCATTCCAGGGACAACGACCTCGAAGTCAACGTGCTCAAGGGCAAGAAGCTGACGAACATCCGCGCCGCCGGCAAGGACGAGGCAGTGAAGCTGACGCCGCCGATCCGCATGACGCTGGAACGCGCGCTGGCCTGGATCCAGGACGACGAGCTGGTCGAAGTGACGCCGAAAACCATCCGCCTGCGCAAGCTCTATCTCGACCCGAACGAGCGCAAGCGTTTCGAGAAGTCGGCGAAAGTGGTCGGCGCGGCGTAAGCCACTTTTCTCAGCCATTATGAGGAAGGGAGCACGTGCGTGCTTCCTCCCTCTATCTTACCCGCCGGCAGCCCCGGTCTGGATTACTAGACAGGTCGATGCGGATCGCCGTTCCCGCTCGGGCTGGCCTGCGCAAGGCTTTGGCCCCGTCCGGACCAACGGCCAGCAATCGCTTCTCTTCCCAAACCTGAAGCCGCGATCGCGAGATACCGAGTTCGTTGGCGAGCAACCGGTCGAGCCGCAGCGCTGTCGGCATTTCGAGCTCGAGCTGGAGTTCGAGGCCGGCGGTGTTTTCCGGCCTGTCCCCGAGCACCTGCTTATGAACGGCGGCTTCAGGAAATTCCTCGACGCGCCCGATCCTGCTTCGCAATGCGGCAATATCGAAAGCATGGCGCCGCGCCAGGACCGGATCGTTGCATTCGAGCGCCTGCAGCAGGGCCGGCTCGATGTCGCGGCGATTGCAGCGCTCCAGAATGCCGAAATTCCAGGAATTGTCGCAATCGATGCACCGGTAGATCAACCAGGCATCAATGCGTTTGCCATTAGCATTGACCCGGAATTTGCCGCTGCAGCGATAGGCTTTCAGGCCACCGCAGCGATTGCAGTTGAGGTGAGGTCGCGGTGCGGTCTTGGGCGCGATCGCCCAGCGGATACGCAGTATCGAAGGCATGCCGAAAAGCCCTTCCCGTCGGGAAGTTCGTCAGATCGGCGATGTCGAGATGCCCCTGCGGGCACGGCGTGGCGAGAGACTGCGGCAGTTGGAAATAAGCGTCGCGGGTGATTGTGCGCGACAGCGGTTCAGCAGTGCCAAACCGGTCTCGAACCGCCACCCTGAGGAACACATGATGTGAAAACAGGCGCCGCGACTGCGACGCCCTGCTCTGTGTTGGGGGAGTTGGCGAGACCGGCGGTTACGTAGGCAAAGTGAAGCTCGAAATGATGTCGGGACGACATTTCTAGCCGCGAGGTGCCCAGCCGACAAGCCTTCTTTCGGTAGACGCTACCGTCGTCGGAACAGTTGGGTTATGTTGAATGACTCCAAAAGTTTCTAACGAGATCCGCGTCATGCATTTCACGTCGCTTCTGATTTTTGCCGGCGCCCTGCTTGTTGCCGCCGGCTCGCCGGGCCCGTCGATTGCCGCACTTGTGGCGCGGGTCATCGCAAAAGGGTTTCGCGACGTGTTTCCGTTCCTGCTTGCCATGTGGATTGGCGAAGCGATCTGGCTGTCACTGGCGGTGTTTGGCCTCGCCGTGGTGGCGCAGACGTTCCACTTCGCCTTTGTCGTCGTGAAATGGGTTGGCGTCGTCTATCTCGCCTGGCTTGCCTGGAAGATGTGGACGGCACCGGTCGAGGCAAAAGAAGGCTCGCTGCCGCGCGACGATTCGCCCGTCAGACTGTTCTTTGCCGGCATGGCGGTGACGCTCGGCAACCCCAAGATCATGATGTTCTATCTGGCGCTGCTGCCGACCATCATCGATCTCGGTTCAGTCCGCGTGATCGGCTGGGTCGAGCTGACGGCGACCATGGCCGTGGTGCTGGTCGCCATCGATTTGACATGGGTGCTCGCCGCATCGCAGGCGCGCAAGCTCTTGAGGAGCAAGCGGGCGATGAAGATCGCCAACCGCATCAGCGCCGGCACCATGGCCGGCGCTGCGGCGGCGATCGCGGCGCGGTCCTGAGCCGGCGCGTCAACCCATTTCAATTATCGGTGCGATCTCGACGCTGAAACCCGGGTCCGTCAGGATAGGACAATCCTGGGCTTTGCCGACGGCATCGTCGATGTCTTTCGCTTCGATGATGGTGTAACCGGCGGTTGGATTGCTGCCGCCATTGTTCTCGACCTTGCCGCCGGGCAGCAGGGTCTTCGACATGCCGACTGGATTGCCACCGTCGACCACGGCTGAGCCAAGCTTGCCGTACCAGCCGTTCCAGGCATCCATCGCTGCCTTCCGTTCGGCCTCCTCGGTCGGCATCTTGCCCGAGCCGTGATAGACGTAGAGAAATTTCGCCATGTTCTCCTCCTTTGATCGGCGGCATCGAACCGGCATGCGGTCATGCCGCATGCCGATCATCGGACCAAACCGGCAAACAAGCAACGAGAATGCGATGTAGCTAATATATACGACCGCGGTGCCCTATCGCGCCATCGCGTGATATTCATCGTTCGGCCGCATATCGATCGCCGATGCCAGCCGGTTCGACATGTTGAAGAACGCGGCAGTCGAGGCGATATCCCAGATGTCGCGGTCGGAAAAGCCCACTTGCCGCAGCGCCGCCCGGTCGGCTGCGACGATCTTTGCCGGCTGCTCGGTCAGCTTCACCGCGAATTCGAGCATGGCGCGCTGCCTGTCTGACAGCTCGGCGGCGCGAAAATTCATCACCATCATCTCGCCGAAGGCCGGGTCGCCGGAAAGCTGGCGCACGGCCGCGCCATGTGCAACCAGGCAATAATAGCAATGGTTGACCGATGAGACGACCACCGCGATCATCTCTCGCTCCAGCTTCGACAGGCCGGATTCACCCAGCATCAAATCATTGTACATGTCGGTGAAAGCGCGCAGCTTCTTCTCGTCGAAGGCGTAGGCGAGCAGCACATTGGGAACGAGGCCGAGCTTCTCCCGGCATTTGGCGAAATAGGCGTTGGTCGCTTCGCTCAGCTCCGCCGGTGCGAGGTCAAGCGCGGTGATTTTGTCTGTCATAGGGGATTTCTCCTCGTTTTCCGCCAGGCTGCCGGTGAATTCCGACATTTCGTCGCAAGCCGTCAAACCTTTGTCGCCAAATACCCGTCATCTGCTACGATAGTTGTAAAAACATGACGGGAGGGAATTAGCTCATGGCCGGCCTGAAATCCGCAAGCCAGCTGAAAAAGATGAGTCCGGCCAAGGGCAGCGAAAAGCCCGGCAGGCTTGCCGACTACTTGCTGGCCCGAGCTCCGGCCGAAGATGTCGCCGCCTACGACGTCATCGATCTCGAACGCGCTGCCGAACTCGCCGGCCGCGCTGTCGCCCGGCACAAGAAGGACGACTGCGTCGTTGCCATAGACGTCGATTCCGGTGTCGTCCGCCAAGGCCGGCCGATGACGGTGATCACCGTCGTCAACGACAACATGCCGTTCCTGTTCGATTCCGTCCTCGGTGAGATTACAGAGAGCGCCGGCGAGCCGCTGCTGGTTACCCACCCGGTCATCGTGGTCAGGCACGGCAAGAACGGCGTCGAGGAAATCCTCGGCGATGGCGGTTATGCCAAGGGCGAGCACAGCCATGACCGGCTGAGCGTCATCCATGTCCATATCGGCCGCCTTTCGGCCGAGCAGGCCGAAGGCCTTTCCGCACGCCTGACGAAGCTGCTCGGTCAGGTGCGCGCCGCCGTCATCGACTGGAAGCCGATGCTTGCCCGCCTCGACCAGGCGATCTCGGAATTCCGCTACTCGCCGGTGCCGCTCGACAAGGCCCATGTCACCGAGGCGATCGCCTTCCTCGAATGGCTGCGCGACGACAATTTCACCTTTCTAGGCATGCGTGAATTCAAATACACCGGCGGCGAGAAGAGCGGCATGCTCGAGCGTGCCGAAAAGCCCGGCCTCGGCATCCTTTCCGATCCCGACGTGCTGGTGCTCAGGCGTGGCACCGAAGCGGTGAGCACGACGCCGGAAATCCGCGCCTTCCTGCATGGGCCGGAACCGCTGATCGTCACCAAGGCCAACGCCAAGTCATCGGTGCACCGCCGCATCTACCTCGACTACATCGGCGTCAAGACCTACACCGGCAAAGGCGTGCTTTCGGGCGAGCTGCGCATCGTCGGACTGTTCACCTCGACTGCTTATACGCGCTCGGTGATGAAAATCCCCTATCTGCGCTCGAAGGCCGAAACCGTCATTGCCAAATCCGGCTTCAATCCCGGCGACCACTCCGGCAAGGCATTGATCAACGTGCTGGAGAGCTATCCGCGCGACGAGTTGTTCCAGGTTCCGGTGCCGATCCTGCGCAAGCATGCCGAAGCCATACTGGGATTGATCGAGCGGCCGCGCGTCAGGGCATTGGTGCGTGTCGACCAGTTCGACCGCTTCGTCTCCGTGCTCGTCTTCGTGCCGCGCGACCGCTACGACAGCGTCGTGCGCGAGAAGATCGGCACCTATCTGAAGACCGTCTTCGAAGGCCGGCTGTCGGCCTATTATCCGGCCTTCCCGGAAGGCGGGCTGGCGCGCGTCCACTTCATCATCGGCCGCTCCGGCGGCAAGACGCCGAAGGTCGAGCAGGCGACGATCGAGGCGGCGATTCGCGACATCGTACGGACCTGGGACGATGCACTGCGCGAGACCGCGACCGAGACCGGGGCCGACGCGAAGCTAACGGCCATCGCCTCGCGCTTTTCGGAAAGTTATCGCGACAGTTTCCCGCCGGCCGTGGCGCTGGCCGATGCCGGGCGCATCGCCAGGCTCGATGCGTCAAATCCGATCGCCATCGACTATTACCGTCACGCCGACCAGAAGCCGCATCAGGCGGCGCTGAAAATCTATCACCATGGCAGCCCGGTGGCGCTGTCGCGGCGCGTGCCCGTGCTGGAAAACATCGGTTTCCGCGTCATCAGCGAGCGTACTTTCGAGGTCGGCGACAATCAATCCGGCATGGTCTTCATCCACGACATGGAACTTGAGAACAGCTACGGCAGGCCGATCGACCTCGGCAATGGCGGCGCGCTGTTCGAGGACGCGTTCCTTTCCGTCTGGCGCGGCAATGTCGACAATGACGGCTATAACGGCCTCGCCCAGACCGCAGGCCTGTGGTCGGGCGAGATCACCGTCCTGCGCGCCTATGGCCGCTATCTGCAGCAGGCCGGTATCCCGCAGAGCCAGGATTTCATCGCCGCCGCACTCAACCGCTATCCCGAGATCGCCCGCGGACTGCATGCGCTGTTCGTCGCCCGCCTCGGCCCGACGGATGAGACGGAAGGCGTCGTTCAGGCCAAACATCTGAAGGCCAAGATCACGGATGCGCTGGAAGACGTTCCCAACATCGACGACGACACCATCATCCGACGTTATCTGAACCTGATCGAAGCCTCGCTGCGCACCAATCATTTCGTTGCCGATACGAAAGAGAAGGGCCAATCACTGGCGATCAAGCTCGATTCGCAATCGGTCGACGGGCTGCCGGCGCCGCGGCCATGGCGCGAGATCTTCGTCTATGGCTCCGAGGTCGAGGGCGTGCATCTGCGCTTCGGCCCGGTCGCGCGCGGCGGCCTGCGCTGGTCGGACCGTGCGCAGGACTATCGCACCGAGGTGCTTGGCCTGGTCAAGGCACAGCAGGTCAAGAATGCGGTGATCGTGCCGGTTGGCGCCAAGGGCGGCTTCTACCCGAAAAAGCTGCCGATGAGCGCCGGGCGCGACGCCATTTTCGAGGCCGGCACGGCCGCCTACAAGAATTACGTTTCCAGCCTGTTGTCGATCACCGACAATATCGGCCTGGACGGCGTCATCCCGCCAGCCGGCGTGGTGCGGCGCGATCAGGATGATCCGTATTTCGTCGTCGCCGCGGACAAGGGAACGGCGACCTTCTCGGACACCGCCAACGCCATAAGCGAAAGGCACGGCTTCTGGCTCGACGACGCTTTCGCCAGCGGCGGTTCGGCCGGATACGACCACAAGAAGATGGGCATCACCGCGAAGGGCGCCTGGGAAGCAGTCAAGCGGCATTTCCGCGAGATGAACCGCGACATCCAAACCACGCCGTTCACTGTCGTCGGCGTCGGCGACATGTCGGGCGACGTGTTCGGCAACGGCATGCTGCTGTCGGAGCAGACCCGGCTGATCGCCGCCTTTGATCATCGCGACATCTTCATCGATCCCGATCCCGACATGGCGGCTTCGATGGCCGAGCGCCGGCGTATGTTCGCTCTCGCCCGTTCAAGCTGGCAGGATTACGACAAGACGAAGCTGTCGGAGGGCGGCATCATCGTCTCGCGCAGCCAGAAGTCGATCACCTTGCCGGCGCCCGCGGCTGCGGCGATCGGCCTCGGCAAGACAACGGCCACGCCAGTCGAGATCATGAGTGCCATTCTCAAGGCGCCGGCAGACCTTTTGTGGTTTGGCGGCATCGGCACCTATGTCAGGGCATCGGGCGAGACCAACCAGGACGTCGGCGACCGTGCCAATGACGCGATCCGCATCACCGCGCTCGACCTGCGTGCCAAGGTCATCGGTGAGGGGGCCAATCTCGGCGTCACGCAGCGGGCGCGCATCGAATTCGGATTGAATGGCGGCCGCTGCAACTCAGATGCGATCGACAATTCGGGCGGCGTGAATTGCTCCGACGTCGAGGTCAACATCAAGATCGCGCTGGCTTCCGCCATGCGCAAGGGATCGCTGACCCGGCCGGCGCGCAACAAATTGCTGGCCGAGATGACCGATGAGGTCAGCGCCCTGGTGCTGTCCAACAATTACCAGCAGACGCTGGCGCTGTCCCTTGCCCGTAAGCGCGGGCTCGCCGACATCGCCCATCAGAGCCGCTTCATGGCGGCGCTGGAGGCGCGCGGACTGCTCGACCGTGCCGTCGAGGCGCTGCCGTCGCCGGCGGCCTTTGCCGAGCGCGAGACGCGCGGTGAGCCGCTGACCCGGGCCGAGCTCGGCGTGCTGCTCGCCTATGCCAAGATCGTGCTGTTTTCCGATATCGTCGCCAGCGACGTGCCGGACGATCCGCATTTCGACCGTGATCTGATGGGCTATTTCCCCGATCGCATGGCGAAGAAATATGCGGGAGAAATCCACGGCCATCGGCTGCGCCGCGAGATCATCGCCCGTGTCGTCGCCAATGATCTGGTCAATCGCGGCGGCCCGTCCTTCGTCAACAGGCTGCAGGAAGCGACTGGCCGCAGTGCCGCCGATGTCGTGCGCACCTTCGCCGTGGTGCGGGATGGCTTTGCGCTGCCGGCGCTCTACCGGCAGATCGACGCGCTCGACAACCAGATCGACGGACAGATCCAGCTCGACCTCTATCAGGCGGTCAGCCGGCTGATCTATGTGACCAGCGGCTGGTACCTGAAGAACGATGCCGGCACCGCGCCGCTCGGGCAGCGGATCACCGAATTGCAGGATGCGCGCAAGGCGTTGGAGCCGAAGCTCGTGTCGCTGCTGCCGGCCTTCTCTCGCGAGCGGATCGAGGAGCGGCGGCACGGCCTGTCGAAGGGCGGCGCGCCGGAGAGTCTTGCCGAGCAACTGGCGTTGACCGATGTGGCGGAGCTCATCCCCGACATTGCGCTGACGGCGCGGACGGCAAATGCCAGCATCGTCGCTGCCGCCAAGGCGTTCTTTGCAGTCAGCGATGTCTTCCGCATCCCGCGCGTCGAGGACGCGGCGCGCTCGATCACGCCCTCGGATTATTACGATCAGCTGGCCCTTTCCCGCGCCACCGACACGATTGGGGCGGCCAGGCGCGGCATCGCCGTGGCGGCACTCACCGGCCATGCCGAGGCGGCGGATCCGGTGACTGGATGGTTGGAGTCCGGCGGCGAACGGGTCGGACGCATCCGCGAGCGGCTGCAGGCGCTGACCGAGGGCGGCGACATCACCGTGTCCCGGCTGTCGGTGGCGTCCGGCCTGATGAGTGATCTGACGGCGCTGTGAGAAGTCTTCCACATCGCGCGGGATTGCCGGGAAGAACTGCGCTATAGAGCGAACGGCGCGCGGCGTTGGGGCGCCCGGAGCATGATCGCGAACGTAACGATCGGCTTTTGGACAAGATCGTGCTCAACAAGAAGACGGAGCATCATGCCGATTCGATCGGCATGGAGAGCTCCAGCGGAGGGGACATGGCTGAGGTGGCAGTGCAGCGTGCGTCGGGACGCGGCATCTGGGGATGGATGCTGTTCGACTGGGCGGCCCAGCCGTTCTTCACGGTCGTCACCACCTTCATCTTCGGTCCTTATTTCGTCTCGCGAATGGCCAGCAATCCCGAGACGGGGCAAGCGGCCTGGGGCTACGGCATCGCCGCCGCCGGCCTCGTCATCGCCGTTTTGTCGCCGATCCTCGGCTCGATCGCCGATCAGACCGGACCACGCAAACCGTGGATAGCCTTCTTCGCCGCGGTCAAGATCACCAGCCTCACCTTGCTGTGGTTCGCCGCGCCCGGCTCCAACCTTTTTCTGGTCGTGGCGTTGTTCTCGCTGGCATCGGTCGCGGCTGAATTCTCGACCGTGTTCAATGACTCGATGATGCCGCGCCTGGTGCCGAAGAGCGACATCGGCAGGATCTCGAACATGGCTTGGGGGCTCGGCTATCTCGGTGGCATGATCGCGCTAATCTTCGTCGTTACCGTCATGGCCGGCTCGCCTGAAACCGGCAAGACCGTCGTCGGGCTCGACCCGATCTTCGGCCTTGACCCCAGGCTCGGCGAGGACGCGCGCGCCACCGGACCGTTGTCGGCGGCCTGGTATTTCCTGTTCATCCTGCCGATGTTCTTTTTCACGCCTGATGCGATCAAAGGCATTCCAATCGGGCCGGCGGTGCGCGAGGGCCTGTCGGAACTGAAGTCGACGCTAGCCGAAGTAAGCAAGCGCAGCGGTATTTTTCGCTTTCTCGTCGCCCGCATGATCTATCAGGACGGCGTCAACGCGCTGCTGGCGCTGGGCGGAACGTTTGCGGCGGCGATGTTCCATTGGTCGATCACCGAGATCGGCCTGTTCGGCATCATCCTCAACGTCGTTGCCATCGTCGGCTGCCTGGTTGCCGCACGCCTCGACACTGCACTGGGTTCCAAGACCATCGTGATGATTTCGCTGGTCATGCTGAGCATTGCCACGATCGGCATCGTCTCGACCGGCCCGGGCTATACGCTGTTCGGCGCCTGGGTGATGCCCGGACTGGACGGTGGCGGATTGTTCGGCACGGCGGCGGAAAAGGCCTACATTTTCTACGGCCTGCTGATCGGGCTTGCCTTCGGGCCGGTGCAGGCATCGTCGCGCTCCTACATGGCGCGCAGCGTCTCCGCAGCCGAATCCGGCCGCTATTTCGGCATCTATGCGCTGGCCGGTCGGGCAACAAGTTTTGCAGCGCCCTTCATGGTGGCCACGATCACCCTGGCCAGCGGCTCGGCGCGGCTCGGAATGGCGGCGATCGTGCTGTTCCTCGGCGCAGGCATGGCGATCCTGATCGGCACGCCCTATCCGGCGGATCGGCCGGCGGAGTGAGCTGCTCTTCCCTTCTCCCACAGGGGGAGGGAGTTCAATGCCGGAAGTGCCTCACTCCGGTGAAGACCATGGCAATGCCGTGAGCGTCGGCGGCGGCGATGACGTCGTCGTCGCGCATCGAGCCGCCGGGCTGGATGACGGCGGTGGCGCCGGCTTCGATTGCCGACAAAAGCCCATCCGCGAACGGGAAAAAGGCATCCGAGGCGACGACCGAGCCCTTGGTCAAAGGCTCCGTCAGACCGGCAGCGTCGGCCGCGTCGAGCGCCTTGCGCGCGGCGATGCGCGAGGAATCGACACGGCTCATCTGGCCGGCGCCGATGCCGACGGTGGCGCCGTCCCTGGCATAGACGATCGCGTTCGACTTGACGTGCTTTGCCACGCGAAAGGCGAATTTCAGATTGGCCATTTCGGCCGGCGTCGGAGCGCGCCGGGTCACCACCTTCAGCTCGAGGTCATCCACCACCGCATTGTCGCGGCCCTGGACGAGCAAGCCGCCAGCAACCGATTTCAAGCCAAGGCCCGCCGCGCGCGGGTCGGGCAGGCCGCCGGTGACCAGCAGGCGTAGATTCTTCTTGACGCCAATGATGCGGATTGCACCATCGGACGCCTCCGGTGCGATGATCACTTCGGTAAAGGTCTTGACGATCTCTTCGGCGGCTGCGGCATCGAGGATACGGTTCATGGCGACGATGCCGCCGTAGGCCGAGACCGGGTCGCAGGCCAGCGCCTTGGCATAGGCCGCTTGCAGCGAAGCGCCTTCGGCGACGCCGCACGGGTTGGCGTGCTTGATGATGGCTACCGCTGCGGAGCGGGTCGGATCGAACTCGCCGACCAGCTCGAAGGCGGCGTCGGTATCGTTGATGTTGTTGTAGGAAAGCTGCTTGCCCTGAAGCTGGCGTGCCGTGGCGACGCCCGGCCGCCTGTCGCCGTTGACATAGAAGCCGGCGCCCTGATGCGGGTTTTCGCCGTAGCGCATCACCGACTGCAGCCTGCCGCCGAAGGCGCGCCATGTCGGATGCTCGATCTCCAGCGCCTCGGCGAACCATCCCGAGATCGCCGCATCGTAGCTGGCGGTGCGGGCAAAGGCCTTGGCTGCCAACTTCTTGCGGAAATCCAGCGACAACGAGCCGAAATTCATCTCCAGCGCGTTGAGCACCGAGGCATAGTCGTCAGGGTCGGTGACGATGCCGACGTATGCGTGGTTCTTGGCCGAGGCACGGATCATCGCCGGGCCGCCGATGTCGATGTTTTCGACGATCGCGGCGTAGTCGGCGCCGGAGCGGCGCACCTCCTCGAATGGATAGAGATTGGAGACGACGAGATCGATCGGCTCAATGCCGTGGTCGCGCATCGCCGCGGCGTGCTCTGGATCGTCGCGCACGCCGAGCAGTGCACCATGCACCGACGGGTGCAGCGTCTTGACGCGCCCGTCCATGATCTCGGGAAAGCCGGTGAGCTCGGATACGTCGCGCACCGCCATGCCCGCATCGGCGAGGGCCTTTGCGGTGCCGCCGGTCGAGACCAGCTCGACGCCGGCCGAAGCCAGCGCCCTGGCGAAATCGATCAGGCCGGTCTTGTCGAAGACGGAGAGCAGCGCGCGACGGATGGGTACAAGGTCGGGCGCGGGAATATTCTTGGCGGCGACGGCCATGGGCTGGCGGCCTTTCCACGTGTGGTTGGAGAGCGTCCGCGGGCCGTAGCATATGAGGCCCGGAAATCAAGCCGCAAGGCTTGATCAGTGTCTGCCGTTGCCACCGGCATCAGTTTTTTCTTGACGGCCGGCGATAATTGTCCGCGTTAATTGCCAATGGACCTCGGGAATCTCCGAGGCCTTGAAGGCAAGCACGATCTGGCGGCTGCGGCGTGGACCGCCGAGCCCGGCGAAATAGATCGATTCCTCGACCTCGGGTGCCACTTCGGTGGAGGTAAACACCCAGGTATCGGCGTGGTCGGCGGTCAGCACCAGACGGTCATGCTCATCCTGGAGCACGTTTATGTCGGGATGGACATGGAAACGCACTGTAACGAAATCACGGCCATTGTTGCGGATAGAAGCGCCGCCCGGCCGCAGGAAGCGGTCCCTGCCGGCAAGCACATTGCCCTCGGTCGACAATTTCAGCTCGCGCTCATGCAGGAAGCCGAAGCGCGCCACATAGCCGTCATGGCGGGCGATGAAGCCCTGGCTGCCCTTCTGGTCGGTGCGCTTGCAAGGCACATGCTGCGGCCCGCCTATCAAAGGCGTGCCGAGCAGGTCGTTGACGCGCAAGGAGTGGTTGAAGCGCGCCGACGACGTGTCGTTGATGGTAGCGGTGGAGTGGGCGGCGGTGGCGCGGGCAAGCGGCCGGAACTCGGCGGCACCATAGGTGTCTATGCCGGCATTGACGATATAATGCTGGCGGCCCGACGACAATTCGAAGGCGAGGCATCCGGCGTGAGCGGCATTGGACACGTCGACGGGCGGCGGCGGGCCGGTATCGGCGATCACCGTGACACCACCCATCGACAGGCGCTCATAACCCGAATGCGGCGCGTGCAGCAGTGGTGCGCCGGCGGTGTCGTCGTGATGCAGGATGCTGGCGATGCGGTCGTGGATGGTGGCGCCCATGCCGTTGAAGCGGGCAAGGCTGCCATCCTGATGGCGAAAGAAGCGCAGTGCCGGCAGCATCCGGTCGATGGCGCCGATCAGGGCGGCCGGCGGTGTCTCGGCCTGATTGGCGTATGTCTGGCGCAATGGCAGAAGGTCGGCGAGGATTTCAAGCACGGTCATCGGATTACGCGAGATATGGCCGCCGTCAGGCAGGATCTGGCGGTCGAGCTCCTCGGCGAGATTGCGGGTGGCACCGCGCAGCGCCGAGGCCGGCGCCGGCAGCGACAAAGCGGCAAAGGCCAGCGCAATGCGGGCGCGCAGCCTGTCCTTGCCGTCCGGCATCTCGCGCACCATGGCGCGCAGATAGCGGATCTGGACGGCAAGCGATTTCAGGAACGCACGGTAGAACGGAAACTCGGCGCCCTGCAACACGATCGAGGAATGCTGCAGCCAGGCAATGACACGCTTGGCCGTCGTGCCGGGCTCCCAGGCGACGCCGGAAATATGGCTGCCATGGATTGCAATCCAGTCGGAAACCAACGCCCGCGCGTTGGCGGCGGCGAGCTCCGTACCCGCGGCACGCATATGGCGCAGCCAGCGAAAGCCGTGCAGCGTCTTTTGCCAGCCGGGATTGGGCACGTCGATCTGGAAGGGCGATTTGCCGCCGGTCTCGACCAGATGCCCCGAAAGCGGATAGCGGCCGTAGTAGATCTCGAGTGCGATCTGAGGATCGGCGAGTCGCAGGTCCGGCGGGGCAATCAGGACGCGCTCCGGCGTGCGGCCGGAGTAGCGCCAGCGATAGAGTGGCCCGGCACGCAAGCGCCGGCGCGTCTTGCGCCAGAACTCCCTCGCGACAAGCGTCCACAGACGCGTCGTGTTACCGGCAGCGATTGCCAAAACCCCTCCTGATCGTCCTCACCCAAGCACAAGTTTATATGATTCAAGAACTTGTGCGAAGGCGAATTCCGCGGCAGTGGGGCCGTTCAGCCTGTTTTCCATGCCTCCTCGCCCCAAGAAGTCGGATGGCGCTTCAAGATCGGCCCTTAGCCGCTCTGCGCATGCGGGCGGCAAAGAAACCGTCCAGCCCGGAACGCGCCGGTGAGCCAAGCTCCAGATCGGCCGGCGTGGTGCGCAACGTGCCTTGCGGCGTCAGGAACGGGTCGATGCCGGCGATCTCGCCCGGCCGAAGCGGGTCGTCGATGATCTCCGCATTGCCGGCGAGAAAGTCGCGATAGAGCTCTTCGCCTTCCAGCGGATCGAGCGAACAGTTGGAAAAGACGATGCGACCGCCAGGCTTGACCAGGGTGATGGCGCGGGCAAGCAGCCGGCGTTGCAGGTCGGCCAATTTTTCGACGTCGGCCGCCGCCTTCGTCCAGGGAACGTCGGGATGCCGCCGCACCGTGCCGGTCGAAGAGCAAGGTGCGTCGAGGAGGACGGCGTCGAAGCGGTTCTTCGGCTCGTATTTGAGCAGATCGGCCTCGACGATCTCCGCGGCCAAGCCGAGCCTTTCGAGGTTCTGCGTCAGCCGTGCCAGCCGCGTTCTGGACATGTCGAGCGCGGTGACATGGGCGCCGGCGAGGATCAACTGGGCGGTCTTGCCGCCGGGGGCGGCACAGAGATCGGCGATTCGCAAACCATTGATGTCGCCCAACAGCCGGGCCGGCAGGCTGGCCGCTGCATCCTGAACCCACCAGGCGCCTTCCCCAAAGCCGGGCAGTTCGGTCACGGAAGCGCTGAGCTTTTCGACCCGCACCGTGCCGGTCGGCAAGACGAAGCCGCCGAGCCGTTCGGCCCACAGCGCCGGGTCCGACTTGACCGAGAAATCGACCGGCGCCTCATGGCGATGGGCGAGCAGTATCTGCCTGGCCTTGTCGGGGCCGTAGACCGTTTTCAAACGGTCGGAAAACCATTTCGGCGCCTCGTCGGTGGCGGCAAGTGCTGCCGCGAGCTCGTCCTGCTTGGACCGCGCCAGCGTACGCAGCACGCCGTTGACGAGGCCGGAAAAGCGCGCCGTGCGCGGATCGGACTTGGCGTGGGTGACGGCGAGGTCGACGGCGGCGCTGTCGGGAACATCGAGGAACAGGATCTGTGCCGCCGCTACATGCAAGATGTGCGAAAGCGCAGTGGCGTTGGGCGGCAGCGGCTTTTCCAGGCGGCGGGCCAAAAGGCCCGATATGGTCATGCGGTAGCGCAGGGCGGTGACCAGAATGGCGCGTACCAGGGCGCGGTCGCGCAGGTCGAGCGCCTTGTATTGCGGATGGCCGTTTTCATGGTCGGTCAGCCCGTCGAGCGGCGTCCTCGCGTCGATGACGGCGGCAAGCAGGCGCGCGGCTGCCTTGCGCGCGGCGAGACCGGCTACGGCCTCGCTGCCCGAATTGTGCTCGCGATCACCTGGAATTGCGTGCCGGCGTTGTGCTGCGCTCACGACCACGGACCTTTGGGTCCGGTCGGATTGCGTCCCCAGGGATTGGGTCTCGGCTTGGCCGGCTCAACCGGCCCCTCGGGCCGGGCGGCCCTGTCCCACGGACCTGACGGCTGCTGCCCGGTCTCTTTCGGCGCCGGCTTTGGCGTCGCGGCCGCTTCGGCTGCGCCGGCCATCTCGCTCGCGATCCTCTGCAATGCGGCGATGCGGTTTTCTGTGCTCGGGTGAGTGGAAAACAAACTGTCCATGCGCTCGCCGGAAAGAGGATTGATGATGAAGAGATGGGCGGTTGCCGGATTGCGCTCGGCATCCGGGTTGCGGATGCGTTCGGCGCCCCGCGCGATCTTGTCAAGTGCCGAGGCGAGCCACAGCGGGTGTCCACAGATTTCGGCCCCGCGCCGGTCGGCCTCGTATTCGCGGGTGCGGCTCACCGCCATCTGCACGATCATGGCGGCCAGGGGCGCGACGATCATCGCCACCAGCACGCCGACGATGCCGAAGGAATTGTTGTTGTCGCGGTTGCCGCCGAAGAAGAAAGCGAAATTGCCGAGCATCGAAATTGCGCCGGCAAAGGTCGCGACGATCGTCATGGTCAGCGTGTCGCGGTGCTGCACATGGGCAAGCTCATGCGCCATCACCGCCGCGACTTCTTCATGTGAGAGCTGCTCGAGCAGGCCGGTGCTGGCGGCGACAGCGGCATTTTGCGGATTGCGGCCGGTGGCGAAGGCATTGGGCTGAGGATTGTCGATGAGATAGGTTCTCGGCATCGGCAGGCCGGCGCGTTGCGCGAGACCCTTCACGATGGCGTAATATTCGGGCGCGTTGCTTTCGTTGACCTCGATCGCACGGTGCATCGACAGCACCATCTTGTCGGCGTTCCAATAGCTGAACAAATTGGTGCCGGCGGCGATCAGCAAGGCGATCATCATGCCGCCGGATCCGCCGACCAGATAGCCGACACCCATGAACAGGGCCGTCATTGCGGCCAAAAGCATGGCGGTGCGAAGGGTGTTCATCGTCTGCTCCGTTCTGGCCCAACAAGGGGGTCGATCCTTGTGGGCCCATCGCTATATGATGGGAAACAGCGGTTCCCGTTTCAATCGGGGCCTGTTTCAATCTAGCGGAAGATCGCATGATCGACAAAACCAGCCAAACGCATGCTAACGGCTCGCCGCACAAGCCACTGACGCCGGCAGCCCGGCGCGCCTTGGCCGAGGCCGAGGCCCGGCGGGAGCAATATCGCGAGAAGGAAGCCACGCTGCCGAGGGAGATCGGTGGGCGCGGCGGCAAGGAACCCGGCCGCTACGGCGACTGGGAGGTCAAGGGCCTGACCAGCGACTTTTAGCCCAGGCAGGGTGCTGGCTAAGCAGGGTACCAGCTAAGCAGGCTGGGCGGCCCGCTCCGCTTCGATGGCAATCCAGCCGCTGGCATCGACGGCGACGCCGATCGCGTCATAGCCGGCGATGGCGGCATGCGGCGTCTCCAACGGATGCCGGTGCGTGGCGCTGATCACGACGACCGCGGCGCCCGCGGCCTCGGCTGCTGCTATGCCTGCCGGTGCGTCTTCGAAGACGAGGCAATCGCGCACGTCGACGCCGAGCCGTTCGGCCGCCAGCCGGAAGCAGTCGGGCGCCGGCTTGCCGCGGGAGACATCCTCTGCCGCAACGATCACGGCGGGAGCCGGAATGCCGGCGGCCTGCAGGCGCAGCAGAGCGAGTTCACGGGGCGCCGAAGTGGCGATCGCCCAGCTCCCGGGCGGCAGCGACGCCAGGAATGCCGCGGCGCCGGTAATCGGGTGGATGCCTTCGACGTCGGCTGCTTCGGCCTGCAAAAGCGCATCGGCTTCGCGGGCAGGATCGATCCCTGGGAGCGCCAGCCGGCCGATGGTCTCGATCGCCCGCACGCCGTGGATGGTCGGCAGGAATGCAGCGACGTCAAGACCTTGCCGGTGCGCCCAGGCTGCCCAGACCCTTTCCGCCGCGGCAATCGAATTGAGAATCGTGCCGTCCATATCGAACAGGAAGGCCGCGAATTTTCTGCCTGCAAACATCGGTTTTCCCGGGGTCATCTTGGAAGGATTATTTCGAAGGGAGCATATCGATCGACCGTAACGTTGCCGCGTCCGTATGGGAAGCCGCGAGACCTCGTTTTCGACGTTCGCAAGGAACCGCGCGCACTCTCCTGCGTTGACCAGCACTATCTTCCATGACGATCGGAGGGGAGGGCGATGCTGATTCGGCTCGGCTATGAAATTGGCATTGAATGCGTTGCACCAACGCCGGTCGTTTCATTGCTCGACATCCACGGGGATCGTCAGGCAGACATCAAGCGGCAGACGCGCGTACTGACGTCGCCATCCGTGCCGACCAGGGTCTACCACGATCTTTTCGGCAATAGCTGCCGCCGCTTCACGGCGCCGGCAGGAAGCTTTCGCATCCTCTATGACGCGGTGATCGAGGACGGTGGCGAGACGGACGAGGTCAACACGCTGGCCGGGGAAGTCCCGGTCGCGGAATTGCCGGACGAGGTGCTCGGCTATCTGCTTGGCAGCCGTTACTGCGAGACCGATCATCTCAGCGATCTCGCCTGGCAACTTTTCGGCCAGCTTCCGCCGGGTTGGGCGCGGGTGCAGGCGATCGTCGACTATGTCCACAACCGCCTGTCCTTTGGCTACGGCTATGCGCGCCCGACCCGCACGGCGGCGCAGGCGCATGAGGAGCGCGTCGGCGTCTGCCGCGACTTTGCCCATCTGGCGATCACGCTGTGCCGCTGCATGAATATCCCGGCCCGTTACGTGAACGGCTATCTCGGCGATATCGGCGTGCCCGCCGATCCGGCGCCGATGGATTTCTCGGCGTGGGTGGAAGTGTTCCTCGGCGGCAGATGGTACACGTTCGATCCTCGCCACAATGTGCCGAGGATCGGCCGCGTCGTCATAGCGCGCGGCCGTGACGCCACCGACGTGCCGCTGCTGCATAGTTTCGGCCCGCATCGACTCAGCCGGTTCAAGGTCTGGACGCACGAGCAGGAAGGCAATCTCTTCAAGCCGCCCTATCGCGGCGTCGACAAGACCGTCAGCGCACGGATGCTGGCATAGTCCTTTCACAGTCCAGATTTCCATCTCCCGCTACCGCGGTCGTGCTGAACCGGTTCGATACATCTCGTCTGTACCGGATTGGGACGCAGTCCAGTCGTCCTGAATTGCGAGCCTGATCATGGTAAGCGCTTTGTCAACAAAGCCGCGCTGACGCGACTTTCATTTACCGGTTGTTTACCTTGCCGTCGCTTGAAACCGTTTGGAAACAATGGCCCGAGCGAGAGCCGCTCGCTTTCTCGCGCCTGGCGGCGCGATCCGGCCGGATTCCTGCAATGCGCCTTCGGACAGCTGCAGGCTGTGGCGATGGAGGCGGAAGGAATGCAGCGTTTCGGGGGTCTTGTTCAGGCGATCGGCGGCTTTGCCGGGGATCGCAGCGGAAATTTCGCGGTGCTGTTTGGTATAATCAGCTCGGTGCTGGCGCTGAGTGTCGGCTTTGCCGTCAACGTGTCCCAACTCTACAATGTGAAATCGAGCCTGCAAGGCGTCGTCGACGCTGCGGTCACCTCGACGGCGCGCGACCTGACAACCGGCGTCATCAGCGAGGCCGACGCCAGCAAATCGGTGCAGGCCTTTCTCGATGCCAACAGCACGGCGGGTATCCTGCAGGACAACCAGATCGTTCTCGACAAGCTGACCGTCGACCGGACTGCAAACACGGTTCAGGCGGATGTCCATGTCAATGTCAGCTACTATTTCCCGCTTTTCGGCACGAGTGGCATGCAAAGCGTTCCCGCATCGACGATGGCGCTCTATTCGGACAAGCAGATCGAAGTCGCAATGATGCTCGATGTGACCGGGTCGATGGCCGGCCAGAAAATCATCGATCTGCGGACGGCTGCGGCGAATGCCGTCGACAGTTTCCTGGGCGGTCAGGACCCCTCCAAGCCACGAGTGCGGGTTGCCATCGTGCCTTACGCAAATTCGGTGAATGCGGGTACACTTGCGCCCAGCAGCGTCTATGTGGAAACAAGCACCAGCCAACGCAAACAGGCGCCGGCCAATGACGCCGTGCAATATATCTCGGGCTTCATCCGTCCGGACAATTGCGCCACCGAACGCAAGGGGATCTATCAATATTCGGACGCGGGCCCCGACGCCAGCATGGTCAACCGCGACTACCTGCTGTCGTCCTTCGCTTGGCAAACCGGCACCGCCGCCTGCCCGGCCGCCACGCTGATGCCGCTGACGGCGGATGCGACGGCGCTCAAGACGGTCATCAAGAATTTCGTCGCATCCGGCGGCACCGCCGGCCATATCGGCGTGCAGTGGACCTGGTACATGCTGTCGGAGAACTGGGGTAGCATCATGAGGACTTCGCAACGGCCGGCCAAGATGGATCCAAAAAAGGTCGCCAAAATCGCGATCCTGATGACCGACGGCGAATTCAACCTATCCTACTTCGATGCGAGCACGGTGAGCGACGTTTACAATGACGCCGGTAAGGAGCCGACCCGCACGGCCGCCAAGACACTCTGCGCTGCCATGCGCAACAAGGGCATTGAGATATTCACCATTGGGTTTGACCTAAACGAAACGAATGCCAAGGCGACGCTCCAGGATTGCGCCAGCCCGGACACCGCCAAGATCAAGCACTTTTATCAGGCGGCCAATGGAACCGAACTCAACCAGGCTTTCCAGGATATAGCGCGCAACGTCGAGATGTTGACCGTAACCAGATAGGGGACAACAGCCCAAAGGAAAAGGCCGCCGCTTCTTGCGAAGTCGGCGGCCTTCCGTGTTTCCGTCCATGACGCGGTTCCTGGCGGCGACACTGGTCGCCAGCCGCGCATCTCGCGCCTTAACGGGAAGACTGCTTCCCGAAAGTGCAATCCGCTGAGGCCACGTTCTGGAAAACGAAATCACTCGACATCGGATCACCTCCTTTCGATTTGTTGAACACTCCCCCATGATGGGGTGTCACCCGGGAAATGGCAAGGCGCGGCATCCAAAAATCCTGAACAAGCGTGCTTGCGCACCCAGGCGGCTTGCGGCCGGCCGATCTGGCAGGCAAGATCGGGCCGCTATTGTTCCGGGCCACTATTTTGCCGGGTAAGGGAGGACGGGGATGGAGGCAGCCGAGAGAGCGGCCCGGATTGTTCGGACGGTCATCGAAACGATGAAGCCGGGTTTTGCGGTGAGGCTGTGGACGGGCGAGCGGATCGGCCCGGCTGCCGGCCCGGTGCTCACCATCAACGACCAGGACATCGTCTGGCAGATCGTACGTCGGCCCTCTTTATCGACGCTGATCGAGATGTGGATTGCCAAGGCGGTCGACGTCGAAGACGGATCGCTGTTCGATTTCTATGCCTTGCCCACGCACGGCAAGCTCAGGACGAAGCTCAAGACACTGCCGAAGCTGGCGATCCTGCGCGACCTGCCGGCGGTGCTGTTTTCGCGAAAACAGATGACGGCGCGAACCGATCTTTCCGGCCGCAATCCTTACGTCAGCGGTTCGAGCAAGGAGGCGATCCAGCATCACTACGACATTTCCAACGCATTCTACCGGCTCTTCCTCGACGAGCGCATGGTCTATAGCTGCGGCTACTTCAAGGACTTCGCCAACGATATCGATCAGGCGCAGAGAGACAAGCTCGACCATATCTGCCGCAAGCTTCGGCTGAAGCCCGGCGACAGATTGCTCGACATCGGCTGCGGCTGGGGAGCGATGCTCATCTATGCCGTGAAGAATTATGGCGTCGTCGGCCACGGCGTTTCGCTATCGGAGGCACAGACCGAGTTCGCCCGCGAACGCATCCGCGCTGAGGGGCTGGAGGATCGCATCACCATCGAGATAAAGTCCTATGCCGAGCTGTCCGGTTCCTTCGACAAGATCTCGTCGATCGGCATGTTCGAACATCTGGGGCTTGCCAACCATGCCGCCTATTTTTCGACCATCCATCGCCTGCTCAAACCCGGCGGCATCTATCTGCACCATGCCATCACCCGCCGCGACAAGGGCAGCATGAAGAAGACGCTGCGCAAGGGGCCGGAATTCAAAGCGCTGATCAAATACATTTTTCCGGGCGGCGAACTCGATACGATCGGCATGACGCTCGGCAATCTCGAGGCGCACGGCTTCCTCATTTATGACGTCGAAAACTTGCGCGAGCACTATGCGCGCACCTGCCGGCTATGGGCCGAGCGCCTCCACGCACGCTTTGACGAGGCCATCGCCGAGGTCGGCGAATCCAAGGCGCGGCTCTGGCTGCTTTATCTCACCGGCTGCTCGATTACCTTCGAACGCGCCTCGGCGCAGATTTTCCAGACCGTCGCCACCAGGCGCGCGCGCGGCCCAAGCGGCCTGCCGCCGACGCGGGCGGATTTATACTAATAGCTACAGGAGACGCATCGTGGCGCCGATCTCGACGCGGGCCGGTCGATCGACAGTGCAGTAGACGCCGAAATTATGGGCGTTGTGGCGGACCAGGCTGCGCAGGATTGCCGGGTCGTGGTCGAACCCGTCCTGGCCAATGATGGTGAAGCCGCAGCGGCGGCACGGCTCGGAGATGGTCAGGAGCAGGTCGCCGATCGCCAGCTTGCGCCCGATCCATTCGGTTTCGGGGAATGACCCCTCGATCTTCGGCATGTCGACGACGATGTTGGGGCGGAAGCGGCGCGGGTCGGCGGTGCCGTCTGGATGCAGCAACTTCAACTGCGCCAGCGAAGCGGTGGTCAGCAGATGAATGGGGGCTTTGACATAGCGTTCCGCCAGCAGGGGACCGGCGTATCCCGGTGTAGTATTCTCGCGGCGGAACGGCCGGATGGAGGCCGCAAAGCCGAGATAGGCGGAAATGGCGCGGTCGCTATCAGCGCCCGGTGCGGCTAGCCAGTCGCCATCCGGGACCGCAACCTCCAGTGCGCCGGCCGGCGACAGCCGGGTTCGGATGCGGGGCACCTTGTGCCATTTCACTTCGCGGTCCGGCCGTGCGATTTCATTGTTCGACGTGTCGATAAGACCAAACAGGCGGTCGCCTTCAACGGTATGCCGGGCGACCGAGATCGCCTGCTGGCGCTCGCCGGCGAGCGAGCTCGCGGGATAGCGCCAAAGCTCGGTGACGGCACCCAATATGGCTTGCATCAGCTCTTCTTGTTCTGCCGATTGGCGATCAGGTCGTCGACGACCGCCGGATCGGCCAGCGTCGAGGTGTCGCCGAGCGCGGCAAAATCGTCCTCGGCGATCTTGCGCAGAATGCGCCGCATGATCTTGCCGGAACGGGTCTTCGGCAGGCCGGGCGCGAACTGGATCTTGTCGGGCGAAGCGATGGCGCCGATCTCCTTGCGGACATGGGCGACGAGCTCCTGGCGCAATTCCTCGCTTGGCGTCTCGCCGGCCATCAGCGTGACATAGCAGTAGATGCCCTGGCCCTTGATATCGTGCGGGTAGCCGACGACGGCCGCTTCCGAGACCTTCTCATGCGAAACCAGCGCCGATTCGACCTCGGCGGTGCCCATGCGGTGGCCGGAGACGTTGATGACGTCGTCGACGCGGCCGGTGATCCAGTAGTAGCCGTCAGCATCGCGGCGGCAGCCGTCGCCGGTGAAGTACCTGCCCTTGTAGGTCGAGAAATAGGTCTGCACGAAGCGGTCGTGATCGCCATAGACGGTGCGCATCTGGCCCGGCCATGAGTCGGCAATACAAAGATTGCCGCTGGCTTCACCCTCCAGCACCTTGCCGTCACCATCAACCAGCTGCGGGTTGACGCCAAAGAAGGGCCGCGTCGCCGAGCCCGCCTTGAGGTGGGTGGCGCCCGGAACCGGCGTGATCATGATGCCGCCGGTCTCGGTCTGCCACCAGGTATCGACGATCGGCACCTTGCCGTTGCCGACAACGTTGAAATACCATTCCCAGGCTTCTGGATTGATTGGCTCGCCGACGGTGCCGAGCACGCGCAGCGACTTGCGCGACGTCTTGGTGACATGGGCGTCGCCGGCGCCCATCAGCGCGCGCAGCGCCGTCGGCGCGGTGTAGAAGATGTTGACCTTGTGCTTGTCGATCACGTCCCAGAAACGCGACTGCGACGGGTAGTTCGGCACGCCTTCGAACATCAGCGTGGTGGCGCCGTTGGCGAGCGGCCCGTAGACGATGTAGCTGTGGCCGGTGACCCAGCCGACATCGGCGGTGCACCAGTAGACGTCCCCGTCGTGATAGTCGAAGACATATTGGTGGGTCATCGAGACATAGACGAGATAGCCGGCGGTGGTGTGCAGCACGCCTTTCGGCTTGCCGGTCGAGCCCGACGTGTAGAGGATGAACAGCGGATCCTCGGCGTTCATCTTCTCGGGCTTGCATTCGGCCTTAACCGTCGCGACCTCGTCATGGTACCAGACGTCGCGCCCGGCGGCCCAGCCGGTCTTGCCGCCGGTGCGGCGTACTACCAAGACCTTTTCGACTTTCGTTCCGGCCTTGGCGGCGATCTCGATCGCCTTGTCGGTGTTCTCCTTCAGCGGGATCGGCTTGCCGCCGCGCAGGCCTTCGTCGGCGGTGATGAGGAAGGTCGACTTGCAGTCGTCGATGCGTCCGGCCAGCGCGTCCGGCGAAAAGCCGCCGAAGACCACCGAATGAATGGCGCCGATGCGCGTGCAGGCGAGCATCGCATAGGCGGCCTCCGGGATCATCGGCATGTAGATGGTGACGCGGTCGCCCTTCTTGACGCCGTGCTTCTTCATCACATTGGCGAGGCGGCAGACATGTCCGTAAAGCTCGTTATAGGTGATCTTCCTGTCGTCGTAGGGATTGTCGCCTTCCCAGATGATGGCGGTCTGTTCGCCGCGCTTCTTCAGATGCCGGTCGATGCAGTTCCAGGAAACGTTGGTCTGGCCATCCTCGAACCATTTGATTGAGACCTTGCCGTCGAAGGACGTGTTCTTGACCTTGCTGTACGGCTTGAACCAGTCGATGCGCCTGCCGTGCTTGCCCCAGAACTTGTCCGGGCTCTTGACGCTGTCGGCGTACCATTTCAGGTAGGTGTCATTGTCGATCAGCGCGTTCTTCTTCCACGCCGGCTGGACGCGATGGACATGAACATCGGACATTTCTTCGCCTTCCTCCCGAAACCAAACCGCCGGCTTGACTGCCGGCAGGATCGCAGCGTTGCGGCCGCGAATTCGCGCGCATTATTAACAGTTCGGCGATGACGGCAACATTAGACGTTGGATTTGCGCGGCGGGATGCCGCAGGTCCCTTCCCGGGTGGTGTCAGCACTCTAGCGAGACGGCTGCTAACCGCATGTTTTTGCGGCAGAAATCTGGCTCGACCGCAGAAATATCAATAGACGATTAAGCAAATGGGGTGCACAATTTCAGGCTGGGAGGAAAGAGAATCAACCAGGGGACCGCAATGCGCGACCATTCCGAAATGGACCTGATGCTCAAGGGCTATGGCTTGACCACGGCCAAGATTCTTTATCACTTTCCCGATCATCCGCATCTGCTGCAGAGCTTCATCTGGCAGGATTACGACATCGCCCCGAAATTTCCGGTGCTTATCCGCTTCATCGAGTTCTGGCAGGCCAAGCTCGAAGGCCCGCTGCATTCAGTCAGCTACACGCACCAGAAGCTGATCGCGCCGAACGAATGGCGCAAGGTCGACGGCGAGTTCGTGCTGCATTAAAGCACGCGGGCGGCAGCCTGGGAGCCGCCGCCCAGCTTTTGGAGCGTCAGACGGCGGGCGGGTTCAGCCGGGCAAAACCCTCCTGCCGGCGATAGGGAAAATACGGGTAGGGTGCGGTGACCTCGCTTGCCGTGTCCAAGATTTTCATCTGATCCGGGGTCAGTGACCATCCGACGGCGCCGAGATTCTGGCGCAACTGCTCCTCGTTGCGCGCGCCGATGATGACGGAGGCGACAGTCGGCCGCTGCAGCAGCCAATTGATGGCGATCTGCGGTATGGTCTTCCCGGTTTCCTCGGCGACAACATCAAGCGCGTCGACGACCCGATGGAGATGCTCGTCGTCGACGGGCGGTCCGAAGCTTGCCGTGTCGTGCAGCCGGCTTTTCTCGGGCAGCTTCTGGCCACGGCGGATCTTGCCGGTCAGGCGGCCCCAGCCGAGCGGGCTCCACACCAGCGCACCGACGCCCTGGTCGAGGCCGAGCGGCATCAACTCCCATTCATAATCGCGCCCGACCAGCGAGTAATAGACCTGGTGGGCGACGTATCGGGGATAGCCGTATCTGTCCGCCAGGCCGAGCGACTTCATCACTTGCCAGCCGGAAAAATTGGAAACGCCGACATAACGCAGCTTTCCGGCGCGCACGAGCCTATCCAGCGTCGATAGCACCTCCTCGATCGGTGTTGCGGCGTCGAACGCGTGCAGCTGCAGCAGGTCGATGTAGTCGGTGCCAAGACGCCTCAGTGCGTCCTCGACGGCCTTGATGAGGCGCGAGCGGGACGAGCCGGCGTCGTTGGGACCGTCGCCCATCGGCAGCGAGGTCTTTGTCGAGATCAGTACGGCATCGCGGCGGCCCTTCATCGCTTCGCCGAGCACCTGTTCGGAAGCGCCATTCGAATAGACGTCGGCGGTGTCGAACAGGTTGACACCCGCCTCCAGGCAGATGTCGACCAGCCGCCGGGCTTCCGTCGCATCGCTGTTGCCCCAGGCGCCGAACAGCGGCCCTGACCCGCCGAAGGTTCCAGCGCCGAACGAGAGCGCCGGGACTTTCAGGCCCGATGCGCCAAGATTTCGATAATCCATCTGTTTCTCCTATGGTGTACAAGGGTTCTTCGAGTTGCTACGAGCGGGCGGGTGCCGGTTCACCGAGCGTTGGGCGATCGAGGCGTAGCGCCAGCGCTGCCACGGAAAGCGCCGAGAGCGGCAGCAGGGCCGCGACCCAGGTGACGGCGCCGAGGCCGGGGCCATGGGCGATGACCACGCCGCCGAGCCAGGCGCCGGCCGCATTGCCGAGATTGAAGGCGGCGATGTTGAAGGACGAGGCGAGGCTCTGGCCGGCGCCTTGTGCCTTTTCCAGTACCCACATCTGCAGCGGCGCCACGGTGGCGAAGGCGGCGGCGCCGAGCAGGCCGACATAGATGACGGCCATAACCTGGCTGTGCAGGGCGAAGGTCATGGTGCCGAGCACCAGCGCCAGCACGACGAGACTGCCGAGAACGGAAGGCACCAGCCAGCGGTCGGCGAACTTGCCGCCAGCGAGGTTGCCGGCGATGAGGCCGCCGCCGAAGACCAGCAGGATCGGCGACACCGCTGCTTCCTCAAAACCGGTGATCTCGGTCAGCAACGGGGCGATGTAGGTGAAGACGGCGAAGACGCCGGCATAGCCGAGCACGGTGGTGGCAAAGCCAAGCAGGACGGGCGTGCGGCCGAGCACGGCGAGATCGGCGCGCAAATTGCTTTGCTCAGGCGCTGTCTGGCTGCGCGGCACCAGCAGCAGGATGATGGCGAAAGCGACCATGCCGACCAGGGTCACCGCCCAGAAGGTCGCGCGCCAGCCGAAGGCCTGGCCGAGCCATGTTCCGAAGGGGACGCCGAGGATGTTGGCGATGGTCAGGCCGGTGAACATCAGGGCGATCGCCGATGCCTTCTTGTTGGGCGCCACCAGCCCGGTCGCCACGACCGAGCCGACGCCGAAGAAGGTGCCGTGGGCGAAGGCGGTGAGCACGCGCGCACCCATCAGCGTCCAGTAGTCTGGGGCCAGCGCGCACGCGAGGTTGCCTAGCGTGAAGATTGCCATCAGCGCCAGAAGCACGGTCTTGCGCGGCCACCGGCCGGTGGCGATCGTCAGCAGCGGCGCGCCGATGACGACGCCCAGCGCATAGCCGGAAATCAGTTGACCGGCAGCTGAGATCGAGACGCCGAGATCGGTGCTGACGTCGAGCAGCAGGCCCATGATGACGAATTCGGTGACGCCAATACCGAAGGCGCCGGCGGCAAGAGCGTAGAGAGCAAGAGGCATGGCGGTTCCCACTTCGATGACGGCCAGTTTCGACGACGGGCGCCGTGTCCTCTCACGCCCGGCCCGAAAGATCGTGATGCACCGAACTGTGAACCAGCCTTGCCTAGGGCACATTGCCTGTGAAATAGATTCACCAATGGCCAGGCCCGACATCAACCGCTCCGGCGAGATCGAAGTGTTCGTCCGCGTCGTCGAGGCCGGCAGCTTTTCGGCCGCTGCACGTGCGCTGCGCATGAGCCCGTCGGCGGTTAGCAAGCTGATCGCGCGGCTGGAGGGGCGTCTTGGCGCCCGGCTGGTCATCCGCTCGACGCGCAAGCTGCGACTGACCCCGGAAGGGGCGGCCTTCTTCGACAGCGGCGTGCGCATCCTGGCCGACATGGCGGTAGCCGAGCGCGAGGCAGCGGCGGGTGCCGCGCCGCGTGGCCGGCTGCGGATCAATAGCTACGTGCCTTTCGGGCAGCACCGGCTGATCCCGCTTTTGCCGCGTTTTCTAGAACGATACCCCGAAATCTCGGTCGATCTGGTGTTGACCGACAGTGTTATCGACCTGATGGAGGAGCGCGCCGACGTCGCCATACGTGCCGGCCCGCTCGGCGAATCACGGCTAGTGGCGCGCAAGCTCGGGCAGAGCCGGGTGGTCGTCGTTGCCGCGCCATCGTATCTCGAAGCGCGTGGCACACCCAAGACGCCCGCCGATCTCGATCGTCACAACCGGATGGGCTTCTGTTTCGTGCGCCACGTCGAGGGCTGGCCTTTTGTCGACGCGGCCGGCAAGCCGATCACCATATCGATCGTTGGAAACACGCTGGTCAGCGACGGCGAGGCGATGCGGTTGATGGCGCTCTCAGGGGCGGGCATCGCCCGGCTGGCACGCTGGCACGTGGAGGCCGACATTGCCGCCGGCCGGCTGCTGCCGCTGCTGGAAGAGTTCAACCCCGGCGACGAGGAACTGACCCATGCGGTTTATGTCGGCCAAGGCAAGCATTTGCCGGCGCGGGTACGGGCCATTTTAGATTTCCTGGCCGAAACCGCGCGGCTGGGCTGAAGCGGAAGGCATTCGGGAGCCACTTGGCTCCCGAATTTGGCTGCCGAAATGTCACGTCGACAAGGAACTACTTCTTTGGCGTGAACGGCGCCGGCCTGCGGCCCGCCGCCTGGCGTTCGAGCATCCAGCCCGGATATTCGGGCGGGAGCGCGCTGACTTCGTCGAGACGAGCAAGATCGTCGGCATCGAGCTTCAACTCGGTCGCCGCAAGGTTCTGTTCCAACTGGTCCATGCGGCTGGCGCCGATGATGACGCTCATCACGAACGGTTTGGCCAGGACAAAGCCGAGCGCCACCGTGGCGACGCTGACGCCGTGCTGGGCGGCGATCTCGCGCATGACGGCGACCGCTGCCCAGGCACGGTCCTCATTGACCGGCGGGAAATTGAAGCTGGCGCGGCGACCTTCGCCATTGCCGGGGGCACCGGGTCCGTACTTGCCCGAGAGCAGGCCGCCCGCCATCGGTGACCAGACCATCAGCCCGAGCTTCTCCTCGTTGAGCAGCGGCACGATCTCGCGCTCGAGATCGCGGCCAGCGATCGAGTAATACGATTGGACGGTTTCGAAACGGGCAAAGCCCTTGCGCTCGGCAATACCCAACGCCTTGGCGATGCGCCAGGCCTGCCAGTTCGAGACGCCGACATAGCGGACCTTGCCAGCGGCAACCAGGTCGTCGAGCGCCCGCAGCGTTTCGTCTATCGGCGTGACCGTGTCGGTGCCGTGCAGCTGATAGAGATCGATATGGTCCAGCTGCAGCCGTTCGAGGCTACCTTCGACCGAATCCATGATATGGCCGCGCGAAGAACCGCGCTGGTTCGGGCCGCCGCCCATGGCGCCGTGAACCTTGGTGGCGATGATCACGTCCTGCCGATTAACGCCGAGATTTCTCAGCGACTGGCCGAGAAGCCGTTCCGAGGCGCCGAAGGAATAGACATCCGCCGTGTCGAAGAAATTGACGCCGGCGGCGAGCGAGCGGGCGACGATCTCGTCGACGCCATCCTGGTCGAGGCTGGCGATCAGGCCCCATTGGGCATTCTCGCCGGCGGCGCCGAATGTCATCGTACCGAGGCAAAGTTCGGAGACGAACATCCCCGTATTTCCAAGTTGATTGTAACGCATGGTGGCTCCAGAGGCTTTGGGATAACTCGAACCATATAGGAACGAAACGTTCCGTTTCTATTGCTGGCATAGTCAGCGTCAGCCTGTGGCCTAAGGCCGGCTGCGCCTCATCTGGCGCCGAAAATCGCCGATCCAACCCTGACACTTGTCGCGCCGAAGGCGATCGCCGTTTCGTAGTCGCCGGACATGCCCATAGAGAGCTTGTCAACGCCGGCCTCAAGCCCAAGCTTTTCTAGCAGCGCGAAATGCGGACCGGGGTTCTCGTCCGCCGGCGGAATGCACATCAGCCCTTCGATGGCGAGGGCGTGAACCGAGCGGCAGCGGGCCACGAAGGCGACGGCCTCGCGCGGCTCGATGCCGGCCTTTTGCGGCTCCGAGCCGGTGTTGACCTGGACGTAGAGCCTTGGCGTCCTGCCCTGCCTGGCGATTTCCTTGCCGAGTTCGGCGGCGATCTTTTCACGGTCGACGGTTTCGATGACGTCGAACAGCGCCACCGCTTCCTTTGCCTTGTTCGATTGCAACGGCCCGATCAGGTGCAGCTCGATGTCGGGGAAAGCTTCCTTCAGCGCCGGCCACTTGGCTTGCGCCTCCTGGACGCGGTTCTCGCCGAAGACGCGCTGGCCGGCCTCGATAACCGGACGGATATCGGTGGCATCGAAGGTTTTCGAGACCGCAACCAGCGTCACCGCCCCGGCCTCGCGTCCGGCCTCGCGCTCGGCAGTGGCGATCCTTGCCTTGACGGTGAAAAGCTGTTCGACGGCGCTCGCCATGCCTATATCCTGCCTGTGTTTGGCTTTTCGCCGGATCGCCGCAGTTGACGGGTCCGGTAATCCATGGTGAACACCGCGACGACATTTCCTGAGCCGCCCGGGCATTGTCCGGCGGCTCGCGCATGCTTTTAAGTGAAAAACACCCGATGGCAACCGAACGATACAATCCGCGCGCGTCAGAGCTCAAATGGCAGAACGCCTGGGACGCCAAGAAGCTGTTCGAAGCCGACAACGATGACCCGCGCCCGAAATACTACGTGCTGGAGATGTTCCCCTATCCATCGGGGCGCATCCATATCGGCCATACCCGCAACTATACGATGGGCGACGTGGTGGCGCGCTACAAGCGGGCCAAGGGTTTCAACGTGCTGCACCCGATGGGCTGGGACGCCTTTGGCATGCCAGCCGAAAACGCAGCAATGCAGAACAAGGTCCATCCCAAGGACTGGACCTATCAGAACATCGCTGCCATGCGCGAGCAACTCAAGGTCATGGGCCTGTCGCTCGATTGGGCACGCGAGTTCGCTACCTGCGATGTCGATTATTACCACCGCCAGCAGATGCTGTTCCTCGATTTCGTCGAGAAGGGCCTGGTGACGCGCAAATCCTCCAAGGTCAACTGGGATCCGGAGGACATGACGGTGCTTGCCAACGAGCAGGTCATCGACGGGCGCGGCTGGCGCTCGGGCGCGCTGGTGGAACAGCGCGAGCTGACGCAATGGTTCTTCAAGATCACCGACTATGCGCAGGATCTGCTGGATTCGCTCGACCAGCTCGACGACTGGCCGGAAAAAGTGAAGCTGATGCAGGCGAACTGGATCGGCCGTTCTGAAGGCCTGCTGATCCGCTGGCCGCTGGCCAAGCCAGTCGCCGGCGAGCATGAGCTCGAAGTCTATACGACAAGGCCCGACACCATCTTCGGCGCCTGCTTCATGGCGATTGCGGCCGACCATCCGCTGGCCAAAAAGGCGGCCGAAGACAATCCGGCGCTGGCAAAGTTCATCGACGAGGTCCGCCACATGGGCACGTCGGTGGCGGCCCTGGAGACGGCCGAGAAGAAGGGCTTCGATACCGGCATCCGCGTCGTCCATCCGTTCGACGAGAAGTGGACGCTGCCCGTCTACGTCGCCAATTTCGTGCTGATGGACTACGGCACCGGCGCCGTTTTCGGCTGCCCGTCCGGTGACCAGCGCGACCTCGACTTCGCCAACAAATACGGCCTGCCGGTCATTCCAGTGGTGATGCCGGAAGGCGAGAATCAAGGAAGCTTCCAGATCATCGACGAGGCCTATGTCGGCGACGGCGTGATGATCAATTCGCGCTTCCTCGACGGCATGAAGCCGGATCAGGCATTCGACGAGGTGGCGAAGCTGCTCGAACAGAAGACCATCGGCAACCGGCCGATGGCCGAGCGCAAGGTGAATTTCCGCCTGCGCGACTGGGGCATTTCGCGCCAGCGCTATTGGGGCTGCCCGATCCCGATGATCCATTGCGAGGATTGCGGCGTTGTGCCGGTGCCGAAAGCCGACCTGCCGGTCAGGCTGCCTGACGATATCGAGTTCGACCGGCCGGGCAATCCGCTCGACCGTCATTCGACATGGCGGCACGTCAAATGCCCGCGTTGCGGCAAGGATGCGCGGCGCGAAACCGACACGATGGACACGTTCGTCGATTCGTCGTGGTATTTCGCGCGCTTCACCGCGCCCTGGGCCAACGATCCGACCGATCCCAAGGCCGCGACTGAATGGCTGCCGGTCGACCAGTATATTGGCGGCATCGAGCACGCCATTTTGCACCTGCTCTATTCGCGCTTCTTCACCCGCGCCATGCGCGAGACCGGCCATGTCGATCTCGCCGAGCCGTTCAGGGGCCTGTTCACGCAAGGCATGGTGGTGCACGAGACGTATCGGGTTGGCGGCGCCTCGAACGGCCGCTGGCTTGCGCCCAGCGAGGTCAGGCTGGAGGACGCCGACGGCAAGCGCCGCGCCTTCGAAATCGCCACTGGCGAAGAGGCGGTGATCGGTCCGCTCGAAAAAATGTCGAAGTCGAAGAAGAATACCGTTAGCCCGGAAGAGATCACCGACGGCTACGGCGCCGATACGGCGCGCTGGTTCATGCTGTCGGACTCGCCGCCCGAACGCGATGTCGAATGGACCGACGAGGGTGCGGCCGGCGCGCATCGCTTCATCCAGCGCATCTGGCGGCTGGTGTTGACGGCTGCCGATTCGCTCGCCGGAGTTCGGCCAGAGGCGGCGAAGGACGGCGAGGCCGGAACAGTGTCCAAGGCCGCGCACAAGATCCTCAAGTCTGTCGGCGAGGATATTGAAAAGCTCGCCTTCAACCGTGCCATCGCCCGTATCTATGAGCTCGCCAATGCCTTGACCGTACCGCTCAACGAGGCAGCCGAAGGCAAGGCCGGTCCGGCGCTCCAAGCGGCCTGCCGTGAAGCCGTCGAGATCCTGGTGCACCTGATCGCGCCGGTCATGCCGCATCTGGCCGAGGAGTGCTGGCAGACGCTCGGCGGCACCGACCTTGTCGCCGAACGGCCCTGGCCGGACTACGATCCCTCGCTTGTCGTCGACGCCGAGATCGTGCTGCCGGTCCAGGTCAACGGCAAGAAGCGCGGCGATTTGACAATTGCCCGCGACGCGGACCAAGGTGCGGTCGAAAAAGCGGTTCTGGCTCTCGACTTCGTGCAGAAAGCGCTCGAAGGTAAGGCACCGCGCAAGGTGATCATCGTGCCGCAGAGGATCGTCAATGTTGTTGCCTGATCCGAAAAAAGCGGAGCTGACGCCGCGCCGTATCATGCTCTACGGGCTGCTCGCTTCGGTGGCGCTGGTTTCCGCCTGCACGGTGCGGCCGCTCTATTCAAGCGCGCCGCTGATCGCCGGCTCTCAGGTCGGCGCTGCTGCCGAACTGGCATCGATCTCGGTCAAGCCGGTCAAGACCCGCTACGCCCAGCAGGTCCGCAACAATCTGATCTTCGCGCTCGGCCAGGGCGCCGGCGAGCCTGCTTCGCCGGTCTATTCGCTTGATCTCGGCGTCTCCGAACTCGTCGAATCGGCGGCAATCGAGCAGGTCACGACCGACGAGGACGAGCCGACCGCCGGCACAGTGACGCTGACCGCCAACTATGTGCTGAGCGATGCCAAGACCGGCACGGTCATAGCGAGGGGCAAGCGCTCTATCCCGTCCTCATACGATAGGCCGCGCCAGGAATTCGCGTCGTATCGGGCGCAGATCGACGCCGAGAACCGCGCGGCGCGCGAACTGGCGGATGTGCTGCGGCTGTCGATCGCCCAAGATCTGATCAAGCACGGCAAGCCGGCGGCAAGCTAGGTCTCTCCATCCTGGATTGAAGCGCTCCGTCTGTGGCGGATTGCGCTGTCAGCAAGAGGCCGATTGCTCGGCCTTTTTTGTTCGACGTAGGATATTTCGCTTCAGCCGATCTTCTGGCCGGTCTTTGCCCAGTCGGCGAGAAACTGCTCCAGGCCCTTGTCGGTCAGCGGGTGCTTGACCAGCGCCTTGAGCGTCGCCGGCGGGGCGGTGATGACGTCGGCGCCGATCAGTGCCGCCTGTTTGACATGGTTCACCGTGCGCACAGAAGCGGTCAGGATTTCGGTCTGGAAATCATAATTGTCGTAGATGGTGCGGATATCGGCAATCAGTTCCATGCCGTCCCAACCGCTGTCGTCGATGCGGCCGACGAAGGGCGAGATGAAGGAGGCGCCGGCCTTGGCGGCGAGCAGCGCCTGGGTGGCCGAGAAGCACAGCGTGACGTTGACCATGCGGCCGTCCGACCGGATGTCCTTGCAGGCTCTCAGGCCGTCGAGCGTCAGCGGCACCTTGATGCAGACATTGTCGGCGATCCTGGCCAGGATCTTGGCCTCCGTCATCATATCCTTGTACTCGGTGGCAACGACTTCGGCTGAGACCGGTCCCTTGACGATCTCGCAGATCTCTCTGGTGACGTCGGCGATCTTGCCGCCCGATTTCAGGATCAGCGACGGATTGGTGGTTACGCCGTCGAGCAGCCCCAAATCGTTCAGCTCACGGATTTCCTTGACATCGGCGGTGTCGACAAAAAATTTCATGGCGGTCTCCTGAAGATTTTTCATGTGCAGGTCATGCACATTCGGGGTCGGACTTTGATCTAGACCAAAGTCGGGGCAAGGTCACGCCTCATGATCGAAGATTCGCCCTTTGTCGCGGCCGCACCGGTGCTGGTCCCAATGCCTGCTGAGCGCCCCTACACCTATGCTGTGCCGGCTGGCATGCGCGTGGTGCCGGGCTCGATCGTGCGCGTTCCGCTTGGGCCCCGCCAGGTCGCCGGCATCGTCTGGGACGGCGCCGTCGAAAAGGTCGACGCGAAGAAATTGCGGCCGATCGAGCAGGTTTTCGACTGCCCGCCGATCGACCGCGCGATGCGGCGTTTTGTCGATTGGGTGGCGCAGTACACGCTGTCGCCGCCCGGCATGGTGGCGCGCATGCTGCTCAGGGCGCCGGAGGCGTTCGATCAGGAGCCGTGGATCGAAGGGCTGCAGCGCACCTTCGCCAAGCCCGACCGGATGACGGAGGCGAGGACGCGCGTGCTGGAAACGGCCGAAGGTGGGCTCGCCTGGACGCGGTCGGGCCTGGCGCATGCGGCAGGCGTGTCGTCGACGGTGGTGGACGGGCTGAGGGCGCAGGGGGTATTCGAGACGGTGATGATCCCGCCGCGGCCGGTGGTCGCAGCACCCGATCCCGGCTACGCCGTGCCGGCACTGATGCCCGACCAGAGCGATGCCGCCGAGATGCTGCGCGCCAATGTCGCGGCCGGCATATTCGGCGTCACTCTGCTTGACGGTGTAACCGGATCCGGCAAGACGGAGGTCTATTTCGAGGCGGTTGCGGCCGCGCTCGATCGCGGCACGCAAGTGTTGATCCTGCTGCCGGAAATCGCGCTGACCCACGCCTTCCTCGAGCGCTTTCAGGAGCGGTTCGGCGCCAAGCCGGCTGAGTGGCACTCGGACCTGCCGCCAAGAATGCGCGAAAAGGTCTGGCGGCAGGTGGCGGAAGGCGGCGTGCGGGTGGTCGCAGGCGCGCGCTCGGCGCTGTTCCTGCCGTTCAGGGAGCTTGGGCTGATCGTCGTCGACGAAGAGCACGACCCCGCCTACAAGCAGGAGGATCGCGTCTTTTACAACGCGCGCGACATGGCCGTGGTGCGCGGCCATATCGGCGGGTTTCCGGTCGTGCTCGCCTCGGCGACACCGTCGGTCGAAAGCCGGGTCAATGCCAGCCAGGGCCGCTACAGCAGGGCGGTGCTTTCGGCGCGCTTTGCCGAGGCGGCACTTCCCGATCTCAAGACGATCGACATGCGCCGTGCGCCGCCTGCACGCGGCGGCTTCCTGTCGCCTGTACTGCTCGGCCATATACGGCAGACGCTGGAAAGAAAGGAACAGTCGCTGCTGTTTCTCAACCGGCGCGGCTATGCGCCGCTGACGCTCTGCCGGGTCTGTGGCCACCGCTTCGGCTGTCCGGTCTGCTCGGCCTGGCTGGTCGAGCACCGCTTTCGCGGTCAGCTCGTCTGCCACCATTGCGGGCACAATGAACGCCGGCCCGAGGCCTGCCCGGAATGTGGCACGCTCGATCATCTGGTCGCCTGCGGGCCGGGCGTAGAGCGCATCGCCGAGGAGGTCGTCGCGCATTTCCCTGATGCCCGCACCATCGTACTGTCGTCCGACCTGATGGGCGGCGTGCGGCGGCTGCGGCTCGAGCTCGAAGCCATAGCCAATGGCGAGGCCGACATCGTCATCGGCACGCAACTCGTCGCCAAGGGCCACAATTTCCCCAACATGACGCTCGTCGGTGTCGTCGATGCCGATCTCGGCCTGGCCAATGGCGACCCACGCGCCGCCGAGCGCACCTTCCAACTGCTCAGCCAGGTGACCGGCCGCGCCGGCCGCACCGGCAAGAAGAGCCTTGGCCTGCTGCAGACCTTCCAACCCGACCACCCGGTGATGCGGGCGATCGTCTCCGGCGATGCCGAGGCCTTCTACGAGCGCGAGATCGCCGAACGCGAGCGGGCGGGGCTGCCGCCCTTCGGCCGGCTCGCCGGCGTCATCGTCAGCGCGGCGACCCGGGCGGAAGCCGAAGGGCACGCCCGCGGCCTGCGCCGTGCCGCGCCGCAAGCCATCGACCTGTTCGTCCTCGGTCCGGCCGAGGCGCCGCTGTCATTGATCGGCGGCCGCCATCGCTTTCGCCTACTGATCCAGGGCGAGCGGCGCGCCGACATGCAAGGGTTCATCCGCACCATGCTGGCCGAGGGACCGAAGATAAGGGCCTCGGTGCGGGTCCAGGTCGATATCGACCCGCAAAGCTTTTTGTAAGGTGTCGATTACCCTTTCGAGACGCGTTCGGTGAATGGGTTCAGGTAAGGCACGTCGAGAATCGCAAAATGCCGGGTGTTGGCCGTCAAAACTGACAGGCCGTGCAAACGGGCGGTAGCTGCGATCAGAACGTCCGCCAGTCCCGGATTGGCGCCTCTGGCGATAGTGGCGTCTTCCAGTTTTCCGGCTTCTCGCGCGATTGCTAAATCGATGGGAAGGATGCGCTGGTTGAACTCTAGAAGCAACCTTTCGAACCACTCATTGATGCGCTCCGCCTTCATATGCCCGCCCGCCCGCTTCAGTTTCGCGATTCCTCGTTCCACCTCCAAGATGACGATCGACGAGAGCTGCCAAGAGCCGCGTTCTCCTTGTACAGCAACCCAGTTCTGCACGTGTGACGGAAGCAGAGGCCTACCAGGTGCAAATGCCGAGAGAAAAGACGTATCAAGCAGATAGCCGGTCAAAACTCCACTTCCCGCGACGGCGATTCGTTTCGCTCAAGCTCGATGCCGCCTGGATACCGAAGCAGGAAATCCACGAAGTCTTTTTGGCTGTTCTGCGGATAAAGTTTCCGTCCCTCACCGATTGGCACCACCATGACTGCGGGCTTGCCGTGCTTGGTGATAACCGTGGGCTCACCGTTCTCAGCGGCCTCCACGAGCGCGGAAAGGCTGGCCTTTGCCTCTCGCAGTTGCATCGTCTTCATGCGCGGAACCCCTTGTGGTCTCATGTAGTCACAATATAGGAATTGTGCAGAAAAAAACAGCCCATTGTTTAACGTCCTGTTAGCCCGGTCGAGACAACGGTCGCGCTCGCGTTGAGCTGACGCGCCCTGCAAATTGCCGACGGCCCATCTGGCGCATGTCAGTTGCTTCGCTAGAATGCCCGAAATTTTGAATATCCATTTACGAGGGGACAAGGATGGAATTTGCGTTTCCATGGCCGATGAGCCAGGGCGAGTGGCTGGCATGGTCGAGCGCGGTCGCGACTCTATTGCTCGGCCTGTTGCTATTCCTGGCTCCACAGCTGGCGTTCCGCATCCTGCGGCTGCAGGTCAGACCGGAGAAGGCAGCGGCGATCGCCGAGGGGCGCGGCCGGATGTCGGGCTTCTATCTCGGCGTCAGCCTGTGCTGCATCCTCTTGGCGCAGCCGCTGCTCTACATGGCGCTCGGCTTCTCCTGGCTATTCACCGCCTTCGGCCGGCTGCTGTCGATGATGTCGGACGGCGCCAATACGCCGTTCAACTGGGCATCCATCGTCGTCGAGCTGGTGCTGGCGGCGCTGCCGCTCGCGTTCGCCTTCGGCTTTTTGCCCTGAATCACAGAGCAATCCGGGGTTGGTTGCTGAACTCGGCGAGCGGATGCGACAATAGTGCCTGAAAACCATGCCGGACGACGCATTGCGGTCTGAAAATGCCTGTGCTAGACGGCAATCGACTTTCGACCGGGGATAGCGGAAGCCGCGCCTCCGTGCTTGGAAAAATGCAGTAAGGTCAAAGATTTAGCCAGAGTTTTTGCTCGCGCCAACAATCTGCGGCCTGTCAGACAAGAGAAAAGACGGTCCGTGGCCCAATCGTCATCGCCAATCTCAGGTGTCGCAGAACGCTATGCGGGTTCGCTGTTCGAACTCGCGCTGCAGGCCAATTCGGTGGCCAGCGTCGAGACCGACCTCAACAGTTTCGAAGCGATGCTCGAAGGCAGCGCTGACCTTTCGAGGCTGATCAGGAGCCCGGTTTTCTCCAGCGAAGACCAGGCCAAGGCGATCGCCGCGATCGCCGACAGAGCGGGGATCACGGGCCTCACTGGCAATTTCCTGCGCGTCGTTGCCCAGAACCGCCGGCTTTTCGCCGTGCCAGGAATGATCAAGGCGTTCCGCCAGATCGCCGCCGAACACCGCGGCGAGACCGCCGCCGAGGTCACCTCGGCGCATGCGCTGACGCCTGCCCAGGAAACCGAGCTGAAAGCGGCGCTGAAAAGCGTCGCCGGCAAGGATGTGGCGATCACCGTCACCGTCGATCCGTCGCTGCTCGGCGGGCTGGTGGTCAGGATCGGCTCGCGCCAGATCGATACGTCGCTCAAAACCAAACTCAATTCGCTCAAGCTTGCACTGAAAGAGGTCGGCTGATGGACATCCGCGCCGCGGAAATTTCCGCAATTCTGAAAGACCAGATCAAGAATTTCGGCAAGGAGGCCGAGGTCTCCGAAGTCGGCCAGGTGCTGTCCGTCGGTGACGGCATCGCCCGCGTCTATGGCCTCGACAATGTCCAGGCCGGCGAGATGGTCGAGTTCCCCGGCGGCATCCGCGGCATGGCCCTCAACCTCGAAGCCGACAATGTCGGCGTCGTTATCTTCGGCGCCGACCGTGACATCAAGGAAGGCGATACCGTCAAGCGCACCGGCGCCATCGTCGACGCGCCTGTCGGCATGGGCCTGCTCGGCCGCGTCGTCGATGCGCTCGGCAACCCGATCGACGGCAAGGGCCCGATCCAGGCCACCGAACGCAAGCGCGTCGACGTCAAGGCGCCCGGCATCATCCCGCGCAAATCGGTGAACGAGCCGATGTCGACCGGCCTCAAGGCCATCGACGCGCTGATCCCGGTCGGCCGCGGCCAGCGCGAGCTGGTCATCGGCGACCGCCAGACCGGCAAGACCGCGATCATCCTCGACACCATGCTCAACCAGAAATCGGTGCACGACAACGGCCCGGAGAAGGAAAAGCTGTACTGCGTCTATGTCGCCGTCGGCCAGAAGCGCTCGACCGTGGCGCAGTTCGTCAAGGTGCTGGAAGAGCGCGGCGCGCTCGACTATTCGATCATCATCGCTGCGACCGCATCTGATCCGGCGCCGATGCAGTTCCTGGCGCCGTTCACCGCCTGCACCATGGGCGAATATTTCCGCGACAACGGCATGCACGCGCTGATCAGCTATGACGATCTGTCGAAGCAGGCCGTCGCCTATCGCCAGATGTCGCTGCTGCTGCGCCGTCCTCCGGGCCGCGAGGCCTATCCGGGCGACGTTTTCTACCTGCACTCGCGCCTGCTCGAGCGCGCCGCCAAGCTCAACGACGACAATGGCGGCGGGTCGCTGACGGCGCTGCCGATCATCGAGACGCAGGCCAACGACGTGTCGGCCTATATCCCGACCAACGTCATCTCGATCACCGACGGCCAGATCTTCCTGGAAACCAATCTGTTCTTCCAGGGCGTCCGTCCTGCGGTCAATGTCGGTCTGTCGGTGTCGCGCGTCGGCTCTTCGGCGCAGATCAAGGCGATGAAGCAGGTTGCCGGGTCGATCAAGGGCGAGCTCGCGCAGTACCGCGAAATGGCTGCTTTCGCGCAGTTCGGCTCCGATCTCGACGCCGCCACGCAGCGCCTGCTCAATCGCGGCTCGCGCCTGACCGAGCTTTTGAAGCAGCCGCAATTCTCGCCGCTCAAGGTCGAGGAGCAGGTCGCGGTGATCTTCGCCGGCGTCAACGGCTATCTCGACAAGCTGGCGATCAACCAGGTCGGCAAGTTCGAGCAGGGGCTGTTGTCGCACATGCGCTCGGCCGGCAAGGACGTGCTCGACGGCATCCGCAAGGAGAAGGCGCTGTCCGACGATCTGCGCGCCAGGCTGAAGGCAGAGATCGACGCCTTCGCCAAGACCTTTGCTTGAGTGGACCGGACGGGATCAGGTTTGAAGCATGCCTTCGTTAAAAGACCTTCGTAACCGTATCGCCTCGGTCAAGGCGACGCAGAAGATCACCAAGGCGATGCAGATGGTCGCCGCGGCGAAGCTGCGCCGCGCGCAGGAAGCGGCTGAAGCGGCGCGTCCCTATTCGGAGCGCATGGGCGCGGTGCTGGCCAACATTACCCAGGCGATCGGCGGTGGCGGCGATGCCCCGGCGCTGATGACCGGCACCGGCAAGGACGACGTACATCTGCTTGTCGTCTGCACGGCCGAACGCGGCCTGTGCGGTGGCTTCAATTCGCAGATCGCCCGCTTTGCCCGCGACCACATCCGCAAGCTTCTGGCCGACGGCAAGCAGGTCAAGATCATCTGCGTCGGCAAGAAGGGGTTCGACATATTGCGCCGCGACTACGGGGCGCTGATCATCGAGCGTGTCGATCTGCGCGAGGTCAAGACGCTGGGCTTCGTCAATGCCGATGCCATCGCCAAGAAGGTGATCCATCTGTTCAACGAAGGCGGCTTCGACATCTGCACGCTGTTCTATTCGCAGTTCAAGTCGGTGATCAGCCAGATCCCGACAGCGCAGCAAATTATCCCGGCGGGCGTGGTTTCGGATGCTGCTGAAGCGAAGGATGGTGGCAGCGCTGTCTACGAATACGAGCCGGAGCCGGGCGAAATCCTCTCCGATCTCATCCCGCGCAACATCTCCGTGCAGGTCTTCCGCGCGCTGCTCGAGAATGCGGCCGGCGAGATGGGCGCCAAGATGAGCGCCATGGACAATGCGACGCGCAATGCCGGCGACATGATCAACAAATTGTCGATCACCTACAACCGCCAGCGGCAGGCGCAGATCACCAAGGAATTGATCGAAATCATTTCGGGCGCCGAGGCGCTCTAGGCACGCTCCCAAGGAGGTCATCGACCTCAAGCGTGTGAGAAACAAAGAGACGAAAAGGGTAAAGACGATGGCGAAAGCAGCGACCCCGAAGACGGCAGCCCCTAAGGCCGCGGCACCAGCAAAGGCTCCGGCGGCAGCAAAGGCCGCTCCGGCCAAGAAGGCGGCAGCAATCAAGGCCGCCGCCGTGAATACGCCGGCCGCTACCATCAAGAAAACCGGCTTGGCGGGCAAGGTTCGCCAGGTCATCGGCGCTGTTGTCGACGTGCAGTTCGGCGAACATCTGCCGGCGATCCTGAACGCGATTGAGACGATCAATGTCGGCAATCGCCTGGTGCTCGAAGTGGCCCAGCATCTCGGCGAAAACACCGTACGCTGCATCGCCATGGACTCCACCGAAGGTCTGGTTCGCGGCCAGGACGTCTATGACACCGGCGCGCCGATCACCGTGCCGGTCGGCCCTGGCATGCTCGGTCGCATCATCAACGTCATCGGCGAGCCGGTCGACGAGGCAGGCCCGGTCGACGGCATCGAGATGCGCTCGATCCACCAGCCGGCGCCGACCTATGTCGAGCAGTCGACGGAAGCGCAGATCCTGGTCACCGGCATCAAGGTGCTCGACCTGCTGGCCCCCTATGCCCGCGGCGGCAAGATCGGCCTGTTCGGCGGCGCCGGCGTCGGCAAGACGGTGCTGATCCAGGAACTGATCAACAACGTCGCCAAGGCGCATGGCGGCTTCTCGGTGTTCGCCGGCGTCGGCGAGCGCACCCGCGAAGGCAACGACCTCTATCACGAGTTCATCGAGTCCGGCGTCAACAAGAAGGGCGGCGGCGAAGGCTCCAAGGCCGCGCTCGTCTATGGCCAGATGAACGAGCCGCCGGGCGCGCGCGCGCGCGTCGGCCTGACCGGCCTGACGGTTGCCGAATACTTCCGCGACCAGGGCCAGGACGTGCTGTTCTTCGTCGACAACATCTTCCGCTTCACGCAGGCGGGCTCGGAAGTGTCGGCGCTGCTCGGCCGCATTCCTTCGGCCGTGGGCTACCAGCCGACGCTGGCCACCGACATGGGCGCGCTGCAGGAGCGTATCACCACGACGACCAAGGGTTCGATCACCTCGGTGCAGGCGATCTATGTGCCGGCCGACGATTTGACCGACCCGGCACCGGCGACTTCATTCGCCCACCTCGACGCGACGACCGTGCTCAACCGCGCGATTTCGGAAAAGGGCATCTATCCGGCGGTCGATCCGCTCGATTCGACTTCGCGCATGCTCGACCCGATGGTTGTCGGCGAGGAGCACTACCAGGTCGCGCGCCAGGTGCAGTCGATCCTTCAGCGTTACAAGTCGCTGCAGGACATCATCGCCATCCTGGGCATGGACGAGCTGTCGGAAGAGGACAAGCAGACGGTTGCCCGCGCCCGCAAGATCGAGCGCTTCCTGTCGCAGCCCTTCTTCGTCGCCGAAGTGTTCACCGGCGCGCCGGGCAAGTTGGTCGACCTCGCCGACACCATCAAGGGCTTCAAGGGCCTTTGCAACGGCGATTACGACCACCTGCCGGAGGCCGCCTTCTACATGGTCGGCGGCATCGAGGAAGCGGTCGAGAAGGCACAGCGCCTGGCGGCTGAAGCGGCGTAAGCCAAAGCGAATAGCGAATAGGGAGTAGCGAATAGGGGTCTATGAGCCGGACGAGTTTCTTCACTACTCGCTACTCACTATTCCCTATTCGCTAAATTGATCATGCCTGAAGCTTTCAAGTTCGAACTGGTCTCGCCGGAGCGCCTCTTGGTTTCCGAGCAGGTCGAATCCGTCGTCATCCCAGGCGCCGAGGGCGAAATGACCGTGATGGCGCATCACGCACCGGTCATGACCACGATCAAGCCGGGCGTCGTCACGTTGAAGACCGCTTCCGGCAAGGAAGAACGCTACGTGGTGTTCGGCGGCTTTGCCGACATCGTTCCGGCCGGCTGCACGCTGCTGGCGGAATCGGCTGTGGCCGTCGGCGACATCGACCGCGCCGAGCTTGCCCGCCGCATCCAGGAGGCGAGGGAAGACGCCGCCGACGCCAAGGACGACCAGACCCGCAGCAAGGCCGAGCAGTTCCTTAACCAGCTCACCACGCTTGAAGGCGCCATCCTGCCGGCTTAACGCGAAGGATCAGTTCGGCGTCGAGAAAGCGAGGCTTGCCTCGCTTTTTTATTTGGTGAACAGTCAGGCTGCCTTGGCGTGGGGGGCCGATGACAGAACAAACAGTGCAACAAGAAACAGTCTCGCGATCCAGATGGTCGACGGCCCTGGTGTCGGCCCTTGGCGGCCCGTTTGGCGGATTTCTATGGATTGGCGCTGGCAAACTGGCTGTCATAAGCCTGTTTGTGATCAGTGCTGTCAGCATCGCGCTTTGCTACATCGGAATTCCGGTGGTGCCGGGCATGGATCTTGCGGCGGCGGGCAACTTTTCAGGTATCGGCTTGATGATCCTGTGGGCGACGCTCGTTGTTCCCTTTGCGCATCGGTTCAAGCCGGACAAATGGTATGCGCAAGGGGTGTCGGTGTTCGTGTTGGCGTTTTACGCCTCCATCGTGGCTGCGTTTGTAATCCGCTCGTTGGTGTTCCAATCGTTTTCGATCTCGTCTGGCAGCATGACGCCGACGTTGCGGGAGGGCGACTATCTCTTCGTGTCCAAATCCGCATACGGCTACAGTCGCTACAGCGTGCCCTTCAACGTGCTCTCATTTGACGGGCGCCTATTGGGCGCGGAACCCAAAAGGGGAGATGTGGTGGCATTCAAGTTCCCGCCCGATCCGAGCGTGAACTACATCCAGCGGATCGTCGGCTTTCCGGGCGAAAAGATCCAGATCATCGACGGGATGCTTTACATCAACGAGGTAGCGGTGGGGCTCGAGGATATTGGCTCTTTTTCGTCCGAAGAGTTCCCCGATCCAGTCAAACTTCAACGTGAAACTTTGCCAGAGGGCGTGTCCTACACCGTTCTCAACCTGACAGATTCATCCATCGGGGACAACACGAACTCGTGGATCGTGCCCGCAGGCCACTATTTTGCACTTGGCGACAATCGGGACAATTCCTCCGACAGCCGATTCAGCGTCGGGTTTATTCCCAGTGAAAATCTGGTCGGCAAGGCCGTGCGGCTGTTCTGGAATTCTAAAGGCGTCGACTATTCTTCCCGGCAAGTATTGGATCCGTCAGGCAAATAGCTCACACCGTCAGCGCTTCCACGGCGCGCATGACGCCGCGCAGTTCGGCGAGGCCCTTCAGGCGGCCGATGCAGGAATAGCCGGGGTTCACCTTCTTGCCGATGTCGTCGACAATGGCATGGCCATGGTCCGGACGCATCGGAATCTGCCAGTCCGCCCTGCCTGCCGCCTTGCGCCGCCGCTCCTCGCCAATCAGCGCCGACACGACCGCCACCATGTCGGTGTCGCCGTCGAGGTGCTCGGCTTCGTGGAAGGAGCCGTCGGGCTCCTTGGTGACATTGCGCAGATGGGCGAAATGGATGTTCTCGGCGAAAGCCTTCGCCATTGCCGGCAGATCGTTCTGCGCGCTCGCGCCGTAGGAGCCGGTACACAGTGTCAGTCCGTTAGCCGGCGAAGCGACGGCGTCGAGCAGCGCGCGGGCATCGGCTGCCTTGGAAACGATGCGCGGCAGGCCGAACAACGAAAAAGGCGGATCGTCGGGGTGGATCGCCATCCTGACGCCGGCCTCTTCGGCAACCGGCACGATCTCGCGCAGGAAGGCAAACAGGTTTTCGCGCTGTCCTTCGGTAGAGACGTCCTTGTAGAGGTCGAGGGCGCGGCGGAAGCTCGCTCGATCGAAGATGAATTCGCGCGCCGGCACCCAGCCGATCAGGTTGAGCTCCAGTCTCGCCTTGTCGCTTTCGCTCATGCCTTGCAGCCGCACACGCGCCGCCTCGACACGGGCCGGCGGGTGATCGGCCTCCGCCCGTTTTCGCTCGAGGATGAAGACGTCATAGGCGCAGAGCTCGACGACATCGAAGCGCAGCGCCGTGCCGCCATGCGGCATCGGATAGTCGAGGTCGGTGCGCGTCCAGTCGGTGATCGCCATGAAATTATAGCAGATGGTGTTGATGCCGGCGGCAGCGACGGCGCGGATCGAGGCCTTATAATTGTCGATCAGGGTGCGCCAGTCGCCACTGCGGGTCTTGATGTCCTCGTGGACGACGATGCTCTCGACCACGTCCCAGGTCAGGCCTGCTGCCTGGATCTCTGCCTTGCGCCTGGCGATCTCGTCCGCCGGCCAGGCGCGGCCGTCATTGAGGTGATGCAGCGCGCTGACGATGCCGACGGCGCCGGCCTGACGGACATGGGCAAGCGTCACCGGGTCGTCGGGCCCGAACCAGCGCCAAGTCTGTCTCATGGCTTCTCACTCCCTATGCCAAGCGCCGCCAAGGCAGCGGCAGGCCCGCCCCGCCGCAGGCGCTCGAGATGGGCTGTCGTCAGATCAATCAGTGTCATGCGCTGGGAATGGTCCCTGGCGAAGCCGGCGAGATCGAACATCGCTGTCACAGCTTCATCAGCCGGCCGGCTGCCGAGCGCCGTAAGCCGAGTGTCGATCGGGTCGGTGAAATGGGCTTCGGGCAAGGTCTTGCCGCGCGCCTCGCAAGCGGCGATCCAGGCGGCCACCACCAGCATCAGATGGGCTGGGGGATCACCGGCACTCAGCCGCTCGACGGCCGAGGCGACGATGCGCTGTGGCAGTTTCTGGCTGCCGTCATTGGCGATCTGCGCCGTGCGATGGGCCAGCGCCGTGTTCGAGTAACGTTCGGCGAGCTGGGCCGTGTAGCCGGCCGTATCGAGCCCGGCGTCCGGCGGCAGCGTCGGGATCGCCTCGGCCCACAAGCCGTCGACGAATTGCCGGATCGCCGGATCGGCAAAGGCGCGGTCGACCGTGTCGTAGCCGCTGAGCAGGCCGAGATAGGCGATTGCCGAATGCGAGCCGTTGAGCAGCCGCAGCTTCATGTCCTCGAACGGCCCGACGTCGCCGACCATGGTGACGCCGAACTTTTCCCAGGCCGGCCTGCCCGCCGGAAAGTCGTCCTCGACCACCCATTGGCAGAACGGCTCGGTCATCACCGGCCAGGCATCCTCGACGCCGAGCTCGACGGCGATACGCGCCCGGTCGGCATCGGTGGTCGCCGGCACGATGCGGTCGACCATGCTCGACGGAAAGGCGACGCCGTCGGCGATGTGTGCGGCGAGCCTGGCATCGCCTGAAGTGGCGAGCCTGGCATCGCGCAGTGCGGCGAATTCGACCAGCAGGCGGTGCAGCGTGGCGCCATTGGCCGGAAGGTTGTCGCAGCAGAGCACGGTGAAAGGCTGGATGCCGGTGGCACGGCGGCGCGACAGCGCCTCCGTCAGGAAACCATGCGCCGTTCGTGGCATTTGCGGGTTAGCCAGATCATGGACGATGTCGGGGTGGGTATTGTCCAGTCCGCCGCCGGCTGCCCTCAGATAGGCCTTTTCGGTGATCGTCAGCGTGACGATACGGGTGAGCGGATCGGTCAGAGCGGCGAGCACCGCAGCCGGATCTTCCGGCGCCACCAGCAGCGACAGGATCGAACCGACGACGCGCAGCTCTTCTTCGACGCTGCTCCTGATCGCCAGTGTGTAGAGGCCATCCTGCGGCGCCAGTGCGTCGCGCGTGTCTGGACTACGCAAGGACACGCCGACAATGCCCCAGCCTGTCTCTCCAGCCGCCAGACAGTCGTCGACATAGGCCGCCTGGTGGGCGCGGTGGAACGCGCCGACGCCGAGATGGACGATGCCTGGCGCAATAGCGCCGCGGTCGTAGCGGGGAACCGCGACCGAAGCCGGCAGTGCCTTCAGCGTGCTGTTGGAAAGGCGTCTATTGGTCATTGCGCGGCGTGTCTGATCGAGGTTGCTGGGTCACTGTTGGCAGGCGGCGTAACACCCGTTGCCGTCACGCACAATGGGCAATGGCCGACGAAAAGTCATCATACAACAACCCATTTTTTGTATGTTGACATTATTTCTTTCCAACCCTACCGATGTCCGGATTGGGAGGATTTACGTGGCCGCATTGACGGATCCGGACTTGCTGTTTGCCGCCGAGGCGCGCCCGCTTTCGCTGGCCCGCGATCTCTACGCCGCGGTCAAGGACCTGCCGATCGTCAGCCCGCACGGCCACACCGATCCGCGCTGGTATGCGCTCAACGAGGCGTTTCCCGATCCGGCGCAGTTGCTGATCGTGCCGGACCACTACATTTTCCGCATGCTGTTCAGCCAGGGTGTTCGGCTTGAGGAGCTTGGCGTGCCGACGCGTGACGGTTCGCCGGTGGAAACCGACGGCAGAACGATCTGGCGGCGCTTCGCCGAGCATTATTACCTGTTCCGCGGCACGCCGACCCGGCTGTGGTTCGACCATGTGCTCGCCCATCTGTTTGGTATCGACGAGCCGCTGAATGCCAAGACGGCCGACCGCCACTACGACACGATCGCGACGCTGCTGCAGTGGGAGAATTTTCGCCCGCGAGCGCTGTTCGAGCGCTTCAACATTGAGGTCATCGCGACGACCGAAGGCGCGCTCGACGATCTCAGATGGCACCAGATGATCCGCGACAGCGGCTGGGAGGGCCGCGTCGTCACCGCCTATCGGCCGGATGCGATCGTCGATCCCGACTTCGAAGGCTTTTCGGCCAATCTCGACCGGCTTGGCGAGATCACCGGCTGCGACACCGGCAATTGGGCCGGCTATCTCGATGCGCATCGCCAGCGGCGCGCCTTCTTCAAGAGCTTTGGCGCGACTTCCTCCGATCACGGCCATCCGACGGCCGAAACCGCCAATCTCTCGGATGCCGCCGCCGAGGAGCTGTTCAACCGCATCCGCCGGGGCTCGAACGACGAGCGCGAGCGAAAGCTGTTTCGCGCCCAGATGCTGACCGAGATGGCCAAGATGAGCCGTGACGACGGGCTGGTCCTGCAAATCCATCCCGGCTCCTGGCGCAATCATTCGCCGGCTGTCTTTCAGAAGTTCGGCAGGGACAAAGGCTTCGATATCCCGACTCGAACCGATTATGTGACGGCGTTGAAGCCGCTGCTCGACTGTGTCGGGCTGGAGCGCGATCTCACCATCATCCTGTTCACCCTCGACGAGACCAGCTATGCGCGCGAGCTGGCGCCGCTCGCCGGTGTCTACCCGGCATTGAAGCTCGGGCCGGCCTGGTGGTTCCACGACAGCCCCGAAGGCATGCGCCGGTTCCGCGAGATGACCACCGAAACGGCCGGTTTCTACAACACCGTCGGTTTCAACGACGACACCCGCGCCTTTCCATCCATACCGGCCCGCCATGATGTGGCGCGCCGGGTCGATTGCGCATATCTGGCGCGTCTCGTCGCCGAGCATCGGCTCGGCGAGGACGAGGCGCACGAGCTGGCGCAGGAACTTGCCTATACGCTCGCGAAAAAGGCGTACCGGCTCTAACGGCGCTTGCCGCCATCGTTCAAACGGGAGGAAACCAATGCTGCATTTTTCAAGACGGGCGGGAGCTACGCTACTTGCCGCCGCACTGCTGGCCGGAACGGCAAGCGCCCAGACGGTCCTGCGCTCGTCTGACACACACCCGGACGGCTATCCGACGGTCGAGGCGGTCAAATATTTCGGCGAGCTCGTGAAAGAGCGCACGGCCGGCCGCTATGTGGTCGAACTCTATCCTTCCGCGCAACTCGGCGAGGAAAAGGACACGATCGAGCAGGTGCGCACCGGCGTGATCGATCTCAACCGCGTCTCGATGGCGCCGTTCAACGGGCTCATCCCGGAGACCACCGTACCCTCGCTGCCCTACATCTTCCGTTCGGAAGACCATATGCACAAGGTCATGGACGGGGCGATCGGCGACCAGATCGCGGCGGCGTTCGACCAGGTCGGGCTGGTGCTGCTCGCCTTTTACGATGGCGGCTCGCGCTCCTTCTACAATTCGAAGAAGCCGATCAACACTGTAGCCGACATGGCCGGCATGAAGTTCCGCGTCATCCAGTCCGACATCTTCGTCGATATGGTGGCGGCACTCGGCGCCAACGCGACGCCGATGCCGTATGGCGAGGTGTATTCGGCGATCGAGACCGGGGTGATCGACGGTGCGGAGAACAATTTTCCGAGCTACGACACCGCCAAGCACGCGGAAGTCGCCAAATACTATTCGCTCGACGAGCACACGATGGTGCCGGAAGCCTTCGTCATGGCGAAGTCGAGCTGGGACAAGCTGACGCCGGAAGACCAGGCGATCTTCAAAGCGGCCGCCAAGGAGAGCGTCGCCAAGCAGCGCGAGCTGTGGACCGCCAAGGTCAAGGAATCGCGCGCCAAGGTCGAGGCGGCCGGTTCGCAGATCACGACGCCGGATAAGCAGCCCTTCATCGACGCGATGGGCCCGGTCTACGAGAAGCACGTCAAGGACGACAAGCTGAAGGCCATGGTCGAAGCCATCAAGGCCGTGCAGTGATCAAGCGGCGGCGCGGACATCCCGCGCCGCCGTCCTCTTGCGGAGAAAACCGGTGACTTCCAGCCTAAAACCAAGACCGCTCCTGTCCGGCGTCGCGCAAGTGATGTCGCGCGTCAGCACGGCGGCGCTGTCGATCGCCGGCATCGGGCTGGTGCTGATGACCGCCTTCGTCGCCTGGCAAGTGTTCGGCCGCTATGTTCTGAATCGTTCGCCGAGCTGGACCGAGCCGGGCTCGGTGATGCTGATGAGCTGGTTCATTTTCCTCGGCGCTGCCGTCGGCGTGCGCGAGAACTATCATCTCGGCTTCGACGTCCTGCTCTACGTGCTGCCAAAAGGCGGCAAGCGCTGGCTGCGGATGATTTCGGACCTCGTCGCGCTCGCCTTCGGCATCGGCATGATCTGGTATGGCAGCCAGCTGGTCGCATTGACCTGGGGCTCTGTCTTGCCGTCACTCGGCATATCGGGGGGCTGGGACTATGTCCCGCTTGTCGCGGGAGGCGCGCTCATCGTGCTCTTCACGCTGGAGCGCATCGTGCTTCGCCTCTCCGGCGCGCCGATCGACGATGCCCTCGATGAATTGCCGCCGGCCGAAGTCGCAGCCGAACTCGACACCGCCAACGTGAAGGTCTGACGCCATGGAACTGTGGATTCTCTTCGGCGTCTTCACCCTGCTGATGCTTATCGGCACGCCGATCGCTTTCTGCCTCGGCGTCGCAAGCCTGGCCACCGTCCTCTATATGGGCCTGCCGCCGCTGATCGTCTTCCAGCGCCTGAATTCCGGCATGAGCGTCTTTTCGCTGCTGGCCATTCCGTTTTTCATCTACGCCGGCGACTTGATGGTGCGCGGCGGCATCGCCAGCAAGATCGTTGCCTTCGCCGGCTCGCTCGTCGGCCATTTGCGCGGCGGCCTCGGGCAGGTCAACATCGCGACCGCTACACTATTCGGCGGCATTTCGGGCTCCGCGGTGGCGGAGGCAGCCGCGGTGGGCGGCCTGATGATCCCGCAGATGAAGGCGCGTGGATATGGAGCGGACTACGCCGTCAACGTCACGTCGATGGCGGCGCTGATCGCGCTGCTGCTGCCGCCGTCGCACAACATGATCATCTACGCGATCTCGGCAGGCGGAAAGATCTCCATCGCCGATCTGTTCACGGCCGGCATCATCCCGGGCCTGCTGCTGGCCCTGTCACTGATGGTCACCGCTTATTTCGTGGCGCGCTCCCGCGGCTATCCGACCGAGCCGTTTCCGGGCTTCACCGCGGTCGCGCATCTTTTCGCCGTCGCGGTGCCCGGCCTGCTGCTGATCGCGATCATCTTCGGCGGCGTACGATCGGGCGTCTTCACGGCCACCGAGAGTTCCTGTATCGCCGTCATCTATGCGCTGCTCGTGACCGTCTTCGTTTACCGGCAGATGACCTGGGAAGGGTTCGTTCATGCCACCCATGGCGCCGTGCGCACCACGGCCATGGTGCTGCTTATCATCGGCATGGCGGCGGCATTCTCGTGGCTGATGGCCTTCCTGAAAGTACCGGCAGCGCTGATAGCCTCCATGAACGCGATCTCGGACGATCCGCTGGTCGTGCTTCTGCTGCTCAACCTCTTGATGCTGTTCCTCGGCACGTTCATGGACATGGGGCCGACGATCATCATTTGCACGCCGATCTTCCTGCCCGTGGCGCAGGCCTACGGCGTCGATCCGGTGCATTTCGGCGTCATCATGATCCTCAATTTCGGCATCGGGCTGAACACGCCGCCGGTGGGCGCAGTGCAGTTCGTGGCGTGCGCAGTGGGCAAGATATCCGTCTGGGAATCGATGCGCTCGATCTGGCCGTTCTATGGCGCAGGCCTCGTGGTGCTGGCGCTCGTCACTTACATTCCAGCCATTTCGCTATGGCTGCCGAGCGTCTTCAAATAGGGGTTGCGACATGGCATCGGACACCGCAGTCGGGCTCCGCGTCGAACGAAGACCGAAGCTTTCGGAAACCGTCGTCGCCGCGATCCGCAAGCAGTTGCAGGCGGGCGAGATCCAGCCTGGGCAAAAGCTGCCGACCGAGGGCCAGTTGACTGAAACCTTCGGGGTCAGCCGCACCGTGATACGCGAGGCGCTGGCCAAGCTTGCCGCGGACGGCCTGGTCGAGCCGCGCCAAGGCGCCGGCGTCTTTGTCACCGAGCATATCTCGACAGCGTTCGGGGCTCTGGCAGCGGAGATGGGCAGCAAGGATTCAATTGCCCTCAACGTGCTCGAAGTCAGGTTGGCGATCGAGATCGAATCCGCCGGGCTCGCCGCCCTCCGCCGTAACGCCGCACAGGAAGCGGCGATCCAGGAAGCCTTCTTCGAGTTCGAACGGCTGCTCCTCAACAGCGAGCCGACGGGACCGGCCGACCTCGCCTTCCACCGCGCAATCGCCAGCGCCACCAACAATCCGTTCTATGTCGAGATGCTCGATGTGCTCGGCCGGCGCGCCATCCCTTGCGATGTGACCTCGCCCTGGTCGACCGAATTCGCGCAGTCCGACGCCTACCAGCGCGGCCTGCAGCGCGAACACCTGATGATCCTTAATGCCATCTCGGCAGGCGATGCCGAGGCGGCACGGGAGGCGATGCGCGCGCATCTCGGTGCCAGCCAGCAGCGGTATCGCGAACGCCTGCACGCGCGTCAGGTGTTTTATGCCGACTCGGTCAAGGCCGCGGCAACTGAATAAGCAATTGAGGCAGCTCCATGGGACAGCAATGAATCACACTGACAATCATACGGATTTCACCTCGCGCTTTGCCATCGATCCTGTTTCTGCCGCGGCGATGGGCACGGACGAACTGCGTCACAATTTTCTGATCGAGGACTTGTTCCAGCCCGGCCGTATCAGCCTGACCTACACCCATTACGACCGCATGATCGTCGGCGGTGCCATGCCCGCCGGCGCGCCGCTGCCGCTGCAGGCGATCAAGCCAACCGGGACCAAGAATTTTCTCGACCGCCGCGAGATGATCATCGTCAACATCGCCGGTGCAGGCGTCGTGAAAGCCAGCGGCCAATCCTACGAGCTGCAGGCGCGCGACATGCTCTATCTAGGCATGGGCACCGATGAGGTGTCGTTCGCTGCTGCGACCAATCCGGCTGAGCCGGCTAAGTTCTACCTGCTAAGCGCGCCGGCGCATCAGAGCCATCCCAACCGGCTGATCCGCATCGGCGATGCCAAGCGGCTCGATCTCGGCAGCCAGGCGACCTCCAACGAGCGCTCGATCTTTCAGTTCATCCATGCCGACGGCGTGAAGACCTGTCAGCTGGTCGTCGGCATGACCCAGCTTGCCCCCGGTTCGGTCTGGAACACCATGCCGTGCCATGTGCATGACCGGCGCATGGAGGCCTATCTCTATTTCGACCTGCCGGAGACGGCGCGGGTGTTTCACTTCATGGGCGAACCGGACGAAACGCGTCATCTCGTCGTGCGCAACGAGGAGGCGGTGCTGTCGCCGGGATGGTCGATCCATTCGGGCGCCGGCACGTCGAACTACGCCTTCATCTGGGCGATGGCCGGCGACAATGTCGACTATACCGATGTCGACCTGGTGGCGATGGAGGAGCTCAAGTGAGCGACCTCTCGGCCTTCAGCCTTGCCGGCAAGCGTATCCTCGTCACCGGCGCCAATACCGGCATCGGCCAGGGCATCGCCGTGTCGATCGCGCGTGCCGGCGGCGCGGTCGTCGGCGTCGGTCGCTCGGCGATGGACGAGACGGCGGAGAAGATTGCGGCGGCCGGCGGACGCTTCGAGGCGGTCCGCTGCGACCTTGGCGATGATGCCGCCGCCCAGGCGATGCTTGACCGCGTCTGGGACGATACGGGGCCGCTCGACGGCCTGGTCAACAATGCCGGCATCATCCGGCGTGCCGATGCGGTCGACTTGACCGAAGCCGACTGGGACGACGTCATCGGCGTCAACCTCAAGACGGTGTTCTTCCTCAGCCAGAGTTTTGCCAGGCGCGTGCTTGCCGACCCGGGACGGCGTGGCAAGATCGTCAACATCGCTTCGGTGCTGAGTTTTCAGGGTGGCATCCGCGTCGCCTCCTACACCGCCTCCAAACATGGCGTGCTCGGCATCACCCGACTGCTCGCCTGCGAATGGGCGGCAAAGGGCATCAACGTCAACGGCATTGCGCCAGGCTATATCGAGACCAACAACACCGAGGCGCTGCGTGCCGATCCCGACCGCAGCGCTTCGATCCTGGCGCGCATTCCGGCCGGGCGCTGGGGCGCGCCGGAAGACATCGGCGACGCAGCCGTCTTCCTGCTGGCGCCGGCGTCGAACTATATGCACGGCGCGGTGATGCCGGTGGACGGTGGCTGGCTGGCGCGATGAACAACAAAAGATGAGAGTTTGGCGATGACCGGAACCAAGATCTTCTCGCATGCCGGCGAGGGTGCGTGGACGCCGACGCCGGATGGCAACCGCAGGCGCGTGCTCCTGCACACGGACGAACTGATGATGGTCGAGTTCGCCTTCGACAAGGGCGGCGTCGGCGCGCTGCATTCGCATCCGCATGTCCAGGCGAGCTACGTCGCCGAAGGCCGCTTCGAGGTCACCATCGACGGCAGGACCGAGATCTTGGAAACCGGAAGCAGCTTCATCGTTCCTTCCAACCTGGTCCATGGCGTCAAGGCACTGGAGGCGGGACGACTGGTCGACAACTTTACGCCGCCCCGCGCCGATTTCCTCGACTGAGCTGCGGGCCCGAAGATCAGGCTGTCAGTTCTCGGAACGAAAAACCCGCGCCTCCGGAGAGACGCGGGCGTGTTGCCTGGGCGCTTGTGGCGCCGCGGTACTCAAAACATCACCGCAGAACCTGAACCTGCCGAATGATGGTGAAGATAGGATTAACCGCTCCGAGGCGGCGCGATATTCACAGCCAAGGCGAATAGGGGCTGGAACGACGGTCTGATATCGGCCAATGAGAGAGAAGTTCGCTTCAGGCGGTGCCGAGGACAGGACCAGAGGGGTCGATAAATGTTCGAATCTGCTGTCCAGGCAATCACCCGGCGATTCGCCGGGGAATTTCGGCAGGTCGTATCCGCGAAAGTTCTGTAATGCAGATTGCGGCGAGCATGCCGGCAGAGGATTCCAAGCGGCGCGTCCTGAAGGATGTCTTCGGCTTCGATGATTTTCGTCTCGGCCAGGCGGCCGTGATGGAGGCGCTGCTGGCCGGGCATCATGTACTGGCCGTCATGCCGACGGGTGCGGGCAAATCGCTCTGCTACCAGGTCCCGGCGCTGGTGCTGGGCGGGCTCACCATTGTCGTTTCGCCGCTGGTAGCGCTGATGCAGGACCAGGTCGCCGCATTGCGCCTTGCCGGTGTGGCGGCCGATACGATCAATTCCTCGCTCGATCGCGATGCCAATGTCGCTGCATGGCGCCGCGTCGCGGCAGGGCAGACACGGCTGCTCTATCTTGCGCCGGAGCGGCTGATGACCCCGCGGATGCTCGAGGCGTTGACCAAGCTCGATGTCCGGCTGATCGCCATCGACGAGGCACATTGCATCTCGCAATGGGGACCGGCGTTCCGGCGCGAATACGAAGAATTGTCGCGGCTGCGCGGCATCTTCCCCGATGTGCCGATCATTGCGCTGACGGCGACTGCGGACGAGACGACGCGCACCGACATTGCCGCGCAACTGTTCGACGGGCGCGTCGATACCGTGGTGCTCGGCTTCGACCGACCGAACATCAAGCTAAGCATCGAGCCCAAGCAGGACAGCAAGCGCCAATTGCTGAATTTCGTGCAGCGCCATGCCGGCCGAAGCGGGATCGTCTATTGCCTGTCGCGCAAAAAGACCGAAGAGATGGCGGCGTTCCTCGAGCGGAACGGCGTACGCGCGCTCGCCTATCATGCCGGCATGAGCAAGGACGCGCGTGAAGCGAATCAAAACGCTTTCATGACCTTGTCCGGGGTGGTGATGGTGGCGACCATCGCCTTCGGCATGGGGATCGACAAGCCGGACGTCGCCTATGTCTTCCACACCGACCTGCCGGGCAGCTTGGAAGCCTACTATCAGGAAATCGGGCGGGCGGGCCGCGACGGGCGGGCGGCCGAGGCGCATATGCTCTTCGGTCTCGGCGACATCCGTATGCGCCGGCTTTTCATCGATGACGAGGGCGCACCGGCGGAGCACAAGAGGCGCGCGCATGGCCGGCTCGATACGTTGATCGGCTATTGCGAGACGGCGCAGTGCCGCCGCCAGATCCTGCTTGGCTATTTCGGCGAAAGTGCTTCGCCTTGCGGCAATTGCGACAACTGCCTCGACCAGGCGCCGCATGCGGATGGCGACGCCGAGGCGCGGATCATCCTGGCAGCGATCACACAGACCGGCGAGCGCTTTGGCGCTGCCCACGTTGTCGATGTCCTGCTCGGCCATGAGACCGAGAAGGTCCTGGCCAGGAACCACCACAGGCTTGCCAGCTTCGGCACCGGTGTGGCGCATAAGAAGAGTCTCTTGCTGTCGCTGCTTCGCCAACTCGTCGCGGGAGGGTTCCTGACACTGGACTCAGCCGGCCATGGCGGCCTCGCCGTCGCCGAGAAAGGCCGTGAACTCGCCCGGGGCGAGGCTTCATTCCGGTATCGCGTGGACGCGCGCCAGTCATCGCGAGGCAAGATACGTCCTGTGGATACCGCAGCAGGCACGGAAGGTCTGGATTCGGCGCTGCTGGCCGCGCTCAAGGCGGTACGGCTGCGTCTTGCCCGGGAACGCCAAGTGCCGGCCTTCGTGATCTTTTCGGATCGTACGCTGATCGATATGGCTGAACGCTGCCCGCGTGATCTGGACGCCTTCGCCGCGGTCAACGGCGTCGGCGCCGCCAAGCTCAAGGATTTCGGCGAGATATTCCTCGGCGCGATCGCTGCGCATCAGTCCGGTCTCTCGGGTTGAAGACCCACTCCAGCGACGCAATCAGCACCTGCTTCGTCTCGCCGCTGCAATCGCAGCCTCCTGCTGCCGCAAGCGCTCGATCTTCGCGCTTTGGCGGGCAGCGACGGTCGAGGCGACACGCTGCCCTCCCCACAGCCAGTCCGGAATGTTGGTGTGGACGACTTTGCCGCGAGCGATGGCTGTTGCCGACATCTCGTCAGCGACCGTGCCGATCGCCACGTTGAGCTCGACGCAACTCATCTTGTCGTATTTCGCAGCATCAAAGGATGCAGGCAAAGGCGATGCACAACTTCCGACAAACATCAGGCTGCATATCACAGGCGTGGCCGTGGAGATCGGCTTCATTCTCTTATCAAGCACGTTGATGCCGGACAGACGAATATCGGAGGATGCTCGACCTGGGGCCGCGAAGCACTCCCGAGGTTCCGCGTAACTGAAGCATGTGACCTCTACAACCCTCTGTCCTGACCGTCCTATTTGTCCTCGAAGAATTCCGAGAGAACCGCTGCTATCGTGTCGGGGTGCTCTTCTGGGAAAAAGTGCCCGCCTTGGACAGCGCGTCCTTCCACTCTGTCAGCCCATTTCCTCCAGATAGCCAGCGGCCCGCCTTCTTGCGCATACCAGTTCTCCAGGGCGCCTTCGCCACTCCATAGCGCCATTAGCGGGCACTCGATGCGACGACCGTTTGCCTGGTTCAGCGCGTCATGTTCACGATCGGTCGTCGCAGCGGCGCGATACTCTTCGCATATCGCATGAATATGCGCGGGATCGCGAAGCGCATCAACATAGGCGTCCCTGACCTCTTTGGAGACCATTTTCGTCGACGATCCCCATTGCGTTATTGCATCGTCGACGACGGCATCGGGAGCCGCGCCAATCAGACGTTCCGGCAGGGGCTCCGGCTGGGCAAGCAGGCTCCAGGGCCAGAAGCCGAGCGCCAGCCTGGCATCCGCCCGATCCCATGTTGCGGCGGTGGGGATGATGTCGAGGACGGCGATTTTGAGCACTTTGTCGGGATGGTCGAGCGCAAGGCGATAGGCAACCCGCCCGCCGCGATCATGTCCGGCAACCATGAATCGCTCAAACCCCAGTTGCTTCATGGCTTGAACCATGTCGCCGGCCATGGCGCGCTTGGCGTATTGGCTATGATCGGCAGAGGAAACCGGGCATCCGCTTTGGCCATAGCCTCGAAGGTCGGCGGCGACCACCGTGAAGCGGGGCGCCAAGGCTGCGGCGATATCCCTCCACATCAGATGCGTCTCTGGAAAACCGTGAAGAAGCAGCAGCGGCGGACCGGTGCCACCGACCCTTGCGAAAATGGTCGTATCGTCCAGTCGCAAGCTGGTGGCTCTGAAACCTGCAAACACCGTCAGCCTCCTCCGGCGCCGTCAGACAAACTCTCTAAGGGCACTAACGGTCGCCTGAGGCGAAAACCCCGGCCGCGATGGCCAGGGTTCAAGCCGGCCAATTGCTAGAATCGAAACCAGACCCAGACGCGCCTGCGGAAGCACCGTCTGCGCCGATAGCCGTTTCGCCAGTAAACGCGACATACCCTTCTCCAAGCGCGCCGGCGGCGCCGACGCGGCCGGTGCCACCGGCGATGATAGACTGGTTGCAACTCTGCTTGAGTTTCGTCGTCGTCGAAGGTCTCGACATCCGGCGCCTCGAGTTCATCGAGAATGCCGCTTCTGGCAGTTGGAACGCCGGCCACTGCGTTGATTGGCCGAACTGTGCTTGCAAGGGCCGCGGCCCCGGCAATGCCAAACATTCCTGTCAAAAATAGTCGCCGATCCATGGAAACCTCCCGATCTCAACCAGCGATAGAGCAAGGGCTAACGATGGGGAGATAGCGCGGTCGGTGCAAACGCCCAGATCCGCGCGGCGATTAGCCGTGGTCCGGTCGGCCGGAGGGTGTTGCCTTCTCGTCGAAGTGGGACGGCTACTTCGATCGACAAACACCGGACGCTTTTTTGAATTGATGGCGGCCGAGACACAAGGAACATCGAATGACGTCTGCGCCATAGCCACGTTCCACGCTACTGCTCTCGCTTTGGTCGTTGCGTTGCAAGAGGGCTTGACTGCCATCCTACCAGAAGGTAGGTGGGGGCATGGGCAACGTGTCTACTACCTCCGACGACATCCTGGCTTGTGCGCGTTCTCTGATCGTCGCTGGCGGCTACAACGGTTTCAGTTATGCCGACATCGCTGATGTGGTCGGGATTCGTAAGGCGAGCATCCATCACCATTTCCCAAGCAAGGTCGATCTGGTCCGAACGCTGGTTGCGCGGTATCGGGAAGAAGCTGAAGCGGGGATGGCGAATCTCGAACTTCAGGTCTCCGATCCGCTCGAACAGCTTCAGGACTACGCTGGCTATTGGGAAGTCTGCATCGCGGATGCCAGCGCTCCGTTTTGTATCTGCGCGCTGTTGGCAAGCGAGCTCCCCGTGCTGCCCGAGGAAGTTGGCCTTGAGGTCCGGGCGCATTTCCGCTCCCTGTCGGCTTGGCTGACATCCGTGCTGGAGCGCGGTGCGCGGCTCGGCCGATTTCAACTGATGAGTACCCCTCGTGCCGAGGCTGAAGCGTTCATGGCGACTGTCCACGGCGCGATGCTTTCGGCACGGGCCTATGGCGATCCGAAGATATTCGCCGTCGTGACACGCCCGCTCCTGGAGCGGCTCGCTCCGCGTTCCCTCCAGATACAATCCTAAGATCTCAACTAACCATAGCCGTAACGGCTCTGCGACGTTCGTCGAGAGCCCTACCTACTAGTCGAAAGGACATCCAATGACGGTTCACAATAGCGATCTTTCCCGCGCCAGCCAGGAACAATGGCTCAAGCTCTATTACTTCGCACGGACGGCGGTCTCGGCTGTCTGGGTGGCGGCTGCCTTTACAGTGGGACAGAATTCCGGGGTGGCGGCGGCGGTTTTGCTCGTGGCTTATCCTGCATGGGATGCCCTCGCCAATTTTGTCGACGCATCGCGCAGCGGAGGATTGGGACAGAATCGCACCCAGACCATCAACGTCGTGGTCAGTGTGGCGACAACGCTCGCGGTCGTTGTTGCGCTGAAGATGAGCATGAATTGGGTGCTCGGGGTGTTCGGCCTATGGGCGATCCTGTCTGGCCTGCTTCAACTCGGCACCGCGGTCCGCCGTTGGAAGAGCTCTGGCGCGCAGTGGGCGATGATCCTGAGCGGAGGGCAATCAGCACTGGCAGGCACGTTTTTCATCGCGCAGGCGCGGATGCCGATGCCGCCATCCATCACCAACGTGGCCGGCTATGCCGCAGTAGGCGCCCTCTACTTCCTGGTTTCGGCGGTGTGGCTGAGTGTGAGCCAATTGCGGCGGAAGGCTGCATAGTCTGCCATCTTGAGCCATCACCGACCCGATCAGAGGGCTGCCAGCTGCTAGTATCGGTTCGCCAAACACAACGACCCGCCCTTATCCTTAAGGACCGATATGTTTGGAATTTCACCACCCGGCTGGGGGCTAGCCGCTCATCCAAGGCATCTCGATCGCGCCGAACGATACAGCGATCCCGAGGGCCATCAGCGCAATGCCCAAAGCAACTTCGAAGCGGCGGCCGCGCTGCAGCAGCTTCTCGACGAAGACGACCAGCGTCAACAGCAGCATCCAGGCGACGCTCATGATGCCCACCGCGACCAGCACGGCAAACAGCGCCCAGCAGCAACCAAAGCAATAGAGCCCGTGCCGCAGCCCCATCTCGAGTGCGCCAACCCGCCCGTCGCGCCAATGCTGCGCAACGAAAGCGAGCGGCGAACGGCAATGGCTGAGGCAAATGTGCTTGAGGGTCGTGAATTGGTAGAGTCCGGCGACGCCAAGCGTGATACCGAGCGCGAGCGGCGCCCATTTCGAACGCTGAGGCGGATCGAGGCTGGTCGCAAACTCGCTTCCGAACTGGACCAGGACATACACGAGAAGGCCCGCCGCCGCCCAGACGAGCATGTAACCCGCGACGAATATCCACGTCGGGATGGCAACGTGCTGTTCGCGCCTGGCCTGCGCCGCCGCGAACATAAAGATCATGGGCGCGGCCGCCGGCAGCATCATGGCAGCCATCATCACCGTCCATACAGCAAGAAAGGCGGCGGCGCCGGCAAGTGACCAGCCGTCGGCGGCAATTCCTGCCATCGCCATGCCGGCCATGCCTTCCATACCCTCCATCCCGCCGCGCACCGCAATGCCCATAGGCATATCCATGCTGAGGGTCAGCGCCCACGCCGCCGCTGTTAGCACGACGAGCGATGCGAGAACACCGAGCGGCATGCCACGCAAATTCCGGAGCCGCGACGATTTCCCGGGGAACGCGTCAGGCATCGGCACGTCCTAGTTCGGGCCGGTCCAGTCGAACGGAATGTGTTTGCTCGAGCGCGCCGTGCCCGTCCAGTCGAGCCCGAAGCCTTTGGTGCTCACCTCGACCGAACGCCCCCAGGTGGCAACCTGGCCCGGGCCGACCTCCGAGCCCGGCGGGTTGATCGTCTGCACCCGCTTGCCGGGTGGTGTTGTGGGACCTGAAAGCGCTTCCGCATGCCCGACGACGAGGCCAGGAATCTCGACCCGCCAGGTGGCAAGGTCGCCCGCCACCTCGAAAGTGATCGGCACGAACTCCATGCCACGCATCTCGCCGATGTTGGCGGCAAAACCCGCCGGCCAGCCGCCAGCCTGCCCGCCGAAGATCGCCTGCAGGGCTTCACGTTGCCGCTCGTTCGCCTTCTCGTCGAGGTACATGCCCATCACAGCCTTTGCCTCGCCGGCCCATAGATTGCCTTCGAACTCGCCGAGCGCCACCAGCGACAGGCCGTCGAGCTTCACGTCGCCATACTGACCCTCGCGTACATGCCAGGCGAGCACGCCCTGGCAGTGATTGCCGGTCGGCCGCTGGGCGAACTCGCAAGGGCAAGGGATATCGCAGCTGCAGATGTCGAACCAGTCGCCTGCAAGCCACCATTGAGGCACTGCATTCATGGCTCTTCCTCCCGGAATGTAGCGCCATTTATACGTCGAAGGCGGGGCGCACTCCAGCAGTTAGTGCATCGCTCGGTGATTTTTGGTGAACTTGCCGACCCAGACACAAGTCACCGCGTTGATCAGCAACTGCTCGCGACGGAACCCAGCCACCATCCAATGCGACCACGAAAGTGGTTTCTTGCTCCGTTCCATGTGCTCGATGAGGTCGTGGGTAGGTTCGCGACGGGTCGATCACCAAATACACGATCCAGCTGACGCTCGCTTGACCCACATTGCGAACCGACAACCTTCCGCAACACCGCTCGGTTGCTTGGTCAACGACCTAGCGGGCCAAGGGTTAACGCCGGGCTGCAATTGAGCTCCGCGGCTTCACGAGCATTTATGGCTGAGTTCGGCAGGCCAAATCAAAAAATGAAGTTAGTATCACTGGCGGAGAGGGAGGGATTCGAACCCCCGATGGGCTTGCACCCATGCCGCATTTCGAGTGCGGTGCATTCGACCACTCTGCCACCTCTCCGCGGTCATGGTCCGCCGTTGCCGGCGCGGCGCACTAGATAACGGCTGGACAGGCAGGTTACAAGGGCCAATCTGCCCCGGCGCCGCAGGTTCCCGTCCGTGCTGCGTTCAAAGCTGCGGTGCCCGATGTTCCATGTTTGCCGGACTGGGCTCAGCCCATTCGCAGCTTGCCCGCGGCGCTTGCCTTGACTCAAGCCGAACCTTCGGTTAGGGACAGCGCGCAATCGGCGTGGAGGGATATTCCGCGCCGCTTGTTTTTTGAACCCGCAGACTGACAAAAAGACGGCCGAACCGCCTGAGGCGGTTCATCAAGGCCGACCGAACAGCGAAAGGCAAAAAATGTTCGCAGTCATCAAAACGGGCGGCAAGCAGTATCGCGTTGCCGCCAACGATCTCCTGAAGATCGAAAAACTCGAAGCCAATGTCGGCGATATCGTCGAAATCGGCAATGTGCTCGCGCATGGCGAAGGCGAGAACGTCACGTTCGGCGCGCCGTTCGTCGATGGTGCGATGGTCACCGCCGAAGTCGTCGAGCAAGGCAAGAACCGCACCGTCATCGCCTTCAAGAAGCGTCGTCGGCAGAATTCGCGCCGCAAGATCGGCCATCGCCAGCTTTTGACCACCGTCAGGATCGCCGAGATCCTGCTGGGTGGCGCCAAGCCGGCGAAGAAGGCCGCCGCCAAGACCGAGGCGAAGGCTGAAGCTGAGCCGAAGGCCGCAGCCAAGGCAGAGGCTCCGCCGAAGAAGGAAGCCAAGGCCGAGACGACCGAGGACAAGGCTGCCGAAGCCGCCGCGCCGTTGTTCAAGGCGCCGAAGGGCGAGCCGGACGATCTGACGGTGATCAAGGGCATCGGCCCGGTTGCCGCCGGCCAGCTCAACGAACAGGGCATCACCACCTTCGCCCAGATCGCCAAGCTGTCCGACAAGGATGTCGCGAAGATCGACGAGCACATGCCGTTCAGCGCCGACCAGATCAAGGACTGGCGCGAGCAGGCAAAGGAATTGGCGAAGAAGTAGAACGAACCGGCGCAATCGTCGCCGGATCGGACTTGAAACGGAACGCGAACGCGTTCATAAGACCTTTTAGGCGCCTCGCGGCGCATCGGAGTAGTTAGATGGCACACAAGAAAGCTGGCGGATCATCGCGCAATGGTCGCGACTCCCATTCCAAGCGGCTCGGCGTGAAGAAATTCGGCGGCGAAGCCGTGATTCCAGGCAACATCATCATTCGTCAGCGTGGCACGACGTGGCATCCCGGCACCAATGTCGGCATTGGCACGGACCACACGCTGTTTGCGCTGGAAGCTGGCGCAGTCACCTTCAACAAAAAAGCCAATGGCCGAACCTACGTATCGGTGAACCCGATGACGAAGGCAGCGGAGTAGCCGGTTCCGCAAGAGAACACCGGCACCCATCTCGGGACCGGTGTCTGGCCAAGCCAGGAAATGGATCAGGGGAGATGGGTTTCCATCTCCCCTTTTTCTTGCCTGGAGGACTGACATGGTTGCCGAAGCGGAAGCGACAGACGACGAAAGTTACGCGATAGATTGCCCGGTCCTGGTCACCGAGCGGCTGGTCATGCGGGCCCCGCGTGAAAGCGACATCGAGCAATTGGTGGCGCTCGCCGATAACCGCCATGTCGCGGAAATGCTGGCCCGCATGCCGCATCCCTATGGCGAGGCCGAGGCACGCGCTTTCCTGGCTATGACGGCATCGCGCCGGGCCGGAATCGCCTATGCGTTGACGCTGGCCGGCACCGAGACCTTCGTCGGCTGTGCCGGGCTCAACACCACGGATCGCGGGCTGGAGCTCGGCTATTGGATCGGCGAGCCGTACTGGAAACGCGGCTACGCGACGGAGGCAGCGCACGCACTGGTCGACCTTGCCTTCCAGAGAACCACGATCCAGGTGCTGCACGCCTCGACGCGGGTGATCAATCCGGCCTCGCGCCGGGTCATCCACAAATGCGGCTTCCAGTATGCCGGCCAGGGCATGCTGAATTCGATCGTTGCCGGCCAGGTGCCGGTCGAGCGCTACCGCCTCGATCGCAAGACCTGGACCAGCCTCAGGAATTGGGTGCATTTTTGATGGATGCGGCTCACGCCATCTCGACCCAGACCGGCAAGTGATCCGAACCGGCCGCTTGCCGGTCGACCCACAGGCGCCTCAGCGATTTGGTAAGCGAGGCGCTGGTGAAGATGTAGTCGATGCGCTTGTGGCGGCTGGCATCGCCCGGCCGCTTGGGGTCGACCCAGGTGACGAGATCGGTGCCGGCCGCGCCGAGGCGCGCGGCGGCATCGACGGCGAGGTCGGCGGTCACCGGCATGCCGAATTCATGGTCAGGCTGGCCGGCGAGTTCGACGTGTTCCGGCGATCCGGCGAGCATGTTGAAGTCGCCCATGACGACGAAGGCTTCGGGACAAGGCAAGTCCGGTAAGCCGATCTCGGCGACGCCGGAGAGCCCACCGCCCTCGAGCGGGTAGTTCAACAGGCGTTCGCGCAGAAAGCGGATCTGGCTCAGGCGTTCGACCGGGCTGCGATGGTCGAGATGAGTGGAATAGAAGCGGACGAAGCCAAGCGGCGTTTCGATCAGCGCCTCCAGCGCGCCGCGCTGGAAGTTCATCGCCTCGAAACTGCGGCTGCGCGGCAAAAGGAGATTGCGCGACAGATGGATCGGCGTTCTCGACAGCACCATGTTGCCGAGCTGGAAGGTGGTCGTGATGGCGCGGCCGTTCTCCAGGCGCGATCCGGCGTCGGCTTCGAAATTGCTGCCGTAGACGGCAAAATAGTCGGGCAGCGCCTCGCCGAGCTCGGCCACCATGTCGCGGCCGCCATTCTTCGGGTTGGCGCGGGTGACCTCCTGCAGCGCGATCACGTCGGCGCCGCGCACCGCATCGGCGATGCGACCGACATCATAGCGGCCGTCGAGGCCGATGCCGTAGTGGATATTGTAAGTTACCAGCTTCATTCCGACATCTCGCGCTTGGAAAGCCGAAGATCGATTTTCGGCAAGGGTCAACCAAATGCTACGCGTCCAGAGATACGCGCGACGTTACAGTAGCAAAAACGGCCCTCGCCCTTCGACCCGCCTTGCTTTAGAGCAATCCCGCAAAGCCAATAGCAGAAATCATACAATCCGATGAAATTTCTCGATCAAGCCAAGGTCTACATCCGCTCCGGCGACGGCGGCGCCGGTTCGGTGTCGTTCCGGCGCGAAAAGTTCATCGAGTTCGGCGGCCCGGACGGCGGCGACGGCGGCCGCGGCGGCGATGTCTGGGTGGAGGCGGTCGACGGACTAAACACGCTGATCGACTATCGCTACCAGCAGCATTTCAAGGCCAAGACCGGGACGCACGGCATGGGCCGCAACATGACCGGCGCCAAGGGTGCCGACGTGACGCTGAAAGTGCCGGCCGGAACACAGGTCTTTGCCGAGGACAATGAGACGCTGATCTGCGATCTGACGGTCGTCGGCCAGCGCTTCCTGTTGGCCAAGGGCGGCAATGGCGGCTTCGGCAACCAGCATTTCAAGACCTCGACCAACCAGGCGCCGCGCCGCGCCAACCCCGGACTGCCGGGCGAAGAGCTCAATATCTGGCTCAGGCTGAAGCTGATCGCCGATGCCGGCCTGGTCGGGCTGCCCAATGCCGGCAAGTCGACCTTCCTGGCGGCCGTCACCGCGGCCAAGCCGAAGATCGCCGACTATCCCTTCACCACGCTGCATCCGGGCCTTGGCGTGGCCCGCATCGACGGGCGCGAATTCGTCATTGCCGACATTCCCGGCCTGATCGAAGGCGCGCATGAAGGCGTCGGCATCGGTGACCGCTTTCTCGGCCATGTCGAACGCACGCGCGTCCTTCTGCACCTCGTCTCGGCGCAGGAAGAAAATCCGGGCAAGGCCTACAAGACCGTGCGTGCCGAACTCGACGCCTATGGCAACGGGCTGACCGACAAGGTCGAGATCGTCGCTCTTTCGCAGGTCGACATACTCGATGCCGACGCACGCAAAAAGAAGGCCGCCTCGCTGAAACGCGCCGCCGGCCGCGCGCCGATGCTGCTTTCGGCGGTCACCGGCGAGGGCGTCGAGGCGGTGTTGCGCGCGCTGATGGCTGTGGTGGCGAAGGCGCGCGAAGCTGTCGCTGCGCCGGTCGAGACGCGCTGGAACGCATAGCCATGGCCGCGCAATCGCTGAAAAATTATCGGCGCATTGCCGTCAAGATCGGCTCGGCGCTGCTTGTCGACCGCACGACGGGCCTGAAGCGCGACTGGCTGGCCTCGCTTGCCGACGACATCGCCGTGCTGGCCAATGGCGGCGCCGAAATTCTCGTTGTGTCTTCCGGTGCGATTGCACTTGGCCGCACCATCCTCGGCCTCGGCAAGCGGGCGCTGAAGCTCGAGGAGAGCCAGGCGGCGGCCGCCGTCGGGCAGATCGCCTTGGCCGGCGCCTGGTCGGATGCGCTCGGCAAGAATGGTTTGAAATCGGGCCAGATCCTGTTGACGCTCGGCGACACGGAAGAGCGCCGCCGTTATCTCAACGCGCGGGCGACGATCTCGACGCTGCTCAAGATGAAGGCGGTGCCGGTCATCAACGAGAACGATACGGTGGCCACCTCCGAAATCCGTTATGGCGATAACGACCGGCTGGCGGCGCGCGTCGCCACCATGATGGGCGCCGACCTTTTGGTGCTGCTCTCCGACATTGACGGGCTCTACACGGCACCGCCTGCGCGTGACCCGCACGCTCGGTTCATTCCGATCGTCGACCGCATCACCCCCGACATTGAGGCGATGGCGGGTGCCGCCGCTTCGGAATTGTCGCGCGGCGGCATGCGCACCAAGCTCGATGCCGGCAAGATTGCAACCGCCGCCGGCACCGCCATGATCATCACATCAGGCACGCGGCTGTCGCCGCTGCTGGCAATCGAGCGCGGCGAGCGCGCCACCTTCTTCCGGCCGAGCAGCAGCCCGGTCAAAGGTTACAAGACCTGGATCGCCGGGCAGCTCGAACCGGCTGGCCGGCTGACCGTCGATGCCGGCGCCATCGGCGCGCTGCTCTCCGGCAAGTCGCTGCTGCCGGCCGGCGTCAAATTGGTCAGCGGCAATTTTGCGCGTGGCGACACGGTGGCGATCCTGTCGCCCGAGGGCCGCGAGATAGCGCGCGGGCTGGTTGCCTATGATGCCGCCGATGCCGTAAGGATCGCTGGGCTGAAGACGACCGAGATCGAAACCGTGCTCGGCTACGAGGCGCGTTCGGCGATGATCCACCGCGACGACCTTGTGGTGAGCCATGCCGGTGGTGAGCAAGTAGTCGGTGACCAGGTTACATAGCGGAGGATGAGCCATGCTGACGCTGCATGAAAAATCCCGGGATGACACCGTCGCGCTGATGGCCGATATCGGCCGCCGCGCGCATGCCGCGGCCCGACCGCTGGCCATCGCAGCGGCCGAGCGCAAGCACAAGGCGCTGGTCGGCATGGCTCAGGCGATCCTTCGGCATGAGCAGGATATCCTCGACGCCAACGCAATCGACATCAGAAATGGCGAGGAGGCTGGCCTATCGGCAGCGTCGATGGATCGGCTGAAGCTCGATCCCGTCCGCATCCGCGCCATGGCAGACGGCATCAGCGAGATCGCCGAGTTGCGCGACCCAATCGGCGAAATCATTGCTGGATGGGACCGGCCGAACGGGTTGCACATCGAACGGGTGCGCACGCCGCTAGGCGTCATCGGCGTCATCTATGAGAGCCGGCCGAACGTGACCGCCGATGCCGGTGCGCTCTGCCTCAAGGCGGGCAATCCGGTGATCCTGCGCGGCGGCTCGGATTCAGCGAATTCTTCCGCCGCGATCCATGCCTGCCTGGTCGAGGGGCTGAAGGCAGCCGGGCTGCCGGAGGATGCCATACAATTGGTGCCGACCACCGATCGCGCCGCCGTCGGCGAAATGCTGAAAGGGCTTTCCGGCAATCTCGAGGTCATCATTCCGCGCGGCGGCCGCAGCCTGGTCGAGCGTGTGCAGAAGGAGGCGCGGGTGCCGGTCTTCGCCCATCTCGAGGGCATCTGCCATCTCTATATCGACCGATCGGCTGATCTCGACATGGCGGTCAAGATCGCGGTCAATGCCAAGATGCGGCGCACCGGGGTGTGCGGCGCTGCCGAGACGCTGCTGGTCGACCGTGCCGTCGCCGTCACGCACCTGGTGCCGATCCTCGAGGCCCTACGGGCGGCAGGATGCGAGATCCATGCCGATGCCGAGGTGCTGAGGCTTTATGCCGATGCCCAGCCCGCGACCGATGCAGACTGGGTGACCGAATATCTCGACGCGATCATCGCTGTGAAGCTGGTCGACGGCATTGGCGGCGCGATCGAGCATATCGAGACGTTCTCCTCGCATCACACCGAGGCGATCGTCGCCGAGGACGCCACAGCGGTCGACCGGTTCTTCAACGAGGTCGATTCGGCGATCCTTCTGCACAACGCCTCGACCCAGTTTGCCGATGGCGGCGAATTCGGCATGGGCGCCGAAATCGGCATCGCCACCGGCAAGATGCATGCCCGCGGACCGGTCGGCGTCGAGCAACTGACGTCGTTCAAATATCGTGTACGCGGGTCGGGACAGGTGAGGCCTTGAAGCTTTGTGTTCAAAGAACCTGAAGCCTTGCGCCCAGCCACCCCCCTCTGTCCTGCCGGACATCTCCCCCTCAAGGGGGGAGATCAGCTCTCGTTCGCGATTTCGCCAATTGCCGGGCGGGCAGAATTCAAGCTGTCATTGAAGCTGACAATCTCCCCCCTTGAGGGGGAGATGCCCGGCAGGGCAGAGGGGGGTGCCTGACGCATGCTTGCCTTGTCCGAACATGCCATATCCTCCCGTTACCTCAAGATGCCGCATGCCGGGAAAGGCGTGGCGGTCGGGCTGTTTGGCGGTTCGTTCAATCCGCCGCACGCCGGGCATGCGCTGGTCGCCGAGATCGCACTCAGACGCCTTGCTCTCGACCAGCTGTGGTGGATGGTGACGCCCGGCAATCCGCTCAAGAACGCTGGTGAACTTGCGCCGCTGGCCGAGCGGCTGCAGCTGTCTGAAAAGATCGCCAAAAACCCGAAGATCAAGGTCACCGCCTTCGAGGCGGCCCACCACGTCCGCTTCACCGCCGACACGCTGGCGTTGGTCAAGGCGCGTAACCCCGGCGTCGATTTCGTCTGGATCATGGGGGCCGATTCGCTTCGCGACTTCCACCGCTGGCAGCGCTGGCGCCGTATCGTGATGACGTTCCCGATCGCGGTGGTCGACCGGCCAGGTGCGACGCTGTCGTTCCTGTCGTCCGTGGTCGCCAAGACTTTCGACTATGCCCGCGTCGACGAAGGCGACGCACCGCGGCTCGCCCGCATGAACGCGCCGGCCTGGACCTTCATCCACGGCCCGCGTTCGTCGCTGTCGTCGAGCGCGATCCGCAATGTGGCAAAGGGCTGAGGGGGCGGAAGGCAAGTCCAGCCATGTCGCATTTGCCGCTGCCTTGACCTGCTTGATGGGCGATCCTCGGTCATGACGATTCTCGAGCGCGACCAGGACAAGAACGGTCTAGGGCAGCCGGCGCCCTCGATCGCCATTGCCAGCATCCTCTTGTCGATGGCGCTGATCGCCGTCGGCAATGGGCTCATGTTCGCCTATATCCCAGTCCGGCTCGGCGCCGAGGGCTTCGATCCGACTTGGGCGGGGCTGATCGTCACCGGCCTTTCGGCTGGCGGCCTCGCTGGCTGCATCCTGACCGGGCCGCTGGTGCGGCGTGTCGGCCATGCCCGCGTGTTCATGGTACTGTCGGCGCTGATCGTGCTGTCCAACGCCGCGGTCGGCGCCGGGCCGCACCCATTGCCATGGATCGCTGCACGGGCGCTCTACGGCTTTGCCATATGCGGCCTGTTCATTGTCGCGCAGAGCTGGCTGAACGATGTCGTCGCAAACGCCATCCGCGGCCGGGTCATGGCTATCTTCTACGTTGCCTATGTCGCCGGACTCGGCGTCGGCTATTCGACGCTGGCGTTGATCGATATCCGCGCGGCCGATGCGCCGCTGATCGGCATTGCCTTCACCGCGCTGTCGATCCTTCCCGTCGGGCTGACGCGGCTCGCGCAGCCACCGGCGCCGCAAGCGGCGTCGGTGGCGCTCGGCCGCGCCTGGCGAATCTCGCCGGTCGGCGTTGCCGGCATGCTTGCCGTCGGCGGCCTGTCGATGACGATTTCGGGTTTTGCGCCAATCCATGCCACCGCCAGAGGCTACAGCCAGGCCGACGTCGCCTTGCTGCTTTCGGCAATGCCGGTCGGCACGCTGATCCTGCAGATTCCCCTCGGCTGGATTTCCGACCGCACCGACCGGCGCTTTGTGCTGATCGCGGCGTCGGCGCTTGCCGCCGCGGCGGGCCTGTTTGCACTGGGTTTCGACGGTGGCGCTCTGGCGACGCTGCTCGTCATCTACGTGGTCTGGGACGGCGCCTCGGAATCGATCTATTCGCTGGCCAGCGCCCATGCTGGCGACCGCGCCGGCAAGGACGACATGGTGGCGCTGTCGAGCTCGCTCTTGTTTGCCTGGTCGCTGTCCGGCTTCGTCGTGCCCGGCATTGTGACCGGGCTTTCCGCCATCTATGGCACGCAGGCCTTCATCTATGTGGCAATCGTCATTGCCGCCGCCTACTGCTTGTTCGTTCTCTGGCGCGTCGGCATGGTGCGGCCCGTGCCCGCCACCGAGACCGGCAGTTTCGCGCCGATGACGGCGCAGGCGCCGTTGCCTGTCGATCTCGCCTTCGCGCCCGAAGATCAGCGCGGGCGCGGAGAGCTTTGAGGGCCATCTGCGGGCTGGCTTCAAATGCTCTATTGCTGCGTGGCTGAGGCCTCCGGCTGCGGCGCTTGCGGCGCCGGCGCCGGAATTGAAAGGCCTTCGGCATCGAACGCCTGCTTGACACTCTTGGTGAGGTCGATCTGGGCGGCGAAGAAATCGGCAGCCGCCGTCCAGTAGCGCAAGGTGATGGCGACAGTGCTGTCCCCGACAGTCGCGACAAAGGCGATCGGCGCCGGCTGCCGCCTGACGCGCCGGTCGGCGGCGGCGACACCGAGCATGGTCTTTTGCGCGAAATCGATGTCGTTCCACGAGCCGATGCTGAGCGTGATGTCGCCGCGGCGCACACCATTGCGGGTGAAATTGCGGACCGGCTGGTTCCACAGGGTCGAGTTAGGTGCAAGCACGTAGACACCTTCGACCGTCCTCAGCGTTGTTGCAAACAGCCCGATCTCCTCGACGGTACCGGATATGGCGCCGACCTCGACATATTCGCCGATGCGGAACGGCCGCAGCGCCAGCAGCATGATGCCAGCGGCAATGTTCTGCAGCGTGCCTTGCAGCGCCAGACCGATGGCCAGGCCGGCGGCACCGATGGCGGCAATGATCGAAGCCGTCTGCACGCCGAACTGGCCGAGAACCATGATCACGACAAGCCCGAGGATGGCGTAGCGGACGACCTGCGAGAAGAAATGGCGGAGCGTTTCGTCGAAGCCGTGAACGTGGCCGAGGCCGGCATAGATCGAACGCTCGGCGAGGCCGGCGACGATGTAGCCGATGACCAGCAGGATGACGGCGCCGACCGCCGAAAGCGAGTAGGAGACGATCAGCGTGCTGAGTTGCGCCAGGCCGGATTGCACGGTGAGGAGGGCGTTCTGAGGATCGATCGGCATGTCGGGATTCCGGTTCGTGGATGAGCTGATAACCGCTGCGGGGCGAGGCGGTTCCGAATTTCTGGCCCGGAAAAGCCGCATATTCGGCCGTTACCGGGCGTCTGCTTGCGAGCGGTGTCTTGAAACTGCAACCTAACTCTGCCTATCTAAGCAGTGTCACCTGATTTGAAAGGTGATTTGGTTGTTCTTGCTGCGAAAGGAAATACACTGAGAACAGCACTGCGGAAGAAGGCCGACATCGTGCCTTCGCCGGCCGGGATCAGCGTAAACGACGCCGTGTCCCGCGCCATCAAGACAGTCCTTGCCAGTCTGGAAGACTCCAAGGCTGAAAACATCGTCTCAATCGACATTCAGGGGAAATCGAGCCTCGGCGACTACATGGTCGTCGCGTCGGGCCGATCGCACCGTCATGTCTCGGCTGTCGCCGATCATCTCCTCAAGGCGCTCAGGGATGCCGGGCTCGGCACGGCGCGCGTCGAGGGGCTGGCTGGCGCCGACTGGGTCCTGATCGATTCGGGCGACATCATCGTCCATGTCTTCCGTCCCGAGGTCCGCGACTTCTACAATCTCGAAAAGATGTGGCAGGCGCCGGATCTTGAGGAAGAGACCCTCCACTGAGCCGTATTCGTCTTGATGCATGTCGTTGTGCGACACGCATCAGCGGCTCTCCGAGGCAGGGATGAAGATTACCGTTCATGCCGTGGGCCGAATGAAAGCCGGCCCCGAGAAGCAGTTGGCCGACCGCTATTTCGAGCGTTTCGCCAAGAGCGGCCCTGCCGTAGGCCTCGAATTCGCCGGGATCGCCGAGATTGCCGAAGGCCGCGCGCAGACGGCCAATGAGCGCCGGCGCGAGGAAGGCCAGAAGCTGCAGACGCACTTGCAACCGGGCACGGCGCTGATGCTGCTGGATGAGCGCGGCAAGAACCTTTCCTCCGAGGATTTCGCCGGCCGCATAAGCTTGCTGCGCGATGGCGGGCGCAAGGCGCTGGTGATCGCCATTGGCGGCGCCGACGGCCATGACCAGTCGCTGCGTGACTTGGCTGATCTGACGGTGTCGCTCGGCGCGCTGACCTGGCCGCATCAGCTGGTCCGCGTCATGCTGGGCGAGCAGCTTTACAGGGCGGCCACGATCCTTTCCGGCCACCCCTACCATCGTTCATGAAGCCGGTTCGATCAGCGAATTGACGCCAGCCGCCCGGATTTCTGCCCCAATGCTCATCGACAGTTTGGGCTCATAGGGGTTTGCGGATGGCGGCCGGGCTCGAACATGGTTGATGGTTCGTTAACGAAGCCGCGCATAGAGTTGGGCTTCAATGTCTGAAGACTGGAAATCACGAACGGGCTCCTGGCGCGTGCGCTACGGCATCGCAGCGGCGGTGATCGTGGTTTCGCTCGGGATCGCGCGGGCTGAGAACACGCTCGACCTGGCGCCGGACCCGGACCAGAGCCGCGCCGAATACGAAAAGGTATCGAAAGAGATCACGCTGTCGTCCGAGCGGCTGGCCAAGCTCGCCGCCGACATAGCGGCGGTCAAGAAGGACCATGCCTCGATCACCGCGGCACTGATCCAGTCGGCGATGACCGAGCAGAAGCTCGGCCAGGACATCGAGGACATTGGCGGCAAGCTGGAAGGGCTGAAGGCGCAGGAGCAGAAGATACGCGCCTCACTGGCCGCCAGACGTGACGTTCTGGCCGAAGTGCTCGGCGCGCTGCAGCGCATGGGGCTCAATCCGCCGCCGGCGATCCTGGTCAAGCCGGAGGACGCATTGTCGTCGGTGCGCAGCGCCATCCTGCTCGGTGCCGTGGTGCCGGAACTGCGCCAGCAGACCGACATGTTGCTGGCCGATCTCAAAGAGCAGTCGCGGGTGACGGCCTCGATCGAGGCCGAGCGGGCGCGGCTGACGGCAGCGGTCGGCGAGCAGGCGGCGGAAAAAAAGCGGCTCGGCATGCTGCTCGAAGCCAAGCAGAAGCTCGCCGCCGATACGCAAACCGCGCTGGCCGCCGAAAAGCAACGGTCCGCGACGCTGGCGGCCAAGGCCGGCAGCCTGAAAGAGCTGATCGCATCGCTCGAGGCCGACAGGGCCCGCAAGGCGGCGGATGCGGCCAAGGCAGCCGAGCAAAAGACGGTGGACGCCGACAAGGGCCCGGCATCGGCCCCGGCGCCAACGGAACTGGCCTCGCTGCCGGTGCCGGAGAGCAACAGGCTCACCGCTGCTGCGCCGTTTTCCGCGCTTCAAGGGCAGATCGCGCTGCCGGTCACCGGCAGGATCAAGCGGCGCTTCGGGGCCAACGACGGTAACGGCGCGGTGATGCTCGGTGACATGGTTGCGACACAATCGGGAGCCATCGTCACAGCGCCGGCGGATGGAAACGTGCTTTATGCGGGGCCTTTCCGCTCTTACGGTCAACTCTTGATCCTGAATGCGGGTGACGGCTATCATGTCGTCCTAGCGGGGATGAGCAGAATCAGCGTCGCGTCTGGCCAGTCGGTGCTCGCAGGTGAGCCGGTCGGCGCGATGGGAGAGGCCCGGGTGGCGAGCACCTCGGCATCGAAGAATGGAAATGCCACGCCGGAGCTCTATGTCGAGTTCCGCAAGGATGGAAAACCCGTCGATCCGGCCCCATGGTGGGCGGACCGTTTTTCTGGAAGGACGTGAATGATGCGGAAACTGTCGCTTCTGTTTGCCGGTGCGCTGATGGGTGCATCGGCGATGAGCCTGGTCTATGGCGCGCCCGGCTCGACGGCGAAGGCTGCGGGCTCCGAGACCTATAAGCAACTGGCGATCTTCGGCGATATCTTCGAGCGGGTGCGGGCGAATTATGTGACGCCGCCCGACGACAAATCGCTGGTCGAAAATGCCATTAACGGCATGCTGTCCTCGCTCGACCCGCACTCCTCCTACATGAATGCCGAAGAAGCGCAGGACATGCGCGTGCAGACCAAGGGCGAGTTCGGCGGCCTCGGCATCGAGGTCACCATGGAGAACGACCTGGTCAAGGTGATCACGCCGATCGACGATACGCCGGCCGCCAAGGCTGGCGTGCTCGCCGGCGACTATATCGCCAAGATCGACGGCGAGGAGGTTCGCGGCCTGACCCTCAACGACGCCGTCGAGAAGATGCGCGGGCTGGTCAACACACCGATCAAGCTCACCATCCTGCGCCAGGGCGCCGACAAGCCGATCGAACTGACGGTCGTGCGCGACATCATCAAGGTAAAGGCGGTGAAGTTCCGGGTCGAAAACGACATCGGCTACATGAAGATCACCTCCTTTACCGAAAAGACCTATGACGACCTCGAGAATGCCATCGACACCATCAAGAAGCAGGTGCCGAACGACAAGCTCAAGGGTTACGTGCTCGACCTGCGCCTCAATCCGGGCGGTTTGCTCGACCAGGCGGTGAGTGTGTCGGATGCCTTCCTCGACCGTGGCGAGATCGTCTCGACGCGCGGCCGCGATCCGAAGGACGTCACCCGCTTCGACGCGCGGGCCGGCGACGACGTCGGCGGCAAGCCGCTGATCGTGCTCGTCAATGGCGGCTCGGCCAGTGCCTCGGAAATCGTCGCCGGCGCGCTGCAGGATCTGCGCCGCGCCACGGTGGTCGGCACGCAGTCCTTCGGCAAGGGTTCGGTGCAGACCATCATTCCGCTTGGCGAGAACGGGGCGCTGCGGTTGACGACGGCGCTCTATTACACACCGTCCGGCAAGTCGATCCAGGGCAAGGGCATCACGCCCGATATCAAGGTTGACCAGCCGCTGCCGGCGGAACTGCAGGGCAGGGACCTGACGCGCGGCGAATCCGACCTCAAGGGCCATATCAAGGGCGCCGACGAAGGCACGACCGGTTCGGGCTCGGCAGCCTATGTGCCGCCGGAACCGAAGGACGATTTGCAGCTCATCTATGCCGAGCAGCTGCTGCGCGGCCAGAAGACCGATCCGGCGTTCCCACCGAATCCGCAGAAGGCCGTGTTGAACCAATAAGGGCAGGCAAGCCGGGCCAAACAGGTCTGGCTGCCTGAGCGAAGCGATGCGATGCTGCCGGGGCCGCGAGGCTCCGGCAGTTTGATTCGGGGCCGCGGCCGGCATGCTGCGCGTCCAGTGAAGCGAGGGGACGCGCCGACATTTTGGATTTGCGCCTCCGGAGGTTTCACTTCGGAGATGCGCGCCGGGGGTGCGGGCTTGGCTGATATCGGCAAGGACATAGAACGACCTCTCGGACAGGCGATCCGGGCGCCGCGCCCAGGCAGCAGGATCAGCGCCGGTGCAGTCGCGGCCGCGCTCGTCGTGCTGGCCGTGGTCGGCGTTTCCGGCGCGATCGCCTTGCGCGACAAGCCGTTCCGCAAGCCGCAAGAAGTCGCCGTTTCGACGCCGAAGATGCCGGCAGCGGCGGATCCCGCCGCGGCGCCGGCCAAGGCGACGCCCGCAACGGAAGCGCCAAGCAACGCAAGCGAACAGAAGACGGGCGAACAAACGACAAGCGGGAAGATGGGCGGTCCGCAGATCATCCATGTCCAGACCGAAGAGGGCGACGGTCCGCCCAAGGCGGCCATTGTCATCCGCGACCCTTCGACGATCGGCCAGAACCTCAGGATCGCGCACATTCCCGACAAGGCGCTGATCGAGGCCAGCGAGACCGGTCCGCTGCCGATCCGCGCCGCCGACGGCCGGCGCCCGTTCGATGTCTATGCGCGGCCGTGGTCCGGCGCACGCGGTGCACGCGTGGCGCTCGTCATCGGCGGGCTTGCCGTGTCGCAGACCGGCACGCAGGCAGCCATCGCCAAGCTGCCGGCGGAAGTGACGCTGGCCTTCGCGCCGCAAGGCAACAGCATCGGCCGCTGGATGCAGGTGGCGCGGCAAGGCGGCCATGAGGTCATCATGCAGGTGCCGCTCGAGCCGTTCGACTATCCGAACGTCAACCCCGGCCGTAACACGCTGACAGTGGCAGCGGCGCCGGACGTGAATTTGAAGAATTTACGCTGGGCGCTGTCGCGAACGACCAACTACACCGGCGTCATGAACTATATGGGCGCCCGCTTTTCGGCCGACGCGACGGCGATGGGGCCGTTGATGGCCGAGCTTGGCAAGCGTGGTCTGGCCTATGTCGACGACGGTTCGTCGGCGCGCAGCCTGGCATCCGAATTGGCGCTGAAGGACGGCGTGCCGTTCGTCGGCGGCGATACGGCGATCGACGCGGTGCAGGACCGCGGCGCCATATTGAAGAAACTGGATGGGCTGGAAGCGACGGCACGGGCGAAAGGCTTTGCCGTCGGCATCGGCTCGGCCTTCGACCTGACAGTCGATACCGTGTCGTCCTGGGTGACCGAGGCCAAGAAGCGCGGCATCGAGATCGTGCCGATTTCGGCGGTGGCCATAGATCCGGAAAAAGGCTGACATGGCAAAGAACAAGCTCGTTGACGCCGAGACACTGCCCTACCGGCCCTGCGTAGGGGTGATGGTCCTCAATGGCGATGGCATGGTCTGGGTCGGCCATCGCATTGCCGAGCCGGACAGCGAATTCGCTGGAACCACGCAGCTCTGGCAGATGCCACAGGGCGGCATAGACGATGGCGAGGAGCCGCTGCCCGCGGCGGAGCGCGAGCTTTACGAAGAGACCGGCATGCGCTCGGTGTCGCTGCTGGCCGAGGCGCCGCACTGGATCAAATACGACCTGCCGGCCCATCTGGTCGGCGTCGCCTTCAAGGGACGATATCGCGGCCAAACGCAGAAATGGTTTGCCTTCCGCTTCCACGGTGACGAAAGCGAGATCGAAATCAATCCGCCGCCGGGTGGCCACAAGGCCGAGTTCGACCGGTGGGCGTGGCGGCCGATGCTGGAACTGCCCGGTCTGATCGTGCCGTTCAAGCGCAAGGTCTACGAAGACGTGGTGGCAGCGTTCCGGCACCTGGTGGCGTAGCCGCCGGCCTTCCGCTAAAACAGGTCGGCATGACCGACATCTCCAGCAAATCCCTTCCGCAGACCGTCTCTCTACCGCAGGCCGGCGCCCCGAGTGAGCCGATCAGCGAAGCGGCGGCGGGGGCGATCCTGACCGTCGATCTTGGCGCCGTCCGTGAGAATTACCGGCGGCTGAAGGCGCGTCTGGGCGGCGTCAGCTGTGCCGGAGTGGTCAAGGCCGACGGTTACGGGATTGGCGCGGCGCCGGTGGCGGCGGCGCTGATGGCTGAAGGCTGTGATATTTTCTTCGTCGCGCATTTGGCCGGCGGCGTCTTGCTGCGCAAGGCGCTCGGCTCAGACCCGGCCATCTACGTGCTGAACGGCATTCCGCCAGGTGCGGAACGGGAAGCGGTTGCGGCGGGGCTTTGCACTGTCGTCAACAGCGCCAGCCAACTTGCGGCATGGCGCGAGATGGCCGGGCGGGTGGGCCATAAATTGCCTGCCGCCGTCCAGGTCGACAGCGGCATGTCGCGGCTCGGCATGGCGCCCGAGGAGGTGAAAGCCATCGCGCAGGATCCGCAGGCTTTCGATGGTGTCGAACTGACCTTCGTGATGAGCCATCTCGCCTGCGCCGACGAACCCGAGCAACCGGCCAACGAGCAGCAACGGCTGGAATTCGAACGGCTGCGCCGGATGCTGCCGGGAGCGCCGGCGTCGCTTGCAAATTCATCAGGCATTTTTCTCGGGCAGCGCTATCACTACGACCTCGTTCGTCCGGGTGCCGCTCTCTATGGCATCAATCCGACGCCGGCGAAGGACAACCCGATGCTGCCGGTGGTGCGATTGCAAGCCAAGGTCATCCAGACGCGGATGCTGGAGGCCGGCGCCGGTGTCGGCTACGGCCACACTTTCCACACCAAGGCCCCGCTTGCCGCGGCGACGATTTCGCTCGGCTACGGCGATGGCTGGCATCGACGCGCCGCTTCCGCTGCCTGGTTCGAAAATGTGCGGCTGCCCTTCATCGGCCGGGTTTCGATGGATTCGATCATCCTTGACATTTCCGCATTGCCGCCCGGCAAGCTGAAGGCCGGCGACCTCGTCGAACTGATCGGGCCGTCGTCGCAGACCGTGGACCAGGTAGCCGGCCAGGCCGGCACCATCGGCTATGAGGTCTTGACCAGCCTCGGCCACCGCTTCCACCGGCGCTATGTGAATGGCTAGGACGCAAGCTTGTTGTCCTCACGCATGTCGTTTCCCTCAGCATCGGCACTTGGCGGACGCCGCAGAATCCGGCAGACAGAAGGCGGCGATGATCCCGGACCCGAACCCTGACGAGACGCCGTTGCGGAGAACTAAGCGATGAAGATCTTCGTGCTGGGCGGCGGTGTGATCGGGGTCACCACCGCCTATTTTCTTGCCGAGGCCGGCCATCAGGTGACGGTGATCGACCGCCAGAAAGGCCCGGCGCTGGAAACCAGCTTTGCCAATGCCGGCGAGATCTCGCCCGGCTATGCCTCGCCCTGGGCCGGGCCCGGCGTTCCGCTGAAGGCCGTCAAATGGCTGTTGATGAAGCATGGTCCGCTGGTGGTGCGGCCGGCGCTCGATCCGCATATGTGGATATGGCTGGTCAAGATGCTGCGCAATTGCACGGCTGAACGCTACGCGCTGAACAAGGCGCGCATGGTGCCGCTGGCCGAATACAGCCGCGACACGCTGAAGGCGCTGCGCGAGGCGACCGGCATCGCCTATGACGAGCGCGCCAAGGGTACGCTGCAGCTTTTCCGAACGCAAAAGCAGCTCGATGGCGTCGGCGGCGATGTCGAGGTGCTGAAGACCTATGGCGTCCCTTATGAGGTCCTCGACCCCGACGGCTGCATTGCTGCCGAGCCCGCGCTGGCTGGCGTGCGCGAGAAATTCGTCGGTGGCCTGCGGTTGCCCGGCGACGAAACCGGCGACTGCAAGATGTTCACCGACAGGCTTGCGGAGCTTTGCGCGGCACGCGGCGTCACCTTCGAATACGACACGGAGATACGGCGCGTCGTCAAGAAGCGCGATCGCATCACCAACATCAGCACCAGCAAGGGCTGGATGGTCGCTGACGCCTATGTGATGGCGATGGGCAGCTATTCGGCGCGGTTCATGCGCATGCTGAAGCGGCCCATCCCGGTCTACCCGGTCAAGGGCTATTCGATCACCCTGCCGATCAAGGACGCCGCCGCCGCGCCGGTGTCGACGGTGATGGACGAGAGCTACAAGGTGGCGATCACCCGCCTCGGCGACCGTATCCGGGTCGGCGGCACGGCGGAAATCTCCGGCTTCGACATGCGGCTGCACGAATCGCGGCGCCGCACGCTCGAACATTCGGTCGGCGACCTTTTCGCGGGCGGCGGCGACATGCGGTCGGCCACCTTCTGGTGCGGGCTGCGGCCGATGACGCCGGACGGGCCGCCGCTGATCGGGCGCACCGATTTCTCCAATCTCTATCTCAATACCGGCCACGGCACGCTCGGCTGGACCATGGCCTGCGGCTCGGCCAAGGTTCTGGCCGACATCATCTCCAGCCGGGTGCCAGACATCGACGTCGGCGATCTCGGGCCGGGACGATACGCCAAGTAAGACCCCCAGCAGCTTAAGACAGCCGCCGGCCGGTAGGCTTCACGCGAACAAACCCCGGTCCCGTTCGACGGCCTTGGTGATGAAGCTCGCGGCGATCTGGACGCGGCGCAGTGGCCTGACCGATTCATGATAGACCAGCCAGTAGGCGCGGCGGATGGGTGCGACGATATCGAGAGGCACCAGCTCCGGCATCGAGCGGGCAACGAAGGTGTGCAGGATGCCGATGCCGGCGCCGGAACGCACCGCTTCGGCCTGGCCGAGCGCTGAGGAAATGGCGAAGCTGGTGCGCCAGTCGGCGCTGAATTCGGCCGCGTAGTCGAGCGAGGGACTGACGATCAGGTCCGGCACGTAGCCGATCAGCGTGTGCTGGCCCAGCTCGGCGGCGGTTCCGGGCAGGCCATGCGTGTCGGCGTAGGCCCGCGACGCGAACAGGCCGAGCGTGTAGTCGACCAGCTTTCCCGCCACCAGACGGCCTTCCGTCGGCCGTTCGACGGTGATGGCAATGTCGGCCTCGCGCCGGGATAACGAGAAGGAGCGCGGTACCGGCACCAGCTGGATGGTGAGTTCACGGTGCAGAGCGGTCAGCGCGCCGAGGCGCCTGGCCAGGAAGGCGACGCCAAAACCGTCCGGCGCGCCGATGCGCACGGTGCCCGAGACGTCGTCGCCTTCGCCTGAAACGGTCGAGCGCGCGGCGATCATGTCGCCCTCCATGCGTTCGGCGATTTCGAGGAAACGTTCGCCTGCCGGCGTCAGCTCGCTGCCGGTGGTAAGCCGGCGAAACAGTTTTGTCCTGAATGCATCCTCGAGGGCGGCAATGCGGCGCGAGACGGTCGCGTGATTGAGCTCCAACCGCCTGGCGGCGCCGAGGATCTGGCCGGCGCGCGCCACGGCAAGGAAGATGCGAACGTCATCCCAGTTCATGGGGATGGTCCGTTTCGATAGAGAGCGCCGTGTTCCCGCCCACCCCCCTCTGGCCTGCCGGCCATCTCCCCCGCAAGGGGGGAGATCGGATGTCCGGTCGGCTTTCGCCAATCTCCAACGTCGCAAAAAGGGCGGTAAGGCCGAAGTCGCCAATCTCCCCCCTTGCGGGGGAGATGTCCGGCAGGACAGAGGGGGGTGTGAAGGAACTCAACTCAGCAATCCAAGCGATAGGAGTACACTCCCTACCATTTGCGCCATTTGATGCACAATCGCGCGCCGCTATCTATTTTCTGCACAACGGTTGCGTTTTCACTCGCGTTGCCATCGCTCCCGCAAAGGCGGACAATGCCTCATCACGAACCAAGGAGAGAAACCATGATCGAATACGGTCATTTCATTGGCGGCAAGCGTGTCGCCGGGACCAGCGGCCGCAAGCAGGACGTCATGCAGCCGATGGACGGCACGGTGCGTGGCACGGTGGCGTTGGCTTCGCAGGCGGAATTGCGCGCAGCGGTCGAAAACGCCAAGGCGGCACAGCCCGGCTGGGCGGCGACCAATCCTCAGCGGCGCGTACGCGTCCTGATGCGGTTCCTCGAACTGGTCGCCAAGGAGTATGACGCGCTGGCCGAGATGTTGGCGCGCGAACACGGCAAGACCATCGCCGACGCCAAGGGCGACATCCAGCGTGGCCTCGAAGTGGTCGAGGTCTGCATCGGTGCGCCGCATATGATGAAGGGCGAGTTCACCGATGGCGCCGGCCCCGGCATCGACGTCTATTCGATGCGCCAGCCGCTCGGCGTCGTCGCCGGCATCACGCCGTTCAATTTTCCAGCGATGATCCCGTTATGGAAGATCGCGCCGGCCATCGCCTGCGGCAATGCCTACATCCTCAAGCCGTCGGAGCGCGATCCGGGCGTGCCGATGCGGATTGCCGAACTGTTCATCGAGGCCGGCCTGCCGGCGGGCATCCTCAATGTCGTCAACGGCGACAAGGAAGTGGTCGACGCCATCCTCGACGATCCCGACATCAAGGCTATCGGTTTCGTCGGCTCGACACCGATCGCCCAGTACATCTATTCGCGCGGCTGCGCGGCCGGCAAGCGCGTGCAGTGCTTCGGCGGCGCCAAGAACCACATGATCATCATGCCCGATGCCGACATGGACCAGACCGTCGACGCGCTGATCGGCGCCGGCTACGGCTCGGCCGGCGAGCGCTGCATGGCGATCTCGGTGGCCGTCCCGGTCGGCAACGACACCGCCAACCGGCTAATGGAAAAACTGGTGCCGCGCGTCGAGAGCCTGAAGGTCGGTCCGTCGACGGATTCTTCCGCCGATTTCGGCCCTCTGGTCACGGCGCAGGCGCTGGAGCGGGTCAAATCCTATGTCGACACCGGCGTCAAGGAAGGCGCCAAGCTGATGGTCGATGGCCGCGGCTTTTCCATGCAGGGCTACGAGAACGGCTACTATATGGGCGGCTGCCTGTTCGACAACGTGACTGCCGACATGCGCATTTACAAGGAAGAGATCTTTGGGCCGGTGCTGTCGGTGGTGCGCGCGCCGACTTACGAAAACGCCATCAAGCTTGCCAACGAGCACGAGATGGGCAATGGCGTCGCCATCTTCACCCGCGACGGCGATGCGGCGCGGGACTTCGCCTCACGAGTCCAGGTCGGCATGGTCGGCATCAACGTGCCGATCCCGGTGCCGATCGCCTACTATACGTTTGGCGGCTGGAAGGCGTCCTCGTTCGGCGACCTCAACCAGCACGGGCCGGACGCGTTCCGCTTCTACACCAAGACCAAGACTGTGACGTCGCGCTGGCCGTCCGGCGTGAAGGACGGCGCCGAGTTCGTCATCCCGACGATGAATTAGCCGGACGGTTTCCTGTCTGCGCGTCCTCGCTTCGGCTGCGGGCGCGCGGGCCGGTGTGAAGGACGGCGCCGAGTTCGTCATCCCGACGATGAATTAGCCGGACGGTTTCCTGTCTGCGCGTCCTCGCTTCGGCTGCGGGCGCGCGGGCCGGCGTGAAGGACGGCGCCGAGTTCGTCATCCCGACGATGAACTGATCCAAATCGCAGAAAGCAAGAAAAGGCCCGGGCTTGGAGCCCGGGCCTTTTTTGTCGCCGTCTTCATCGGCATGAACACGAATGTGATGGAACCAAGAAGGCAGCAATCCTCTTAGGTTGCAGTCCTGCCGCGAAGGAGGAGTTGGCAGATCAACCAACGGCGCTGGTGACGGCTCCGGGGGATATCGTCCGGCGCAAAGGAGATGTCAGATGACACGTCTCATGGCGATCATAGCTTGCGCGGCAACGGCGGCGCTTTCCGCCATCCCGGCAATGGCTGCCGAGCAATGCGCGGCACGCGCCGATATGGTCAAGGCGCTCGGCGAGAAGTTTCATGAAAACCCGAGCGCGGTTGGCGTCGTCAATCCGAATGTGGTGCTTGAAGTCTTCGTTTCCGACAAGGGCACCTGGACCATCCTCGCCAGCGATACAAAAGGTCAAAGCTGCGTGATTTCAGTCGGCGAAGGCTGGGAGAGCGCGATGACGATAGCGGCGCTGCCCGGTACCTGAAGTAGGCCTTCCTATTCACCTGGCCGCAGCCTCGGCACGACAGCCGGGCTGCGGCCCTGTTCTCGGCGACCTTGAAACGGATCTCCCCGCGCCCACTTGAGGCGCGCACGGCTTGCTATTTTTCGTTAGCGATACCATATATGGAACATAGCGAGAACATCCAGAATCGTTCCCGCTGGCGGCAGACCGGAACACGGAAAGGAGCGACGCGATGATGACGTCGGAACCGGCCTGGATCGCTCCGGCAAAATGAGGCCGTCAATCACCTCCCTTTGCCGGATCGTGATGGCAAAGGAGGTGCCCTATGGCACGCAAATCGCTGTTAGGATGGGTGAAGACCGTAGCTTTTGCTGGCTTATTCGCGGTGGGTACGAATGCCGCAAGCGCCCAATATCAATACTGCGTTGAACATGGCGACCTCGTCGCCCACCTGGCCGAGAATTTCCAGGAAAGACAGTTTGCTCTCGGACTGATCGGTCAGGAGGCGGTCATGGAAGTTTTTGTCGCCGATAGCGGAAGCTGGACGGTCATCGTGACCGACGTCGCCGGCAGAAGCTGCATTGTCGCAGCCGGCGAAAATTGGGAAAGCGTGGAGGCCCTGCCCGGCCAAAACTCATGAGGGAGCGGGCGGCGTCAGCGCGTAGCAGCTGCCTCAGCGTGGCCGCGCAGCAACGCCATCAGCCGCTTGGCGTCCTTGGCCGCGGCCTCTTCGTCGCCGGCGAGGATCGAGCGGATCAATGCGACATGGTGCTCGGCGGATTCGGCCAAGCCGGTATCGGCCTTGTAGCGGAACCAGAAGCGGCGGCTGTGGGTTTGCAAGGGCGCCGCCAGGCGCGCCGCGAACGGGTTGTCTGCAGCCAGCGCCAGCGCCTCATCAAGCGCCTTGTCAGCTTGGATGAAGCAAAGAACATTTTCCGAAATCACGGCCTTTTGCATGGCCAGCGCTGCGTCATGAAACAGGTCGGCGGCCTCGCGGGTGACGAAGCGGGCGGCCGAGCGGGCAAGCACGACCTCGACGCCGCGGCGGGCGTCGAGGACGCGCAGCCAGTCGCCAGGGTGAAGCGGGGCAATGGCAATGCCGGCACGCGGCCGGACCTCGAGCAGCCCCTCCCAGGCCAGCCGCTGGATCGCTTCGCGCACCGGGGTGCGGCCAAGGCCGAGCCTGTCGATCAGCGCCCCCTCGGTGATGAAGCTCGCGGGCGCCAGTTCGAGCGTTACGATCATATGCTCGAGCCTGCGGTAGGCCTTCGCAGTCGCCGGCTCGGAGCCTGGGTTGTCATATACCAATGCGGCGTCTCCTGATATATTTGTGATATATCATATCAGATTCAACGTTGACAGCCGGCGTCTTAAGAAATATACGACTGATATATCAGATGGAGCGACCGACATGTGGGCCGGAGTTTTCCCCGCCGTTACGACCAAATTCACCGAGGATGATCGCCTCGACCATGCCGAGATGGAGCGCTGCTTTGCGCTGCAGATGGAGGCCGGCTGCGACGGCATCATCGTCTGTGGCTCGCTTGGCGAAGGACCGATGCTGTCGCATGACGAAAAGATCGAGGTGCTGAAGACCGCGCAGAAGATCGCCGGCAACAAACCGGTGCTGTTGACGGTCAACGAAGCCGGCACACGCGAGGCGGCGACGATCGCGCGCCGCGCCGCAAAAGAAGGCGCCAACGGTTTGATGGTGGTGCCGAGCCCGATCTACCATACCAATACCGAGGAGACGGTCGCGGCACTCAGCGCCGTCGCCGCGGCCGGCGACCTGCCGGTGATGATCTATTCCAACCGGCTTGCCTACCGCGTCGACGTCACTGTCGACCAGATGGAGGAACTGGCGAAGGACCAGCGCTTCGTTGCCATCAAGGAGTCCTCCGACGACATCCGCCGCTCGACCGAGATCATCAACCGCCTCGGCGACCGCTATGACCTGTTCACCGGCGTCGACAATCTTGCCTTCGAGGCGCTGTCGGTCGGCGCCATTGGCTGGGTGGCGGGCCTGGTCACCGCGTTCCCGCGCGAGACAGTCGCCATCTATCAATTGATGAGACAGGGCCGCCGCGAGGAGGCGTTGAAAATCTACCGCTGGTTCCGGCCGCTGCTCGACCTCGACGTCTCGACCTATCTGGTGCAGAACATCAAGCTCGCGGAGGTCTTCGCCATCGATACCAATGACCGGGTGCGCATGCCGCGTCAGCCGTTGGCGGGCGAGCGGCGCAAGGCTGTCGAAAAGACCGTCAGGGACGCGCTGGCGGTGCGGCCAGAGCTGCCGGCATTCTGATCCAGTCCCTTCGAGGGTATTTGCAGATGTGCAGCGCGGCGCATGGCAATGAATGATAATGCTACGCTCGATGTTGCCATCATTGGTGGCGGCATTATCGGCATCTGCGCCGCCGGCTTTCTGGCCGAGGCGGGGCGAAACGTCACGATTTTCGATCGGACGGGGATCTGCGAGGAAACCAGCTCCGGCAATGCCGCTGCCTTGGCGTTCTCCGATGTGCTGCCGCTGGCTCACAAGGGCATGATCAGGCAGTTGCCGAAATGGCTCGCCGACCCGCTAGGCCCGCTCAGCATTCCGCCCGCCTATCTGCCGAAGCTGTTGCCCTGGCTGGTCCGCTTCTGGCGGGCCGGCCGAAGCGACCGCTATGAAGCCGGCCTTGCCGCGCAGGCCGGGATGATGAAGCTCGCCGAGGCGGAATGGATGGGCTTGCTCGACCGTTCCGGCACACGGCCGATGCTGCACGAGGACGGCTCGCTCGAACTCTACGAAAGCGAGGCCGAGTTCAAGGCGTCGCTGCCCGGCTGGGCGGCAAGGCAGCGCTTCGGCATCGGCTTCAACCATGTCGAAGGCAGCGCTCTCGCCGCCTTGCAGCCCGGCCTGTCGCCGCGCTTCGCCAGGGGCACGTTCGTGCCGGGGTGGAAGACCGTCGCCGACCCCAAGCTGCTTGGAAAGGCCTTATGGGCCTATGCCGAGAGGTTGGGCGCGGGGTTCGAAAAGGCCCGGATCGAGCGTATCGAGGCGGGACAGGGCGACGCGATCCTGACCATGGCCGACGGTACGACGCGTCGGGCAAAGCATGTCGTCATCGCTGCCGGGGCCTGGTCGCATCTGCTGGCAAGACATCTCGGCGACGGCATCCCGCTGGAGACCGAGCGTGGCTACAACACGACGCTGCCGAAGACTGCGTTCGACGTAAAGCGGCAATTGATCTTCTCCGGGCATGGCTTTGTCATCACGCCGCTCGAGACCGGCCTGCGCGTCGGTGGCGCGGTCGAGCTCGGCGGCCTCGAAAGGCCGCCCAATTATGCGCGCTCGAAAGCACTGCTCGAAAAGGCGCAAAAATTCCTGCCAGGGCTGGATCCGGCCAATGGCCGCGAATGGATGGGGTTCCGGCCGTCGCTGCCGGATTCGTTGTCGGTGATCGGGCGGTCGCAAAAAACGCCGTCGGTGGTGTATGGCTTCGGCCATGGTCATCTCGGCCTGACCCAGGCCGCGGCGACCGGACGCTTGATCCGTGAGCTCGTTCTCGGGCAGGGTCCATCGCTCGATCTCGGTCCGTTCAGTCCGCAACGGTTTTGAGATCGAAGACATTCAGTTGGGAGCCGGCATGGCCAAGAATTCCTTCTTCTGCATAGACGGCCACACCTGCGGCAATCCGGTGCGGCTGGTCGCCGGCGGCGGACCGCTGCTCAACGGCTCGACGATGATGGAGCGGCGAGCGCATTTCCTGGCCGAATATGACTGGATCCGCACCGGGCTGATGTTCGAGCCGCGCGGCCATGACGTGATGTCCGGCTCGATCCTCTATCCGCCGACGCGCGAGGATTGCGACATCGCCATCCTGTTCATCGAAACCTCCGGCTGTCTGCCGATGTGCGGCCACGGCACAATCGGCACTGTGACCTTTGCCGTCGAACATGGGCTGATCAAGCCGAAGACGCCGGGCGTGCTCAGGCTGGATACGCCGGCGGGCCTGGTCGTCGCCGAGTACAAGCAGGTCGGCGACTATGTCGAGGAGGTGCGCATCACCAATGTGCCGTCCTTCCTCTATGCCGAGGGACTGACGGTCGAATGCCCCGGGCTCGGCGAGATCAGCGTCGATGTCGCCTATGGCGGCAATTTCTACGCCATCGTCGAACCGCAAACGAACTATCGCGACATGGCCGACCATTCGGCGGGCGAGCTGATCGCCTGGAGCCCGGTGGTGCGGCAGCGGCTCAACGAGAAATATTCCTTCGTCCACCCGGAGAATCCCGGCATCGACAAGCTGTCGCACATATTGTGGACCGGTGCGCCGACCAACCCGCAAGCCGATGCCCGCAACGCCGTCTTCTACGGCGACAAGGCGATCGACCGCTCGCCCTGCGGCACCGGCACCTCGGCGCGGATGGCGCAGCTTCACGCCAAGGGCAAGCTTGGGGTTGGCGACGACTTCGTCCATGAATCGATCATCGGCTCGCTGTTCAAGGGCAGGGTGGAAAAAGAGGTCACCGTCGCCGGCAAGCCGGCGATCATTCCGTCGATCGGCGGCTGGGCACGGATGACCGGATTGAACACGATCTTCATCGACGACCGCGACCCGTTCGCGCACGGCTTCGTCGTCAAATAGAAAAAACGCTGACGCAGGGGAAGAAAGAGAGCGTAAACGGATTGCGATCAACGACGCAACGATCCCGCTCATCAACTTATTTTGACGGCGATTTCTTCGAAACGAGGCGCATGGTGCGGTTGAATCGTCAAAGACATTGCGTTAGGCCAATGGTAGGGTCCGCGATGGTCCAGGGGCCGGACGGGAATAAAACGGGCAATCGGACGGCGTGCGGCGAAAACACGCATAGCCATCGAAAAATCACGTTGCAATCCGGGCTCGAAACTTTACGACTAGGGGAAATACGAAAAGGAATGCGTCTGCATGGGCGACATTCCAGGGGAGCCACGACAGCATGCAGTATTTTGTCCAGCAGCTTATCAATGGGCTGACGCTGGGATCGATCTATGGGCTGATAGCGATCGGCTATACGATGGTCTACGGCATCATCGGCATGATCAATTTTGCCCATGGCGACATCTTCATGGTCGGGGCATTCACCGCCCTCATCGTTTTCCTCATTCTCGGCGCATTGTTCTATTCCTTGCCGGTGGTGATCGCGCTGCTGATCATGATGATCGTCGCGATGCTGCTGACCAGCCTGTATAATTGGACGATCGAGAAGGTGGCCTACCGGCCTTTGCGCGGTTCGTTCCGGCTGGCCCCGCTGATCACCGCGATCGGCATGTCGATCGCCCTGTCGAACTTCGTCCAGGTGACGCAAGGGCCGCGCAACAAGCCGATCCCGCCGATGGTGTCCACGGTCTACAACATCGAGGGCATCAGCGTATCGCTGAAGCAGATCATCATCGTCATCGTCACCGCGCTGCTGCTGGCGCTGTTCTGGTATTTGGTCAACAAGACCTCACTGGGCCGGGCGCAAAGGGCATGCGAGCAGGACCGCAAGATGGCGGCGTTGCTTGGCATCGACGTCGACCGCACCATCTCGATCACCTTCGTCATGGGTGCGGCCCTTGCTGCCGTCGCCGGCACGCTGTTCCTGATGTATTACGGCGTCATCGCCTTCTCCGACGGTTTCACGCCCGGCGTGAAGGCGTTCACCGCGGCGGTGCTCGGCGGCATCGGCTCGCTGCCCGGCGCCGTGCTCGGCGGGCTGATGATCGGCTTCATCGAAAGCATGTGGTCGGCTTATTTCTCGATCGACTACAAGGACGTCGCCGCCTTCTCCATCCTGGCGATCGTCCTGATCTTCCTGCCTTCCGGCATATTGGGCCGGCCAGAAGTCGAAAAGGTCTGAGGTCATGGCGGTCACTGTATCTCCGGAGCGCGGCGTCGTCGCCACCCCAGTGCAACGCGCCACGCGCGAGGCGCTTTATGCTGGTGCCATCGCGCTCGGCCTGTTCGTGCTGTTCATCGGCCTGCGGACCGATCAGAACATCTCCAACGAGCTGATCCTCGTACAGCGCTGGGGCCTGCTCGCCGCCGTGGTGATCGCCACCATGCTCGGCCGCTTTCTCTACGTTGCCTACGGCCAGCCCTTCCTGGCCAACCAGAAGATTGCCGACATCGCCACCGGGCTGTTGCCGGAAAGCGTGGCGACGCGGTTCTTCCGGTTGCCGTATTTCATTGCTGCCGTCGTCGTAGTGGCTGTGCTGGCGCTGCTGGCCGGCTCGCTCGATGGTTTGCTGGGGCCGGGTCTCGCCGGTTATGCGCGCTTCGCGCGGGCGCTGGCGATCATCTATGCGCTGGCCTCGGTGCTGTTCTATTTCCGCACCGTCATCCTCGCCCATTTCTCGGCGTTGGGCATAACCGCACTGGCGCTCTACCCGATCATCGTCGTGGCGGTGCTTGCCGTGTACGCAGGGTCGATGGCCGGCGGGTTCCAGGGTTCACTGAAATGGGTCGACAATTTCGGCATCCAGATCCTGATCTATGTGATGCTGGCCTGGGGGCTGAACATCGTCGTCGGCCTCGCCGGCCTGCTCGATCTCGGCTACGTCGCCTTCTACGCGGTCGGCGCCTATGCCTATGCGCTGCTCGGCACGCATTTTGGCCTGTCGTTCTGGATCCTGCTGCCCGCCGCCGGCGCCATGGCCGCCTTCTGGGGGGTATTGCTCGGGTTTCCGGTGCTGCGTCTGCGCGGCGATTATCTGGCGATCGTGACGCTTGCCTTCGGCGAGATCATTCGTCTCGTGCTGATCAATTGGCGCGAGGTTACGAACGGCTCGGCCGGCATCTCCGGCATCCCCAAGGTCACCTTTTTCGGCCTGATGACGTTCAACGTTTCGGATCCGAATTATATCGCCAAGGTGTTGGATATCGCCACATCGAGCGCCTACTACAAGATATTCCTCTACTATCTGATCCTGGGGCTCTGCCTGCTCACCGCCTTCGTCACGATAAGGCTAAGGCGCATGCCTGTCGGCCGCGCCTGGGAAGCGCTGCGCGAGGATGAGATCGCCTGCCGCTCGCTCGGCATCAACACCACCACCACCAAGCTCACTGCCTTTGCCACCGGCGCCATGTTCGGCGGCTTCGCCGGCTCGTTCTTCGCGGCACGGCAAGGTTTCGTCAGCCCCGAATCCTTCATCTTCCTGGAGTCGGCCATCATTCTGGCTATGGTCGTGCTTGGCGGCATGGGTTCGCTGGTTGGCATCGCCGTCGCCGCCATGGTGATGATCGGCGGCACGGAGGTGCTGCGCGAACTCGATTTCCTGAAGCAGGTCTTCGGCCCCGACTTCACCCCGGAACTCTACCGCATGCTTTTATTCGGCATGGCCATGGTCATCGTCATGCTGTGGAAGCCGCGCGGCTTCGTCGGCAGCCGTGAACCGACAGCCTTCCTCAAGAAGAGCAAGGCCGTATCCGGCTCCTTCACCAAGGAAGGCCACGGCTGATGAGTGATACGAACCCATCTCCCATGAACGATGCCATCCTGCAGGTCGACCATCTGTCGATGAAATTCGGCGGTCTGGTCGCCATCGGCGATCTCTCCTTCCAGGCCAAGCGCGGCGAGATCACCGCGCTGATCGGACCGAACGGCGCCGGCAAGACCACGGTGTTCAATTGCATCACCGGTTTCTACAAACCGTCGGAAGGCATGCTCACGCTCAATAGGCGCGACGGCTCGAGCTATCTGCTCGAACGCCTGCCGAACCATGAAATCCCGGCACGCGCCAAGGTGGCGCGCACCTTTCAGAACATCCGCCTGTTCTCGGGCATGACGCTGCTCGAGAACCTGCTGGTAGCCCAGCACAACAAGCTGATGAAGGCGTCCGGCTACACCGTGCTCGGCCTGTTCGGCTTCAGCGGCTACCGGAAGGCATCGGCCGAGTCGGTCGAACTGGCCAGGCACTGGCTGGAGAAGGCCGATCTCGTCGACCGTGCCGACGACCCGGCCGGCGACCTGCCCTATGGCGCGCAACGACGCCTCGAGATCGCGCGGGCGATGTGCACGGGTCCGGAGTTGCTCTGCCTCGACGAGCCGGCTGCCGGCCTCAATCCGAAAGAATCAATGGCGCTCAACGCGCTGCTGATGGACATCAAAGACAACACCGGCACCTCGATCCTGCTGATCGAGCACGACATGGCGGTGGTCATGCAGATTTCCGACCACGTCGTGGTGCTCGAATACGGGCGCAAGATATCGGACGGCAGCCCGCATTCGGTACGCACGGACCCGCGCGTCATCGCTGCCTATCTCGGCGTCGAAGACGAGGAAGTCGAGACGGTACTGACCGAAGTCGGCGACGAGGACGTCATCGAGCAATTGGACACCGGTCCCGATTCCGCGCACGGCCCAGGCACATCGTCTTCGTATCTCGCCGGACCGGTGACCGATACGATCGGCCACAGCGAGGGCGAGCGCGTGACCGTGTCGAAAGGCGCCTCGAAAGCCGGGCAGTTCGATGCAAAGTCGAGTGCCGCGGCAAGCAAGGCAGCAGCGCAAGCCGCCGCTCCCCCGGCCAAGGCGGAACCCGCTGCAGCTAAGCCGACCGCGAAACCCTCCACGGCTAAGGCGCCGGCCAAGTCGAAGGTCGCGGGCGTTTCGAACCGGCTCACAGCGCCACGTGGCGGCGAGGCCGACAATCTGACCCGCATCAAGGGCATCGGCACGGTCAACGAGAAGAAGCTTAACCAGCACGGCATCTTCCATTTCGACCAGATCGCGGCATGGAAGAAAGCCGACGTCGCGGCCGTCGAGGCCTATCTCGCCTTCGACGGACGCATCGCCCGTGAGGACTGGGTTGGTCAGGCCAAGCTTCTCGCCGCCGGCAAGGAGACGGAATTTTCGCGCCGCGTCGACGCCGGGAAAGTGGAAACGAGCCACGCTTCCGGGAAAACTGCGAAAACAGTTGCCGGCAAGACTGCTGCCGCACCTGCGGGCAAGCGCGGAGGGCGCAAGTGATGGCCGGCACAACGCTGCTCGATATCAAAGGCGTCCAGACCTACTACGGCAACATCAGGGCGCTGAACGGTGTCGACGTCACCGTCAGGCAGGGCGAGATCGTGGCGCTGATCGGCGCCAACGGCGCCGGCAAGTCGACGCTAATGATGACCATTTTTGGTGCTCCGCGGGCCCGGGCGGGCACGATCACCTTCGCCGGCACCGATATTACCCAGATGCCAACGCATGAGATCGCGCGCATGCGGATCGCCCAGTCGCCGGAGGGCCGGCGCATCTTCCCGCGCATGACGGTGATGGAAAACCTGCAGATGGGCGCCAGCCTCGACGGCCTCAAGCATTACGACGAGGACGTCGAGAAGGTGTTTACGCTGTTTCCGCGCCTGAAGGAACGCATCGCCCAGCGCGGCGGCACCCTGTCGGGCGGCGAACAGCAGATGCTGTCGATCGGGCGTGCGCTGATGGCACGGCCGAAGCTGCTCCTGCTCGACGAGCCGTCGCTCGGCCTGGCGCCGCTGATCGTGAAGCAGATCTTCGACGCCATCCGCGAGTTGAACCGGACCCAAGGGCTGACCGTATTCCTGGTCGAGCAGAACGCCTTCGGCGCGCTGAAGCTCGCGACGCGCGGCTATGTCATGGTCAACGGCAATGTGACGATGAGCGGCACCGGCAAGGAGCTGCTCGCCAATCCGGAAGTGCGCGCCGCCTATCTCGAAGGCGGCCACCACTGAGTTCAGGAGACTTCATCATGCAGGGCATTCTCTACGAGGAACCCTCGATCTGGCAGTTCTTCTTCGTCACCTGCCTGCTCGGCGGCTGGGCGGCATGGATGACCGGCAAGGCCAGCGCCCAGACATGGCGCAGCTTCCTCCAATTGTTCGCCTACATGCTCGGCCTTGGCATTGGCGTAAGGTTCATTCATCACGCGCTGTTCGGCGGCACGATGTTCTCGCTGCATTACTATATCGTGGATACGATCGTACTGATGATATTGGGCTTCATCGGCTATCAATACACGCGCACAAACCAGATGGTGACACAGTATAATTGGCTCTATGAAAGAGCATCGGTTTTGAGCTGGAAGCCGAAAGGTTGACGTTCATGATTAACGCCGTTTCGGGGATGAATCGGCGTGACAAGTGCCTGAAAATCGGCAAAGTACGTTTTCTGCGAGTAAAAGTGGGCATCGCATGAAAGCATCATCCAACGCCCACTCCGTAAATGGGAGCGTTTTACATGAAAAAATCACTTTTGTCCGCCGTCGCCCTGACCGCGCTGATCGCGTTCAGCGGCAGCGCGTGGGCTGACGTCCTGGTTGGCGTCGCCGGTCCGATCACCGGTCCGAATGCCGCCTTCGGCGCGCAGCTGCAGAAGGGTGCCGAACAGGCCGTCGCCGACATCAATGCGGCCGGTGGCATCAATGGCGAGCAGATCAAGCTCTCGGTCGGCGACGACGTCTCCGATCCGAAGCAGGGCATCTCGGTCGCCAACAAGTTCGTCGGCGACGGCGTCAAGTTCGTGGTTGGCCACTTCAACTCGGGCGTCTCGATCCCGGCGTCGGAAGTCTACGCGGAAAACGGCATCCTCGAGATCACGCCGGCCGCGACCAATCCGAAGTTCACCGAACGCGGCATGTGGAACACGTTCCGCACCTGCGGACGTGACGACCAGCAGGGCAGCATCGCCGGCGCCTATCTCGCGGCGAACTTCAAGGATGCCAAGATCGCGGTCATCCACGACAAGACGACCTACGGCCAGGGCCTTGCCGATGAGACCAAGAAGGCGATGAACGCAGCCGGCCTGACGGAAGTCATGTACGAAGGCGTCAATGTCGGCGACAAGGACTTCTCGGCGCTGATCGCCAAGATGAAGGAAGCCGGCGTTTCCATCATCTATTGGGGTGGCCTGCACACCGAAGCCGGCCTGATCATCCGCCAGGCGGCTGACCAGGGCCTCAAGGCGACGCTGGTTTCCGGCGACGGCATCGTGTCGAACGAGCTGGCCTCGATCGCTGGCGACGCAGTTGCGGGCACGCTGAACACGTTCGGCCCGGATCCGCGTCTGATCCCGACGAACAAGGAACTCGTCGAGAAGTTCCGCGCGCAGGGCTTCGAACCGGAGGCCTACACGCTTTACTCCTACGCCGCCATGCAGGCGATCGCCGAAGCAGCCACCGTTGCCAAGTCGAACGACCCGCAGGAAGTTGCCAAGGCGCTGCATGAGAAGGGTCCGTTCAAGACCGTTCTGGGCGACCTCTCCTATGACGCGAAGGGCGATCCGACGTTGCCCGGCTACGTCATGTACGAGTGGAAGAAGGGCGACGACGGCAAGTACACCTACATCCAGAAGATGTAAGCCTGTCGACGACGATAATTTTGGAGATGCCCGGCGCTTGCGCCGGGCATTTCCGTTTTGACGACATCGAGTTGATTTAAATCGGTTTAGCCGCTGCCCGATTTTGTTTGCACTGCAGCATTTTCGCGCTAATCATGTCCGGCAGTTCCCTTCCCCGTGTCCGGAGCCCTGTCCTTGGCAATCTCGAAGATCCTTGTCGCCAACCGCTCCGAAATTGCCATCCGCGTCTTCCGCGCGGCTAATGAACTCGGCCTCAAAACCGTGGCGATCTGGGCGGAGGAAGACAAATACTCCCTGCATCGCTTCAAGGCCGACGAAAGCTACCAGGTCGGGCGCGGGCCGCACCTGACCAGGGATATGGGGCCGATCGAAAGCTATCTGTCGATCGAGGAGGTTATCCGCGTCGCCAGGCTTTCGGGCGCCGATGCCATCCATCCAGGCTACGGCCTGCTGTCGGAGAGCCCGGAATTCGCCGAGGCCTGCGCCACGGCCGGCATCATCTTCATCGGGCCAAAGCCGGATACGATGCGCAGGCTGGGCAACAAGGTCGCCGCCCGCAATCTCGCAATCGAAGTCGGTGTGCCGGTAATTCCCGCCACCGATCCCTTGCCGGACGACATGGCGGCGGTGAAGGAACTCGCCAGGACGATCGGGTACCCGGTGATGCTCAAGGCGTCCTGGGGCGGCGGCGGCCGCGGCATGCGCGCCATCCGCTCCGAGGCCGATCTCGCCCGCGAGGTGATGGAAGGCAAGCGTGAGGCGAAGGCGGCTTTCGGCAAGGACGAGGTCTATCTCGAGAAGCTGATCGAGCGCGCCCGCCATGTCGAGGTGCAGGTGCTGGGCGACACGCATGGCAACGCCGTGCACCTATTCGAGCGCGATTGTTCGATCCAGCGCCGCAACCAGAAAGTGGTCGAGCGGGCGCCGGCGCCCTATCTCGAAATGTCGCAGCGCGAGGAGCTTTGCGGCTACGCGCTGAGGATCGCGCGCGAAACCAGCTATATCGGCGCCGGCACGGTCGAGTTCCTGCAGGATGCCGATACCGGAAAATTCTATTTCATCGAGGTCAATCCGCGCATCCAGGTCGAGCACACCGTCACCGAACAAGTGACCGGCATCGACATCGTCAAAGCACAGATCCACATACTCGACGGCTTTGCCATCGGCACGGCGGAATCGGGCGTGCCGACGCAGAAGGACATCAGGCTCAACGGGCACGCGCTGCAGTGCCGCATCACCACTGAAGACCCCGAGCATAATTTCATCCCCGACTATGGCCGCATCACCGCCTATCGCGGCGCCACCGGCTTCGGCATCCGCCTTGATGGAGGCACCGCCTATTCGGGCGCGGTCATCACCCGCTTCTACGATCCATTGCTGGAAAAGGTGACGGCGTGGGCGCCGACGCCGGCCGAGACCATCGCCCGCATGAACCGGGCGTTGCGCGAATTCCGAATCCGGGGCGTGGCGACCAATCTCACCTTTCTCGAGGCGATCATCAATCACCGGAGCTTCGCCGACAATTCCTACACCACCAAGTTCATCGACACGACGCCGGAACTGTTCGCCAGCGTGAAGCGGCAGGACCGCGCGACCAAGCTGCTCAACTATCTTGCCGACGTTTCGGTCAATGGCCATCCCGAGACGCGCGGCCGGCCGCAGCCAAAAGCAGATGCGGCGCCACCGGTGGTGCCATATCTCAACGGCAATGTGCCTGACGGCAGCAAGCAGAAGCTCGACGTGCTCGGGCCGGAGAAATTCGCGGCGTGGATGCGCGAGCAAAAAGAGGTGCTGGTCACCGACACGACAATGCGCGACGGGCATCAATCCTTGCTCGCGACGCGTGTGCGCACCTATGACATCGCCGGCATCGCCGGCACCTATGCGCGCGCTCTGCCGCAGCTTTTGTCACTCGAATGCTGGGGCGGCGCAACATTCGACGTCGCCATGCGCTTCCTCACCGAAGATCCATGGGAGCGGCTGTCGCTGGTGCGCGAGGCAGCACCCAATCTTCTGCTGCAGATGCTTCTGCGTGGCGCCAACGGCGTTGGCTATACTAACTATCCCGACAATGTCGTCCAGCATTTCGTCCACCAGGCCGCTGCTGGCGGCATCGACCTGTTCCGCGTCTTCGACTGCCTGAACTGGGTCGAGAACATGCGTGTGGCCATGGATGCGGTCGGCGCCGAGGGCAAGCTGATCGAAGCGGCGATCTGCTATACCGGCGACATACTCGATCCGGCGCGGGCGAAATACGATCTGAAATACTATGTCGGCCTGGCCAGCGAATTGCAGGCGGCGGGCGCCCATATCATTGCCGTCAAGGACATGGCGGGGCTTCTAAAGCCGAGTGCTGCCCGCGTGCTGTTCAAGGCACTGCGCGAGGCGACAGACCTGCCGATCCACTTCCACACGCACGACACATCCGGCCTGTCGGCGGCCACCGTGCTGGCAGCGGTGGAGAGCGGTGTCGACGGCATCGACGCGGCGATGGATTCGCTATCTGGCAACACCTCGCAGCCATGCCTGGGTTCGATCGTCGAGGCGCTGAAGGGCACCGAGCGCGATCCGGGCCTCGACCCGCAATGGATCAGGAATATCTCGTTCTACTGGGAGGCGGTGCGCAACCAGTACGCCGCCTTCGAAAGCGACCTGAAGGGGCCAGCATCGGAGGTCTATCTGCACGAAATGCCTGGCGGGCAGTTCACCAACCTCAAGGAACAGGCGCGCTCGCTTGGGCTGGAGACGCGCTGGCACGAAGTGGCGCAGACCTATCACGACGTCAATCTGATGTTCGGCGATATCGTCAAGGTGACGCCGTCGTCCAAGGTCGTCGGCGACATGGCGCTGATGATGGTCAGCCAGGACCTGACCGTCGCCGACGTCGAGAATCCGGCGCGGGACATCGCCTTCCCGGATTCTGTGGTGTCGATGTTGCGCGGCGACCTCGGCCAGTCGCCGGGCGGCTGGCCAAAGCCATTGCAGAAGAAGGTGCTGAAGGGCGAAAAGCCGATCACGGTGCGGCCGGGTTCGCTGCTCAAGGCGGCGGACCTCACGGCCAGCCGCAGGGAGGTCGAGGAAAAGCTCGAGCGCAAGCTCAGTGAGTTCGAGTTCGCGTCGTGGCTGATGTATCCGAAGGTGTTTTCGGATTTCGCCGCCGCGCAGGAGACCTACGGCCCGGTCAGCGTGCTGCCGACACCGACCTATTTCTACGGCATGAAGCCGGAAGACGAGATTTTCGTCGACATCGAGAAAGGCAAGACGCTGGTGGTGCGCTGCCTTGCCATGGGCGATGTCGACGAAAAGGGCATGGTCACCGTGTTCTTCGAGCTCAACGGCCAGCCGCGCCGCGTGAAGGTACCGGACCGGGCGCATGGCGCGTCCGCTGCCAAGGCACGGCGCAAGGCGGAGCCGGGCAATGAGGCGCATGTCGGCGCGCCGATGCCCGGCGTCGTCTCGGCGCTTGCGGTCGCTGCCGGCCAGGCGGTGAAGGCCGGCGACGTGCTGCTGTCGATCGAAGCGATGAAGATGGAAACGGCGCTGCATGCCGAGCGCGACGGCACCATCGCCGAGGTGCTCGTCAAGGCCGGCGACCAGATTGATGCCAAGGATCTGCTGATCGCATTCGGGTGAAATAGGCCGGCATCAGACAGCCTTGTCGGCGCCTGGCAGCAGCCCTTCATGCCGCATCGATAGCACCTTGACCCGCCGCGCCCGGTCGGGCATCGAACCGCTGCAATTCGCCGCTCGGGTCACCCCGAGTCGCGGTGAGAAAACGACGCGGAGAGAAGAATATGGCCGACGACATCACCGAGACCAGCCAGACTGTTGCCGCCGGCCAGTTGCGCGCCTTCATCGAGCGTATCGAGCGGCTCGAGGAAGAGAAGAAGACGATTGCCGACGACATCAAGGAAGTGTTCGCCGAGGCCAAGGGCACCGGCTTCGACACTAAGGCGATGCGGTCGATCATCCGGCTGCGCAAGAAGGACCAGGCCGAGCGGCAGGAAGAGGAGTCCATCCTCGATCTGTACAAGGCCGCGCTTGGAATGGTGTAGGCCGGTAATAGCCTTGGGCGCCGGTTGCGGCGCCCCTCAACGGTTCGAACATGAGCGAATTCGATTTTGGCGCCCGCCGCGCCTCTGAATTCCGCCAACGCAGCTTCTGGACGCTGTTCGCGGAACGGCATCCGGATGAAAGGGCTCTGCTGGCGAGGCGTGGACCGTGGTTCTGGCAGCGTGGGCTGCCCGACTTCGCATTGGTCCTTTCCATGTACGTCGCGCCTGCGCAGAATCATGTCGGCGTCTTCTTCGGCCGCAACGAGAAGTTCGGTGCCACGCAAGCCTGGTCGCGGCTGAAGCCGTTCCAGCCGGCCATCGAAGACAGGCTGAAGCTCAGGCCAGAACAAAGTTGCGACGGCCTCGGCATCAATTCGATGTGGCGGGTGAATTGTTTTGCCGAAGACAATTGGCCGGCGATGACCGACTGGCTGGTGACGGAAGCCTCGCGTTTCGAGCGCGCGATTGCCGAAGTTCTGGGTCAGGAATAAAGCAGGGTTTCCAGACGCAATCCTTGTGGAAGGGTTGCGCTGGTGAGCAGAGCGAGGAGCCGGTCGATCGATGACGATCATGTCGCGCGTTGCCGCCTTCTTCCGCTCACGCTGGCTCGGCGGCGTGCCGCTCGATCGGCTGTTCTGGCGCGACCTGGTCGTTGTCGGCACAGCGATCAACGTCGCGTCATCGGTGGCGGCGCTCATTCTGCTCGGGCTGAAGTTGCCGCTTGCGCTGGTTCTGGCGGTGCATTTCGCGCCGGTGCCCTACAACATCTTCCTGACTTTTGCCGTTTGGCGAACTGCCGGAAAATCAAGTGGCGCCAAGGCCTCGCTGATGACGCTTGGCGCCACGTTGTGGCTGATCCTGGTGGTCGTGGCCTGACGATCAGGCGGCCGGCTCGAATTTGAGCGCCACGCCGTTGATGCAATAGCGCAGGCCGGTCGGCGGCGGGCCGTCCTCGAAGACGTGGCCGAGATGGCTGCCGCAGCGGGCGCAATGGCATTCGGTGCGGACCATGCCGTAGCTGCGGTCGACAGTAGTCTCGAGCGAACCCGGCACCGGGTCGTTGAAGCTCGGCCAGCCGGTGCCGCTCTCGAATTTCAGCTTGGATTCAAACAAGGGTTGGTCGCAGCCGACGCAGGAGAAGGTGCCGGCGCGCTTCTCGTGCAGCAGGGCGCAGCTTCCCGGCCGCTCGGTGCCGTGGTTGCGCATCACCGCATATTGCTCAGGCGTCAGCCGGGCGCGCCATTCGGCGTCGGTGCGGGTAACGGGGTAGGTGTGGCTGTCCATTTTTTCCTCTTAGCTTAGGTCGCTATTTGGGTTGCCTTCCCAACTTCGCCTGAAATAGGGATTTGTTACCGCGTTTGCCCGTATTTCTATCCTGTCGCGAAGAATTCCTCAGGCGATGGCGGCGAGATAGCGCGCAACCGATGCTGAAAATGCCGCCTTTGCATCTCCGATGACGTTCTGGTTCCACCACGCGCCATAGATATGGTCGAACGCGAAAGGCTCCAGCGCGGCCTTGATGCCGAGCACTTTCGAAGCGTTGAGCGGGATGTAGTTCGGGTAGCTGTACATGAAGCTGAGATGGCGGCGAGTCGGCGTCACCTGCACGATGTCGCCGGCCAGGATGGCATTGCCGCCGTCGCGCTTCCAGTGCAGCACCTGGCCACCGGCAAAGTGGCCGCCGCAGCGGATGAGCGTCAGCGACGGGTTTATGGCGCGCGTCTCGCCTTGCCAGCTGATGATCGCCGGATGCGGCCGCATGATCCACTGACAATCATCGGCGTGCAGATAAATCGGCACGCCGCCAAACGCCTCGCTCCACTCGACCATTGCCGAATAATAATGGCAGTGGGAAATGGCGATCGCGGCGAGGCCGCCCCGGCGGTTGATCTCGGCCACCGCCTCGTCGCTGACCATCGAAATGCAGTCCCACAGCACATTGCCGTGCGGCGTTTGCGCCAGCAATGCCCGCTGGCCGATGGCGAAGCGCGGCTCGATGCCGAAGGCGAGCACGCCGGCGTCGTCTCTCATCACGAGCCGATGGCCGGCGGCGAGCTCTTCCGGCGTGGTCCAGGCCTGGCCCTCCCAACGCACATATTGCCGCTCGTCCTCGCAGATCGGGCAATGTCGCGGCGGCGTCGCTGTCGCCGCGAACTGGACACCGCATTGCAGGCAAAGGAAACAGGTCGACCTTCCTGTTTTGCGTGGATCCATTCAGTGCTTCCTTGAAAGTTGCTTCGTCGCGGCTTCGAGGCCGGCGAGCGTCAGTGGAAACATGCGGCCGTCAAAAATATCGCGGATCATGGCAATCGAATGGGTAAAACCCCAGTTCTTCTCGGCTTCCGGGTTGAGCCATATGGCATTTGGCCATTGCTGCAGCAACCGCCCAAGCCAGACGGCGCCGGCCTCCTTGTTCCAGTGCTCGACCGAGCCGCCGGGATGGGCGATCTCGTAGGGGCTCATCGAGGCGTCGCCGACGACGATCACCTTGTAGTCGGGGCCATATTTATGCAGGAGATCGAAGGTCGGAATCACCTCGGCATGGCGGCGGCGATTGTCCTTCCACACGCCCTCGTAGAGGCAGTTGTGGAAATAGAAATATTCGAGCTGGCGGAATTCGGCGCGGGCAGCCGAAAATAGCTCCTCGACGCTCCTGATGTGGTCGTCCATCGAGCCGCCGACATCGAAGAACATCAGCAGCTTGACCGCATTGCGACGTTCGGGTTGTGTCTTAACGTCGAGATATCCGTGCTCGGCGGTGGCGTGGATGGTCCCTGGCAGGTCGAATTCCTCTTCGGCGCCTTCGCGCACCCAGCGGCGCAAGCGCTTCAGCGCGACCTTGATGTTGCGGGTGCCGAGCTCGACGGCATCGTCGAAGTTCCTGAACTCGCGTTTGTCCCAGACTTTTACCGCGCGGCGGTTGCGGCTTTCGTGCTGGCCGATGCGCACGCCTTCGGGATTGTAGCCATAGGCGCCGAAGGGCGAGGTGCCGCCGGTGCCGATCCATTTCGAACCGCCCTGATGTCGGCCCTTTTGCTCCTCCAGCCGCTTCTTCAGCCTCGCCATCAGCTTTTCGAAGCCGCCCAGCGCCTCGACCAGCTTCTTCTCCTCATCGGTCAGGTGCTTTTCGGCGAGCCTCCGCAGCCATTCCTCCGGGATGTTTGCGACATCGACCGGGTTTTCGCCAGCCCGCGCCTCGACACCTTTGAAGATGTGCGAAAAGACCTGGTCGAAGCGGTCGATGTGGCGCTCGTCCTTCACCAGAGCGGCGCGGGCGAGATAGTAAAAGCCCTCAACATCATAGTCGACCAGCCCGGCCTCCAGCCCCTCCAGCAGCGACAGATATTCGCGGAGCGAGACCGGAACCCGCGCTGCCTTCAGTTCGAGGAAGAAGGGGATGAACATCTCACGGTCTACAGCAGATCATACTCGATGAAGCCGGTCCTGCGCGCCACATGGTCGTAGAGCTTGCGTGCGGTGGTGTTGGTCTCGTGCGTCATCCAGTAGACGTTCTTGACGCCGATCTTGCCGGCTTCCTGCCTGACCGCTTCGATCAGGGCGGCGCCGACGCCCTTGCCGCGCACATCGGGGTCGGCAAACAGGTCCTGCAGATAGCAGTTGTTTATCTCCGACCAGCAGGAGCGATGGTAGAGATAGTGCGTCAGGCCGACGGCCTTGCCGTCGAGGGTGGCGATGAAGCCTTTCGGCTCGAACTCGCCCGCCGTGAACAGCCGCTTCCAGGTGACGGCGTAAACCGCTTCCGGCAACTTGGTTTCGTAGAAGGTGAGATAGGCGGTCCACAGACGCCGCCAATCGGCATGGTCGGATTGCGCCAATGGGCGGACGGTGATCTCGGTCATTTCATTTCCCTCTGAACTCGGCAACCCGAAGCTGCCTCCGTCCCTGACCAAGGGCAACGGTCCAGCGACGGGAAACCGCTGTCCGAGGGCTTTCGTCGGCTTCCGACTGACCAGCCCCTCACCCCTGCCGTCTCGCCATGAAGGCCAGGCGCTCGAACAGATGCACGTCCTGTTCGTTCTTCAGCAACGCGCCATGCAGTTTCGGCAACGCATTCTTCGGGTCGGCGCGCAGGTCCTCGGGCGCGATGTCGTCGGCGACCAGCAGGCGGATCCAGTCGAGTGCCTCGGAGGTCGACGGCTTCTTCTTCAGGCCGGGCACATCGCGGATCTCATAGAACTGGGTCAATGCCGCTCGCACCAGTTTCTGCTTGATGCCGGGATAATGCACGTCGACGATTTTGTGCAAAGTGTCGACGTCGGGGAAGCGGATGTAGTGGAAGAAGCAGCGGCGCAGGAAGGCGTCCGGCAATTCCTTCTCGTTGTTGGAGGTGATGATGACGATCGGCCGGACGGTGGCGCGGATGGTCTCGCCGGTCTCGTAGACGAAGAACTCCATCCTATCCAATTCCTGCAACAGATCGTTGGGGAACTCGATATCGGCCTTGTCGATCTCGTCGATCAGAAGCACGACTTTCTTGCCGGCGGCAAAGGCATTCCATAATTTGCCGCGCTTGATGTAATTGCGAATGTCGTTGAAGCGCTCGTCGCCGAGCTGGCTGTCGCGCAGCCGCGAGACGGCATCGTATTCATAGAGACCCTGCTGCGCCCGCGTGGTCGATTTGACGTGCCATTCGATCAGATCCAGACCGAGCGCTGCCGCCACCTGGCGGGCAAGTTCGGTCTTGCCGGTGCCGGGCTCGCCCTTGACCAGCAACGGCCGCTCCAGCGCGATCGCCGCGTTGACCGCCACCATCAGATCCTTGTCGGCAACATAGGCTGCCGTGCCTTCGAAACGCATTTTTGCTCCCGGGTTCATCGCGCGACCCTAAGGACGCGGCCTTCGGTGTGCAAGGCGCTGCTGGCGAAGCGGGGATTTTGCCGGCGCTGACCTCGTTGAGGGGTTCTGCGTCGATTTAAGACTCGAAGCGTGTCGTCTCTCTGGCGCTGGGCCTGCCGTCTGCCTATATTGGCGGGGACGGTCTGCGCTTCCCGGCAGGAGAACATTTTCCCCGGGGCCTTAATGATCCCTAGGGAGCTGTCCCTGGGAAGACCCGTGGGTTTTCTCATACGGCGCCCACCTACTTTGTAGGTTCCCGGGATCGCTCTCTCCACCGGTTGTGTGGATCGTCACTCACATTTCAGTGGGCCATGCGGTAGGAAACGTCGCTCCCAAAACCCCGTCCAGATCCGACTTTTTCTATCCTGGCTCCATGACCTCCTCAAAAGACCTGAAAAAAAATCTTCGCAACCAAGCCCTCGGGCGCCGCGATGCGCTCGATCCGTTCTGGCGTGTGGAGGCAGCACTCGAAATGGCCGAGACGGCGCGCGACCAGATCACCGTCGAGCCGGGCCAGATCGTCTCAGGCTTCTGGCCGATGCGCTCGGAAGTCGACGTCCGGCCGCTGATGTTTGCCTTGCGCGAGAAGGGCGCGAGGCTCTGCCTGCCGGCCATTCTCGACAAGACCACCATCGTTTTTCGCGAACTGGTGCGCGGCGCGCCAATGATCGACATGGGCTTCGGCACCGTCGGGCCGCATGAGGAAGCCGAGGTACTCGATCCGCAGGTGATGCTGGTGCCGCTTGCCGCCTTCGATGCGCGCGGCCACCGCATCGGTTACGGCGCCGGCTATTACGACCGGGCGATCGCGCGGCTGGCCGACAAGGGGCAGCAGCTGCGGCTGATCGGCATTGCCTTCGACTGCCAGGAGGTGGCCCAGGTGCCGGACGAGCCGCATGACGTGATCATTCCGGAAATACTCACCGAGAGCGGGTTGCGCCTGTTCGCGCCGAAATTGTAGATAAGTTCCTGGACGCATGGTCTTTTCCGAAAGTCATGCAGCTTTTTGCTTCGCTGACCTTCGGTTCGGGATCACGCTTATATGAGACTTCTCTTCCTCGGCGACATGGTCGGCAAGACAGGACGTACGGCGGTGTGGGAACAACTGCCCGGCCTGATCTCGGATTTCAAACTCGACTTCGTCATCGTCAATGGCGAGAACGCCGCCGGCGGCTTCGGCATCACCGAGGAGATTTTTCGCGAGACGATCTCGGCCGGCGCCGATGTCGTCACCACCGGCAACCATGTCTGGGACCAGCGCGATGCGCTGATTTTCGCGCCGCGCGAGGAACGCTTCCTGCGTCCGTCCAATTTCCCGAAAGGCACGCCGGGGCGCGGCTCGGGCGTCTACATCGCCAGGAACGGCGCGCGCGTGCTGGTCGCCAACATCATGGGCCGGGTGTTCATGCATCCCGAGCTCGACGATCCATTCCAGGCCGGCGAGCGCGAACTTGCCGCTTGTCCGCTTGGCGAGCAGGCCGATGCGATCGTCATCGATTTCCATGCCGAGGCGACCTCGGAAAAAATGTGCTTCGCCCATTTCGTCGACGGCCGTGCCAGCCTTGTTGTCGGCACCCACACGCATCAGCCGACCGGCGATCACCAGATCCTCAATGGCGGCACCGGTTATATTTCCGATGCCGGCATGTGCGGCGATTACGATTCCTCGCTCGGCATGGACAAGGAGGAGCCGCTCAACCGGTTTTTGTCCAAGGTGCCGAAAGGCCGTTTCGAGGCGTCGACCGGACCGGCGACATTGTGCGGCGTCGGCGTCGACATTTCCGACCGTAGCGGCCTGACTGAACGGATCGCGCCGTTTCGCCGCGGCCCGCGGCTGGAGGAAACGGCTCCTTCCTTCTGGTCGTGACATTGATATGGACGCTTGCAATACCCAATTGCCGGCGAAACTGCTCTAGATCGTAGAGGGGACGACCTCCATGCAGCTAGTCGAATTCCTGGCGCCGCATTTCGCCTTTGTCTCCGACCCGACGGCATGGGTCGCGCTGCTGACGCTGATCGTGCTGGAGGTCGTGCTCGGCATCGACAATCTGATCTTCATCTCGATTTTGACCAACAAATTGCCGGTAGCGCAGCGAGCCCGCGCCCGGCGGCTCGGCATCTCCGCCGCGCTGGTGATGCGGCTGATCCTGCTGGCCACCATCTCGATCATCGTCCAGTTGACGATGCCGATATTCACCGCCTTCGGCCACGGCTTTTCATGGCGCGACCTGATCCTGATTGCCGGCGGCCTGTTCCTCGTCTGGAAGGCGACCAAGGAGATCCACCACACGGTCGATCTCGATGATCACCAGGACACGATGATGGGCGAAACGCTGCAGCTTTCGCTGGCCGGCGCCATCTTCCAGATATTGCTGCTCGACCTCGTCTTCTCGATCGACTCAATCATCACCGCGGTCGGCATGACCGACGAAATCGCGATCATGTACATCGCGGTGATCGTGGCGGTGAGCGTGATGATGCTGGCGGCCGGGCCGCTGGCCGATTTCATCGCCAGGAACCCCAGCATCGTCATGCTGGCGCTCGGCTTCCTGCTGATGATCGGCATGACGCTGATCGCCGACGGCATGGGTTACCACGTTCCGAAGGGCTACATCTACGCTGCCATGGGTTTTTCGGCACTGGTCGAAGGGCTCAACATGCTGGCCCGGCGGCGGAAGAAGGCAAAGGGCGGCGGGCACTGAGGATGGCCCACCGCGGTTGACCTAATGCCCCGGCAAACCCTTCGGATGGCGGTCGCCGGTCAGGCCAAGCGTCAGGCCTTGCTCGAGCCACGCCTTGGCGCCGGCGAGCACCAGCGCAAAACCGCCGGTCGAGTCGATCGCCTGCTTGACCTGCTCATCGGGGCTGCCGGCAAAGCCGAAATTGCGGACCTCGAGAAAGGTCGTGCCGCCCGGCATCTCGGTAAAGGTCCACACCACCGTGGTCGGCGGATCGCTCCATTGCATGACGATCTTCTCGTTCGGCACGATCTCGCTGACCGTTACCGTCGTCGAGACGCCATACATGCGCCATTCCCAATGGATTTCCTTGCCGCTGTCCAGCCTGTCGCTGCCGTGGGTGAACCAGAATTTTGTCGTGATCGCCGGATCAACGATAGCTTCGAACGCGTCGGCGACCGGCCGCCTTATCAGCATGCCGGCTTCGGCGGTCGGTGTTTCACGGATTTCCATAGCGTCCTCCTTTCCACGGCGCCGCCCCGGTTCACCAAGCATCGGGTTCGCGCACGAGGTGAATGATGTTGGCCGGGTTGGTGATCCAGCCGCCGCGAAAGCCTTCACCCAGTGCCTCGATGGCGTCGCAGCGCACGACGCCGGCCCTGGCGAGATGGTCCGCCGCGCCTGGAAAATCATCGGTGAACAGTTCCAGCCAGACCTCGGCCTGACTAAGCATCGGCGCCTCGTCGATCCACAGGCGACTGGGACCGAGTTCAAAGCCGATAGCGGGCGCCTTGGCCGTGAATGGCTTCAGGCCGATGACGTCGCGATAGAAGGCGATCGTTGCCTGGTATTGATGTGGCGGCACTTTCATGGCGATGTTGATGCCGCCGCTGATCTTCGCGGTCATTTGCTGGCTCCATTCCCGTGTTCAGGTTCGATTGGCCGGTTCGGTCCAGAACCCGCTATGCCAAATTGATTTGCCAGGAGACTCCGAACCTGTCGTTGAGCCATGCAAACCGGCGGCTGAAACCATAATTGTCCAGCGGCATCAGAAATTTGCCGTGCTTGGCCAGGGCCTCGACAATGCCGTTCAGCTCTGCCTCGGTGGAGCAATCCACATACATCGAGACCGACGGCGTGAATGTGAAGGCATGGTGCACGGGGCTGTTGTAGACCATCACTTCCAGACCGCTTATGGACACGCGCGCCAGCTTGACCGTCCCTTCCGGGCCGTCTTCGCCGGAGCCGTAACGTGTGACGTCAAGGACGCTGCTGTCGGGGATCGTCTCGCAATAGAAGGTCATTGCCTCTTCGGCCTTGCCCTCGAACATCAGAAATGGCGTCACTTGCTTCATCGCAGGCCTCCGTCATCTTGGTGGTTTTTCAGATGTTGTTCTCGTTGGCCGGCTCGCCCTTCATCTCGCTGCGGTAATAGCCGTCGCGCAGATTGATGCCGTATTCGACATAGGCCTTCATGCAGGCCAGCATCTGCGACCAGCCCTCGCAATTGAGATAGGACTTCTTCAGGCCGACCGCGTCCTCGCGCCAGCCGGTCTCGGCGATGGTGACAAAGGTGCCGCCATCATCGAGCGGTTCGAAATTCATCTCGATGCGGGTCTTGTAGGCTGGCTTGCCGTCGGCATCGGAGGCGTCCCAGTGCAGCACGATGCGGCTGTCCTTGATCACTTCGTCGACCTCGACGGGGACCTTGCCCCACCAGACAACACCGGCACCAGCCACCAGCGGCGCGCTGGCGCCGCCGATCGTAGTGAAATAGCCGCTAAGCTTCTTCGGATTGACGACCGCGTCGAAGACTTCGGCGACCGGCTTGCCAATGCGGCCGGAAACCCTGAATCCAAGAGACATATCCACAGCTCCTTCCTTGAAGGGTTCAACGATATGTTATAGAAACATAACATGTCAAGCCATTCGCAGGACGACAATGTTTTCAAGGCGCTGGCGCATCCGCGCCGGCGTGAGTTGCTGGACCGGCTGAAGGATGCGCCGCAGACCACCGGCATGTTGTGCGATGCCTTCCCCGACATGGACCGCTGCACGATCATGCTGCATCTGAAAGTGCTGGAGGAGGCCGACCTGGTCGTGGCGCGGCGCGAGGGCCGCGAGCGTTGGAACCATCTCAACGCGCTGCCGATCAAGCACATCCACGACCGCTGGATCAGCCAGTATGCCACGCACGCGATCAGCATTCTCGACCGGCTGAAGTCCGATCTGGAGGGGTGAACGGCCGCCGAAGCCTGCCTTTTTCGGGTCTCAAGCCCTTGCGTGTCGTCTGCCACGGCGCGGCTGGACGAATTGAGCCGATTTATCTATAAGCCGGCCATTCCGACATAGAGCGCCGTACGTCCGTCCGGACGCAGCAGGACGTTCTGAGATTTTGAATTCGAGCATTTTGCAAGGCGCCGGGTGGTTCAGCAGGCCGCGGATGCTCTAGCCGAGAAGACGACAGGAGTGCCATGGCTGGCCATTCACAGTTCAAGAACATCATGCACCGCAAGGGCCGTCAGGATGCGGTGCGATCGAAAATGTTTTCCAAGCTGGCGCGCGAAATCACCGTCGCCGCCAAGAGCGGCACGCCCGATCCATCGATGAACCCTCGCCTGCGCCTTGCGGTGCAGAACGCCAAGGCGGTGTCGATGCCGAAGGACAACATCCAGCGCGCCATCAACAAGGCGTCGATGGGCGATGCCGAGACCTACGAGGCCGTGCGCTACGAGGGTTATGGGCCGGGCGGCGTCGCGCTGATCGTCGAGGCGCTGACCGATAACCGCAACCGCTCGGCGTCGAATGTGCGCGCTGCCTTCACCAAGGCCGGCGGGGCGATGGGCGAGACCGGCTCGGTGTCGTTCATGTGGGACCGCATCGGCGAGATCTACTATCCGGCATCGGCCGGCAGCGCCGAAAAGGTGATGGACGCGGCGATCGAGGCCGGCGCCGACGACGTCCAGTCGGACGAGGAAGGCCACACGATCTACTGCGCCTTCGAGAATCTCGGCGAGGTGTCGAAGGCGCTGGAAGGCGCGCTCGGCGAGGCTGAATCGGTGAAGCCGATCTGGAAGCCGCAGACCAATATCGCGGTCGACGAGGAGCGGGCACAATCGCTGATGAAGCTGGTCGCGACGCTTGAAGATGACGACGACGTGCAGAGCGTCTACGCCAATTTCGAGGTCGACGAGGAGACCTTGGCGAAGCTCAGCGCGGCATGACCCAACACGCGCTGCCTACAGTCCGCATCACCTATTGCACGCAGTGCCTGTGGCTGCTCAGGGCCGGCTGGATGGCGCAGGAGCTGCTGTCCACCTTCGGCACCGATCTCGGCGAAGTGGCGCTGGTGCCCGGCACCGGCGGCATCTTCACCATTTCCTGCAATGACACGCTGGTCTGGGACCGCAAACGTGACGGCGGTTTTCCCGACGCCGCAAAACTCAAGCAACTGGTTCGCGACGTCATCGATCCGGATCGCGATCTCGGCCATGCCGATCGCAAGGGTCATAAGTCGAAGGACCCTGCCTGAGGGTCTTCTTGCCCCGGCATTCACCGCCACGCGAAGATAAAACAGCCCAGCGCCACGATGGCGGTGATGGTGCGGACATGGTTCCACATCACCCAGTCCTTGAGATAAGTGGCCCATACCGCGGCGCCGTTGGCGCTTGCCGGATCGACGGCGGCCAGGGCGTTGTTGAGCGGCACGTTGAACATCATCGTCACGATCGGGTTGCCGACGAGATAGATCAGGGCGCCGGCGAGAAGCCAGAACGCGCCCGGCTGGCTCCAGCCGATAAGAGCGCCGGCGGCAAGCACAAGACAGACCAGCCCGGTGCCGAATAGCGCGGTCATGAATGCCGGCGTAATCACGGTGATGTTGATCGAATTCATGGCGGCGATGCCGCCTCCGGCAGGCAAGCGGGCGAGCGCCGGCATGATAAAGTTGGAGAAGGCGAAGAAAACGCCGCCGACAACGCCTGAGCCAATGGCAGCGACGAAGGTGAGGGTGGGAAGCAGTTTCATGATCATGTCAGTTCCTCCAGATGCCCGTGGCGGCGGTTTCGGTTGCGTAGGTGGAAAAGTCTTTTGGGGCGCGGCCGAGCACGCGCTGGACGCCGTCGGTCAGCGTTTCGTTGCGGCCGTCGAGCACTTCGGTGAACAGCTCGTTGAGCAGCCAGGCGAACTCGGCCGGCAACTCGTGCTCGGCGATGGCGGTGGTGAACTCGGCATGGGAAACCCGCTTGAAACGAATGTCGCGGCCGGCGGCCCTGCCGATCTCGGCGACCGCGTCGGCAAAGCTCAGCAGCCGCGGCCCGGTCAGCTCATAGAGCTCTCCGACATGTCCTTGCTGGGTTAGCACGGTAAAGGCGGCCTCCGCGATATCGTCGGCATCCACAAATGGTTCGCCCACACTGCCGACCGGCAACGCCACCTCGCCCTCCTGCAAAGATTCGACGAGGAAGCCTTCACTGAAGTTCTGGGAAAACCAGGCGCAGCGCAGGATCGTCCAATCGGCGCCTGAAGCTTTGAGCATCTCTTCGGCGCGCTGTGCTTCCGTTTCGCCGCGCCCCGACAGCAGTACCAGCCGACGCACACCACACTCCACGGCAAGACGAGAGAAGGCGCCGACCGTGTCGGCCGCGCCGGGCACCGCAAGATCAGGATAGTAGCTGATGTAGACGGCGCCCACACCATCAAGTGCGGGTTCCCAGGTCGTGCTATTTTCCCAGTCGAAGGGCGGCGTACCCGAGCGCGAGCCGATCTTTACCGGCAGGCCCCGCGCCGTCAGCCGCTCGGCGAGACGGCGGCCGGTCTTGCCGGTGCCGCCGAGGATCAAAGTTGGTTTCGTTACAGTAGGGTTCATGTCGATTTTCCTCAGTTTGCAAATGTGAGCAATCCTCACATTTGCCAAACGTGATAAACCCTCGTATTTTGCGAGTCAAGCCAATTTGTTGATTGTTCGCCTGGAGACAGTGATGGAAGGCTCTGCCGTATCGGATTCACAGGATGGCCAGATCGCATCGCCGCGCCGAACGCCGAGCCAGCAGCGTAGCCGCGAGCGGGTCGAGCGCATGCTGGCCGCAGCGTCGGCGCTGATCGCCGAGCAAGGCAGCGATGCGATGCGCATGGGCGAGGTGGCCGAGAGGGCTGGCGTGTCGATCGGCTCGCTCTACCAGTTCTTCCCGGACAAGCGGGCAATCATTTGGGCGCTGGCCGAACGCTACACCGCCGAAAGCCAGGCCTGCATCGCGGCGGCACTTGCCGACGTCAGTGACGCCGACGGCTTGCGCCAGGCGTTTTCGGAGCTGGTGGATATCTACTACCGGTTATTCCTGGCCGAGCCGGTGATGCGCGACATCTGGTCGGGGACACAGGCCGACAAAGCATTGCGCGAGCTTGAGCTTGCCGACAGCCGGGCCAACGCCGAATTCCTCACCACGGTGCTGAAGCGGTTGCGGCCGTCCGCCGATCCGGAAGCGCTGGAAACGACGGCATTTCTCATCTGGCAGATGGGCGAGGCCGCAATGCGGCTTGCGATTTCGGTCGACCGGCAAGAGGGTGACAGGCTGGTTGCGGCCTACAAGCGGATGGCTCTGCGAGAGTTGCTCGGCGCCTGACCGGCGCCGCGCGCATTCATTTTCCCTTGCCTGGCAAGGAGATGGCCGGCATCGTGCCCTTCGGCGGCCGATACTTCCGCCGCCATGCCTTCGGGCTCAGGCCGGTGATGCGCAGGAACTCACGGTTGAAGTTCGATTTGCTGAGGAAACCGGCGTCGAGCATGATGCGGGTGATCGGTTCGTCGGTCGCCGCGAGCAAGCGGCGGGCCTCATCGATCCTCCTGCCGTTGACGTATTGGGATACGCTCGATCCGTGGACGCGATTGACCGCCGATGACACTTGCCGTGCGGGGAGGCCGAGCCGCCTGGCGATGCGCCCGAGGTTGAGATCGACATCCTTGTAGAGATATTTCGATGTCATCAGCGCGTCGACCGCCGCCGCGACCGCGGAATCTTCGCTGGTCACCCGTGGCGTGGTTTGGGCGTGCGACACATCCTCTTCCTCTTCGTCGGAAGCAGCGGTTTCGCTGGCAACAGCGGCCGCGCTGCCGAGCAGCATCAGCGCTAGGACGTTGGCGGCGGCAATCACCGCGCCGGAATGAGTGCCACCTGTCCATTCGAGGTCGAAGCTGATGATGATGTCGGTGACCGGCGATGCAAGGATCGCCAGCGCCGTCACCAACAGCGATCGGTAGGACCGCAAGACGCCGTCGAGACGCGATTCGACAAGAACATCCGGACCGGCCAGCGCTAGCCAAAGAAGGGCGGCGCCATAGGACAGGAAAACGAGGATGATCACCGGCCCGACCGGCTCGCGCCAGAAGATCAGGAGCAGGACAACCAGGCAGGCCGGCAGCAAATGCGGCCAGAGTGATGCCAGGCGATGCGCGGACGGTTCCTTTGTCAAACCGCTGAAGGCTATCCAGGCAAGGGGTGCGATCAGTGTCGCCAGGACCGACTGGAACGGCATGATTGCCCTGACATCATAACCCCAGCGAATGCCGATCAGCACCGACTGCAAGGCATAGGCGGCGATCAGCAGCATGAAGGCGATGTTTTCACGCAGATCGGCCTCGTTTCGGCGGACCATCTGCAACGAGCAGGATGACCAGCAACAGGGCAACGACGAATGGCAGGGGAATGAAGATCATGATCGCAAGCGTGGTTCCAAAGCGGGCAGCGGCCGACAATGACCCGGATTGCGTTCGCGGTCGTCCCGGATCGCGATCAAGGTCGCGGAAATCGACGTTTCAGATCATCTCGACAACGCCACGGTCCAGTCGCGACCGCCCAACATGATCGGAGACAATGATGAAATCCGCAATTCTCGTCTTGCTGCCTTTTGCCGGCGTTGCCCTGGCATCGCCGGCGACCGGTGAGGCCTCCAAGACGCTCGATCTCGTCGGGGTGAGCGCCGTCGTCATCACCGGCGAAGCCAGTTCCGTCAAGCTCACCACTTCGTCCGCGGCACCCTACCACGCGACGATCAGCGGCCGCCGTGAAGGCTGGTTTGCGAGCTGGTATTCGAGTTGGTTCGCCAGTGACTGCCGTTCCGCCAGCGACATGAAGCTGGTGGCCTCGACGCTACGCATCGATGTTGCTCCCTCCTCGTGGCTGGATCCTTCGGACTGCGTGGTCGAGATCAACGCCAACATCCAACCCGAGAGTTCCGTGTCGATCGACCAAGCGGCGCTGCAAGCCAACATGGCGGGGAATTTCTCTACTATCGCCATCGCCGGCAAGGCCGCCGATGTTTCACTCGACGGGCATGCTTCGAGCATCGATCTCAAGGGCGAGGCGCTGAAGGTCAATCTCTTCTATGGCAGCATCCGGCAGGACGAAAACATCGCGATTGCCGGCAAGGCGCTGGAAGCCACGCTGTCCTTCGGCCAGCAGGTTCCGATCAGCTATTCGGTGACAGCATTGGCGTCCTTCGTCGACAGTTCGCTTCCCAACACCGCCGGCGCCAAACCCTCGATCGTCATCAAGGGCGATTTCGTTCGCGCGACGATCCGCTGAATAAAAAACCCGCCACAAGGGCGGGTTTTTTATCTGCAGGCAGCCAATGCGGCTTGAGCGTTCTTCGACCTTACAGGCCAAAACCTTCGAAGCGCTTCTTGAACTTCGACAGGCGGCCGCCGCGGTCGAGCAGGGTCTGCTGGCCGCCGGTCCAGGCCGGATGGGTCGTCGGGTCGATATCGAGGTTCATCGTATCGCCTTCCTTGCCCCAGGTCGAACGGGTCATGTATTCGGTGCCGTCGGTCATGACGACCTTGATGGTGTGGTAGTCGGGATGGATGTCGGTCTTCATGGTTCTGTTCCTGGCTTGCCGGGTGCTGCCGACGGGCTGAAGCCTGCGTCGATGCGCCCCTTTTAAAAACTCGAAGCCGCAGCTATTGAGGAGCCACGGCTTCTAAAACGGTCGGCGAGCCTATACATCAGCCGGAATTGAATCACAAGGCCGCGGCAAGCGCATATTGATGGCGCAAACCTCAAAAGGCCAAAGGACACGGTCATGGCGAACATCAGCGGCGATGCAGACGAGCGCAGGCGCTCGCTGAGGCCGCTGCAGCGCCTGTTTCCCTACATCACCCATTACCGCAAAATGGTCATCGGCGCGATCATCTCGCTGGCCGTCGCGGCGGCGACGACGCTGGCGCTGCCACTGGCCGTGCGGCGGATGATCGATCACGGCTTTTCCGCTTCCGATTCCAGCTTCATTGCCGAATATTTCGCCATGCTGGTGGTGATGGCCGCCGTGCTGGCGGCGGCGTCTGCCAGCCGCTACTATTTCGTCATCACGCTGGGCGAGCGCGTCGTTGCCGATATCCGCCGCGATGTCTTTGCCCACGTCACGACGCTGTCGCCCTCCTTCTTCGACACGGCCCAGTCGGGCGAGATCGTCTCGCGGCTCGCCGCCGACACGACACAGGTCAAATCGGCCGTGGGTGCTACCGCCTCGGTGGCTTTGCGCAACGTCATCCTCGGCCTTGGCGCCGTGGCGATGATGGTCTTCACCAGCCCAAAACTGTCCGGCCTGGTCATCGCGGCCATTCCGTTAATCGTGCTGCCGCTGGTCGCCTTCGGCCGCTCGGTGCGGCGCAAGTCACGGCTGGCGCAGGATACTCTGGCCAATGCCACCGCCTATGCCAGCGAGCAGATCGGCGCGGTCCGCACCCTGCAGGCCTTCACCAACGAGAAGCTTGTCACCGGGTATTTTTCATCCGCCGTGGAAGCAGCGTTCGAAGCGGCGCGGGCCTCGATCTTTGCCCGCTCCTTTCTCACCTTCTTCGCCATCTTCATGATCTTTTCCTCGGTGGTGGCGGTGCTGTGGTTCGGTTCGCGCGACGTGCTCGACGGCACGCTGTCGCCAGGTACGCTTGGCCAATTCCTGCTCTATTCGGTGTTCGCTGCTGGCGCGCTCGGCGCCTTGTCGGAGGTCTGGGGCGAACTGTCCCAGGCAGCAGGCGCTGCCGAACGGCTGACCGAGATCCTGGCCGAGAAACCCGCGATCCAGGCGCCCGCCGATCCGAAGCCGCTGCCGGCAAAGGCGAGAGGCGCGATCAGCTTCGACGATGTCTCCTTCTCCTATCCGGCCCGGCCCGACCGCGCCGCCGTCCATGGCCTCAGCTTTCAGGTCAAACCCGGCGAGACGGTGGCGATCGTCGGACCATCCGGCGCCGGCAAGAGCACCGTGTTTTCGCTGCTTCTGCGCTTCTACGATCCGGAAGCCGGCAGGATCGTCATCGACGGAGTCGATCTGCGCGAGGCCGATCCGGCCGCGATCCGCGCGCGCATAGCCATCGTGCCGCAGGATGTCACCATCTTTGCCGCAAGCGCGCGCGACAATATCGGCTTTGGCCGGCCTGGCGCCAGCCAGGCCGAGATCGAGGCGGCGGCGAAAGACGCGCTTGCCGACGAGTTCATCCTGAAACTCGAAAAGGGCTATGACAGCCAGGTCGGCGAGCGCGGGGTGACGCTGTCGGGCGGCCAGCGCCAGCGCGTGGCGATCGCCCGCGCCATTTTGCGCGATGCGCCGATCCTTCTGCTCGACGAGGCGACCTCGGCACTCGATGCCGAAAGCGAGACGCTGGTGCAGACGGCGCTCGACCGGCTGATGCAGGGGCGTACCACGATCGTCATCGCCCATCGGCTGGCAACCGTGCTGAAGGCCGATCGCATCCTGGTCATGGATGGCGGCCGCATCGTCGAGGAAGGCACGCATCAGAGCCTGGTCGCCAAGGGCGGCATCTATGCGCGGCTGGCCAAGCTGCAGTTCGAAACCGGGGCGAATGCCTTCAGGGGCGCGGCCGAGTAGGTCCCCCAGCGACCGCTGGGATTCTTCAGCTACCGAAAGCTCGGCGTTTGCCGCGTCGATAGGCGATGAACAGGGGAACGCCGACAAGCAACGACAACAAAAGCATGCTGGCGACGGTCTGGCGCTGCTCCTTTGCCGGATCGCTGAGCTGCACATCGGCAGGCGGCTCTTCATAGGTAAAATCGTACTGCCACCGGATTTCGTCCGCGACGTCATCGACGGTTTTCAGATAGTCGGCAATCGCCTTGGCCGGCACTTCAGTTGCCAGGCTCTGAAAGTTCCATTCGACTTGAAATTCGGTGGGCGTGTTGGACCAGGACGCCTTGAGAGACAGATAGGGCGTCACGACGTTTTTCATCGACTCGCCGGAAAACCTCGCCTTGAGGTTGCGCACCGTCATCTTGTGACGCCGGTAGAACTGGGGGCCGATGGAGACGGGCCCGGTTCGGTCGACGATTGTCGGGGTTGGAAGAGAGTTGTTGCCGAGATCGGCCGCGCGGATCGGGAAATTCTTTGCCAGATCGTTGGCCGCCAGCGCCTCTGCCGGCAAGCGATAACTTTCCTTCACGCTCACTATGTTGTCGTCGCGGCGATCCACGATTTCCGGCTTGGCGACGGTTTGGATGCCCGCATATTGCTTGTTGTAGTATTTCAGGTAGGCGTCCGACACCTCGCTCAGCGACCGGCTGGCCAAATTGCCGCGCATCCAATCGGCATCGGCGTCCTGATATGTCGAGAAGACCGTCAGCACGAGGGGATCGCCCGGTTTCCGCGGAAAATCGAAGTCCTCGGCGATCTGGATCGATGGGCTGGTAAGCACAGGACTCGGCATCTTCTCCAATCCGCCGGTGCTGGAAAGCGGCAGCGCGAAGCCGTAGTCCGACTGTGCGAGATTGGGCGCCTTGCCGCCCTGAAGATAGTCGGTAGCATCCAGCCAATATGTCTTTGTTCCGATCCTCGCCTTGACGATGGCATGGTCGAAATCGCGAAGCGCCGGCAGATGCTGGTCCAGGGCCCGCCCTTCGTCGAGATCGGCCAGGGCAACCTCGGCAGCAATGCCAAGCCGCACAAGCGAAGAAACCAGCAGCAGTGCCTTGTCCTTGCAGTCACCAAACCCGCTCAGGATGACGGTCGCGGGATCACGCGGAATGTAGGAACCGGCACCCATCGACAGGCTTACATAGCGGATCTGGTCCTGCACCAACCGCATTGCCTCGACCATCCGGTCTTCGGGCACGGGATGCCGCAGTGCGATGTCGTCGAGCTTTGCGGCAAAAGCCGAGGGAAAAACGGTCGCTGGCTTGTAATAGGGCGCAACAGCATCGACCACACTTTGCCAATTCGCGGTCGATGCGACATCGATAGAGCCCCAGCCTGGATATGTCACGGGCAGGTTGTCCTCGACATTGACCGGTTTCGGGTTTGGAATTTCCCACAGATAGGTCGTGTCCGGCCCTGTCGACGAGATCGAAGGCTTGAGTTGGGTCCCCCTTGTCTTGGTCTCGAGCGGCTGGCCCGAAGGCCAAATGATGCTCGTGCGGATAAGCGCTACCGGCTCTTCCCATTCGGTGGAGAAATTCTTGAAGAAGAGATCCTTGCCGACGAGCGGCGTTATCTCATAGGTCGATCCGTAATCAACGATGTCGCCGGCGCGCACGTCATCGATGTTGACATGTGCTGTCAGCCAGCCGTCGAAGACGCCTTTCTCGGCATCTCTTTCCCTGCGGAAGATGTCGAATTCGACGTCTTCCAGCCGGTCCAAAACGGCGCCGTCGCGGATGATGTGAAGATGGTTGAGCGTGACCTTGTGCCGGGACGGATCGAATTGCAGATCGATACTCGCGCCCCGATCCAGCCCGGGACGGTCAACGATTCTATAGACTGTGCGCGAGTACTCGACATAGCCGCCGGCGCGATGCTTGATCTGGTCGTCCGAGAGCAGCCATGAAACGCCATTCTTGATTTGATCCGATCGGGTGGGATCGGCAGCCGGAGTATCAACCTGCGTTACCCAGCTTTCCGCGGGGCCCTTGAGAACCATGTCGTCGGACATGGCCGGAGAACTCAGGCCGATCAACAAGATGAAAAATACCAAGCGGGGCCAGAAAGACTTCATCCCATGAAAACTGTAACAGGCAGACATCTACGCTCGCCCAACTTGGAAGAACTCCTTTTTCAGAGGCTTTCCCACCAAAGTAAAGGCCAGTTTCGCGGATTTCTGCGGTCACCGCAGCAAGAACCAGGAACAGACGAAGCGACTCAGTTACCGTACCGCTTCTTCAGGTGATCGGTGAAATGCACGGCATTGAGCTTTTCGCCGGTGGCGCGTTCGAGCAGTTCCGGCGTCGACCAGCGCGAGCCTTGCGACCAGATCCTTTTGCGGCGCCAGTCGTTGATCGCGGCGAAATCTCCCTTGGCGAGGTCTTCGTCGGCTGAAGGATGATCTCTGGTCAGCGCCGCCCATTGCTGCGCCGCCATCATGGCGCCCAGCGTGTAGGAGGGGAAATAGCCGAAGGCGGCACCCGGCCAGTGGACGTCCTGCATCGGACCATCAGCCGGATTGTCTGATGTCGACAGGCCGAGATAATCGCGCATCTTGGCATCCCAGGCCTCGGGCAGGTCGGCTGCTTCCAGCCGCCCCGAGACAAGCTCCTGCTCCAGCTCGTAGCGCAGGATGACATGCAGCGGGTAGGTGACCTCGTCGGCATCGACGCGAATCAGACCGCGCTCGACCCGGTGCACATGCGGCAGGATGTCGTCGATCGTCCAGCTCTCACCAAGGTGTCTTTCGACCACCGGCAGTGCCCAGCGCCAGAATTCTGGATTGCGGCCGATCTGCTTTTCGACGAACAGGCTCTGGCTTTCATGCACCGCCATGCCGCGCGCTCTGCCGAGTGGCCAGTGCGCCCACGCCTTCGGCAGGTTCTGCTCGTACAGCGCATGGCCGGTCTCGTGCAGCACGCCCATCAGCGCCGACAGGAAATCCGAGGTCTTGTAGCGGGTGGTTATGCGCACGTCGCTCGGCACACCGCCGCAGAAGGGATGGTGCGAAACCGACAGCGAGCCGTGGGTGAGGTCGAAGCCGACTGCGGCCATCATGGCGAGGCCGAGCTCGCGCTGCTTGTCCAAGGGGTAGCTGCCGGAAAGCGGCTTCAGCGGATGTTTCGCCAGCCGCTCTTCCTGCACGGCCAGTGCCTCCGGTACGAAGCCTTTCAGGAAGGCCTTCAACTCGGCAAACACCGGCGTGATGTCGGCGGTGCGATTGCCCGGGTCATATTGCTCCATCAGCGCGTCGTAAGGCTCGAGCCCGAGCACCTCGGCGCGAAGTGTCGCCTCCTCGCGGACCAGCGCCACGACGCCTTCGAGTGCCGGCAGGAAGCCGGCCCAGTCGTTCTTGGCGCGCAGGTCGCGCCAGAGCTGCTCGGAGCGCATGCGTACAGTCGTCTGGCGCTCGACGAACTCGACCGGCAGGCAGGTCAGGTTGGTGTACTGCCGGCGGAATTCCCTGACCGCGGCCTGCTGCTCTTCGTTCAACGCCTCCTGCTCGGCCGCCGCGATCCAGTCGGCAATCTCCGGCGCAGTCGCCTGGGTGTGGTGCATGCCGGCAAGCGCCGACATCGCCTCGGCGCGCTTCTCGCCGCCGCCGACCGCCATATGGGTCGCCTCGTCGGCGCCGAGAATGGCGAGGGCATGTTCCAGCGCTTCGAGCTTGTGGCCGAGGTCGTCGAGTTTTTGAAAGGACATGGTGGGTTCCGCTGATTTGACGGCGGGAAAAGATACCAACGCAAAAGTGTTGGCAACCCCTGAAGACCGTCTGCGACCGATGCATTGACTGCCGGCCGCAACGGCCGAACGGCATCTTGCGGAAGCGTGGCGTGCGTGATCAATGTCGTCGGCGGCGGCAGACCGCAATGGGGGAGACGAGATATGATCGCCAATGTGCTGGTCGGGCTGGTGGCCGTGATCCACCTCTGCATCGTCTATCTGGAGACGGTGCTGTGGGACACGCCGCGCGGCCACATGGTATTCAAGCTGACGCCGGAATTCGCCAGTGCCTCGAAAGTGCTTGCGGCCAATCAGGGACTTTACAACGGTTTTCTCGCAGCCGGGCTGATCTGGGGGCTTTACCTCGGCGAAGCCGGTTTCCAGTTCAAAGTCTTCTTCCTGCTCTGCGTCGCCGTCGCCGGTCTCTACGGCGCGGCGACGGTGGGCCGTAAAATCCTGTTCATCCAGACAGTGCCGGCAATGCTGGCGCTGATTGCGCTGGCGTTGGGCTAGCGCATGATCCCTGAACCGAAAACTGGAAAAGGATCATACGCAAAATCAATTGCCACAGCGCCGGGCGCTGCGGCCGATCTCAGCCGCCTGGATAGTTTGGGCCGTAGCCGTTAGGATAGTATCCGCCATCGCCGCCGTTGCCGATGAGGAAGGCACTGCCGGTATCAGCGCGTAGCTTTTGGCTGACATCGTCGAGCTGCGCCAGCAACTGCTGATATTGCGTGCTCGGCATCGTTCCATCGCGCGCGGCCCTCTGGGCGGCCCGATCGAGTTGAGCGACCTGCGTGCGCAAGTCACGCGCCTCGCCCGGCTCGAGCTTGTTCGCCCGGATGGCGCCCTGGATACCCGTCTCCACGCTCTGGATCTGATTGATCAAGGCCGTCACACGCGGGCCGGCGTAAGCGCCAGCAAACGGAACGGCGAGGAGAAGTGTGGCGAGCGTAGCAGTCCTGAGGTTCCTGGGAGCGAAGAAGCGCATGGTTGCGTCTCCTTTACTGGGGAAGGCGGTGGTTGGGAGGGGCCCGCCTTCCGGCCGCGGGCCGTCAGGTTCCGTCGCGTCGCGATGAGCGGTTCCACCGCCGGCGGTTCTCGGCCCATGACCAAGGCTAAAAGGTGGTGGTGGCAAAGTGTAATTAAAAAAAGGTAATTTTTTCAGCTCTTGCCGCTGCCGCACCAGTGCCCTAGATGCCGCCGACTTGAGCCGGCTCGATCCGGTGCATGTAACGAGCCAAAGGCTTGCAGATCACCGCTCGGTCAGCTTCAGCTCGATGCGGCGGTTCTTGTTGCGCGCCTCTTCGGTATCGGCGGGGTCGAGCGGCTGGAATTCGCCGAAGCCGGCGGCGACCAGCCGGTTGGCCGGGACGCCGTTCTCGATCAGGAACTTGACCACCGACGTCGAGCGCGCCGTCGACAATTCCCAATTGTCGCGGTAGCGGCCGGTGCCGGAGAGCGGCTTGTTGTCGGTGTGGCCGTCGACGCGCAGCACCCAGTTGATCTCCGGCGGGATCTCCTTCTGCAATTCGATGATGGCATCGGCGAGCTTCTTCATTTCGACCTTGCCGGCATCGTTGATCACTTCGGAGCCGGTCGGGAAAAGCACTTCCGACTGGAAGACGAAGCGGTCGCCGACGATGCGGATGTTCTCGCGGTCGGCGAGAATTTCACGTAAGCGGCCGAAGAAATCGGAGCGGTAGCGGTTCAGTTCCTGCACGCGTTGCGCCAGCGCGACGTTGAGGCGGCGGCCGAGATCGGCAATCTTGGTGTTGGACTCGCGATCGCGCGTTTCGGACACGTTGAGCGCTTCTTCGAGCGCTCCGATTTGCCTGCGTAGCGCCGCGATCTGCTGGTTGAGGATTTCAACCTGGCTCAGTGCCTGTTGACTGATCTGGCGCTGGCTGTCGAGCTCGCCGGAAAGTGCCGTTGCGCGCTGGTTGGCGGCGTCGCCGGCGCCAGCGCCTTGCGCCAGCAATTGTTCGAGCCGGCTCTTTTCCGCCTCCGATGCAGACAGCGAGGCCTGCAAATTGGCAAGGGTGTCCTCCTTGTCCTGCGTCGTCGAGCGCTCCAGCGCCAGAAGCTGGGTCAACTCATTGATCTGGGAGTTGAGGCGGTTGAGCACCGTGTCCTTGCCGGAGATCTCGCGGCCGAGCAGGAACTGCGCCAGCACGAAAACCGTGAGCAGGAACATGATCGCCAACAGCAGCGTCGACAGCGCATCGACGAAGCCAGGCCAGTAATCGATGCGGCGGTCGGAGCGCCGGCCTCGTGCCAACGCCACGTCAATGCACTCCAGGTTTCTTCAAGGCGTCGGCGATCTTCTCCAGGGTGTTGCGCATCGCCTTCTGCTCGTCGGACTGGGCCTCGACCCAGTCGCGCATGATCTGCTGTTCCGAGCGCATGTTCTTGACCAGGCCAGAAATGCCGTCGGCGAGATTGGCCATGGCGGTGGCGACGCGCGGATTGGAGCCGCCGCCATTCTCCTGCAGGGTGCGCAGCTTTTCCGACAACAGACGGATTTCATCGGAGGGTTCGCTCTTGGCCGCGTCGGCAACGACGATGTCGGAGGACAGGTCGGTGACCGAGGACAGCCAGTTCTCGAGCTCGGTATAGAAGCGCGTCTGGGCGCGGCCGGCCTGCAGGTCGAGGAAGCCGAGCACCAGCGAGCCGGACAGGCCGAACAGAGACGACGAGAAAGCGGTGCCCATGCCGGCCAAAGGGGCGGAAAGCCCCTGCTTCAGGGATTCGAGCACGGCCGCTGCGTCGCCGGTGCCGGGATCGAGCGACTCGATGGTTTCGCGGATCGAGCCGATCGTGTTGAGCAGGCCCCAGAAGGTGCCGAGCAGGCCGAGGAACACCAGCAGCCCGACAAGGTAGCGCGAGGTGTCGCGGCTTTCGTCGAGGCGGGTGGCGATCGAATCCAGCATGGTGCGCATCGAACTGGTCGAGAAGGCAATCGTCGAGGAGCGGCCGATCATCGCCTTCATCGGCGCCAGCAGCACGGGTTCGGTGGTTTCGGAACCGGCGCGGAACGAATTGACCCAGCGCACCTCGCGGAACAACCGGCCGACCTGGACGAAGGCCAGCAGGATGCCGACCGCCAGCACGCCGATGATCAGGCCGTTGAGGCCGGGATTGGTGACGAAGGCGGTCGAGATCTGGCGGGTCAGGATGGCGGCGATAAAGGCCACGATGAACAGAAAGATCACCATGGTCAGCAGAAAGACCTGCGGGCTCGACAATTTGTGCGGGTCGTAGATCAGAACGTCGGAGCGCCTGCCCATGCCGAAGGATCTGAGTAAAGTCATCCGTGCCCCGTTTCCGATGCCATCGCCGCCGATCACATTGTGTTTGCGACTCTAAACGGAATTGTGACGAAATTGAATGGCGCTTGGCAATATTGCCACTGTCCGCGACCGGAGGTCAAAGCCGGTTGATGACCAGGCAGTCGACCATGGCGGCCAGATGCAGGCCGGCGCCGGTGACGACAAAGCCGTGCCACAGCGCATTGTGGAAGCGCAGGCCTTTCCAGGCGAAGAAGATCACGCCACAGGAATAGACGATGCCGCCGGCAACGATGAGGGCGATCGATGTCGCCGGCAGCGTCCGTAGGAGCGGCTCCACCAGAACGATGCCGCTCCAGCCGATGGCGAGATAGAACACGATTGCCAGCCGGTCGAAACGGCCGGGGAGAAAGACCTTGATGGCGATGCCGACCGTCGCGGCGATCCAGACCAGGACGATCATCGAAACAGCCAGCGGCGAGCCGCCGAGCTGGGCAAGGAACGGCGTGTAGGTCGCAGCGATCAGCAGGTAGATCGCCGCATGGTCGAAGCGCCGCAATATCCATTTCGCCGGCGACGATACCGGCCACAGATTATAGGCCAGCGAAACCGACAGCACGGTGAGCAGCGAGACCACATAGAAGGCGGCGGCGACATATTCGCCGGGGCCGGTTCGATAGGCGGCCAGTGCCAGCAACGTCGAGCCGGCAGCGATCGCCAGCACGATGCCCACGGCGTGGACGATACCGTCGGCGATGATCTCGGCGCGCGAGTAATGCCAGCGCCCCATGAAGGGGATGTCGAGCTGGGATAATTCGCTCTGGGATGTGGGCCGGCTGTTCGTCATCGATGATCCTGCGTCGCCTTATCTGGGCGGCCGCGGGACAGTATTTCAAGCTTTGGTTGCGGTTTTGCGACTGCGGCGCTTCAGCGCGGCGCGACTACATCAGCGCGCTGGGAGCGGCTTCTTCACCGTCTTCAACAGCGCGCGTTGCATGAGTTCGTTGCCGGCAACGACCGAACCGGCGGTCAGCATGTCCTGGCCGCCGGCAAAATCGGAGACGAAGCCGCCCGCCTCGCGGATCAGCAACATGCCGGCGGCAATATCCCAGGCCGACAGGCCGATTTCCCAAAAACCGTCCATGCGGCCGGCGGCGACGTAGGCGAGATCGAGCGAGGCGGAGCCGAGGCTGCGCACGCCCGAGACCTCGGCCATGACATTGCGCAACTCGACAAGGAAATTGCCGTGCTGGCCACGCCCGAGATGCGGCACGCCGCAGCCGATCACCGCATCGACCAGCTTGGTGCGGCCGGCGACGCGCAACCGTCGATCGTTCATGAAGGCGCCGCCGCCACGCTCGGCGGTGTAGAGCTCGTCCATCGCCGGATTGTAGATGACGCCGGCGACGATCTGGCCTTGGCGCTCCAGCGCGATCGAGATCGCGAACAGCGGGATGCCGTGCAGGAAATTGGTGGTGCCGTCGAGCGGATCGACGATCCAGCGGTGCTGGCCGTCGTCGCCCTCGATCACGCCGCGTTCCTCCATCAGGAAGGCGTAGCCGGGCCGCGCCTTGGACAGTTCGGCAAAGACGATGTCTTCGGCCTTGCGGTCGGCCTGGCTGACATAGTCGCCCGGCCCCTTCATCGAGACCTGCAGGTTCTGCACTTCGCCGAAGTCGCGCGACAGCGAGCGGCCGGCCTTCATTGCGGCCTGGACCATGACATTGAGGATCGCGGAACGCGCCATTGCTCTTCTTCCTGTCGCTGCGCCTATCTGCTTTGACGCGTGATCCTATCCAAAAAGTCTGCCACTTTTCGGGATCACGCCTTAGTCGGCGCGGCGTACGTAAGTGATTTCGTTGGTATCGACGATGATACGCTCGCCCGAGCCGATGAACGGCGGCACCAGCACACGGATGCCGTTTTCGAGTATCGCCGGCTTGTAGGACGAGGCTGCCGTCTGGCCCCTCACCACCGGGTCGGCCTCGGTGATGGTCAGCGTCACCTGGTCGGGCAGCGAAATGCCGATCGGCCTTTCGTCATAGAGCTGGACCGTCACCATCATGCCGTCCTGCAGGAAGGCGGCGCGATCGCCGACGAACTCCTTTTGCAATTCGAGCTGCTCGTAGCTTTCGGTGTCCATGAACACCAGCGCGTCGCCCTGCTCGTAGAGGAAGGAAAAATCCTTCAGATCGAGCCGGATCTGCTCGACCGTCTCGGCCGAACGGAAGCGCTCGTTGAGCTTGGTGCCGTTGATCAGGTTCTTGAGTTCGACCTGGTTGTAGGCGCCGCCCTTGCCGGGCTTGACGGTGTTGGTCCTGACCGCCACCCAAAGGCCGCCATCATGCTCGATGACGTTGCCGGGACGGATTTCGTTGCCATTGATCTTGGCCATGGTGAGGTGATCCGGAAATGAGATGATCGCCGCAAAGGGCAATTTGGCGCCTCCAAGACCACAAATCGCTAGCAGAGGCAAGGAGCGCCTTCCGATGAAGCGGGAACGAAGCTCGCCCGGCAGCGCGGCGCGGCAGCCTCAGTCCGTCCTGACGATGGCGGTTACGGCCGCGCTCATGGCGTCGGCTACCTCTGTTAAAAGATGCAGGTGCGGCGAACGCAAGACGACAATTCGCAGCGACAGCTCGAGGCCGGGAGCGTCGACCAGGGCAATGCCCTCCGGCAGCTTTTCCTGCAGCAGCCGCTTGGGCAGCAGGCCAAGGCCTTGGCCTCGACGAACCCAGTCGATCTGCAGCGCGCTGTCCTGAATCTCGGCGCCGACCATCAACCTGTGGCCGCCCTCGGCAAGGGCAGCCGCCAGCCGCCGGCGCGCGTCGCACGGTTCAGGACTGAGAACCCAGGGCATGGTCTTGACGTCGGCTTGCCGGCCGGTGTTTTCGGCGGCGATGATGGCGAGGGGCTCGGTTCCGACAACGCCGTCGCCAGTTTTGGAATTGCCGCCGTCCAGGATGAAGGCGAGGTCGAGCTGTCCGCGCTTGTGCTGGTCGGCCAGCTCAAGGCTCCAACCGCTCTTCAGACGCAGCGAAACCTTCGGAAACCGCGCCACGGCATCAGCAATGGCGGCGGCCACGGCTTTGTCGCAAAGTCCATGGGCGAGGCCGAGCCGCAGCAGACCCTCCGGCTCGTTGCCCCTGGCGAATGATCGCAGCGCGTCGACGGCGGCGAGAATGTCCTTGCCGCGTGCCAGCACCTCTACGCCGGCCGGGGTCAGTCGCGACGGCTTTAGCCGGCGGTCGAGCAATTCCGTGCCGAGCATCTCCTCCAGCCGCTGGATCTGGCGGGTGACGGCCGGCTGCGTCAACGGCAGGCGTCGAGCCACCTTCTGAATCGAACCCTCCTCGGCAAAGAGGGCCAGTGTTTTCAGTTCTTCGAGCACGAGACACCTGAACATGTCAGAGAGGCATAATTATGCTGAACATTATGAATTTGAAATCCGATGGATGGCAAGCGATTTTCCTCCGGCAGGACCAGCAGAGAAGGAACACGATGAAAGCGATCGAATTGCAGAGCCCGGGCGGCCTCGAGAATCTCAGAATGGTCGAGCGGCCGATGCCTGAACCAGGGCGCCAAGAGATGATTGTGAAGGTGAAGGCGACGGCGCTGAACTACCGCGATGCCGAGATCGTCCGCGGCAGCTATCACACGAAGTTTGCATTGCCGCTGGTGCCGCTGTCGGACGGCGTCGGCGAAGTCGTAGCCGTCGGCGCCGAGGTCAGCAGGTTCCAGATCGGCGACCGGGTCTGCGGCACGTTCTGGCAGCGCTGGGTCGGCGGCAGTTTCGCGATGGCCGAGCCCTCCTATCAACGTGGCGGCCCGATCGACGGGCTGCTCAGCGAATTTGCTCGGCTCGATGAACAGGCGGCGGTGCTGGCGCCGGCCAATCTGAGCGACTTCGAGGCGGCGACGCTGCCCTGCGCCGGCGTGACGGCATGGCACGCGCTGTTTACAGAGGGCAGCGTCAAGCCCGGCGATACCGTACTTTGTCTCGGCACCGGCGGCGTTTCCTTGTTTGCGATGCAATTCGCCGCCGCTGCCGGGGCGCGCGTCATCGTGACGTCGAGCAGCGACGAGAAACTTGCACGGGCAAAGCAACTGGGCGCGCATGATGGCGTGAACTATCGCAGCGTCCCCGACTGGGCATCGGCCGTGTTGGGATTGACGGATGGGCGCGGCGCCGACCATATCATCGAGGTTGGCGGACCGCAGAGTTTTACACAATCGCTGAGGGCAGCGGCGCGCGGCGCCCAGATCAACGTCATCGGCTATCTCGGCGGCAGTGACGGCGCCATCAACCCGCTCGACATCTTCCGCCGGCAGGTCAGGGCGCGAGGCATACCGGTGGGCTCACGCGAATCCTTCGAGGCGATGAACCGCGCCATTGTCGTCAACCGATTGAGACCGGTGATCGACCGGGTCGTACCGTGGACCCAGGCCGCCGAAGCCTTTCGGTACCTTGAACACGGCTCGCCCTTCGGCAAGGTCGTGCTCGATCATACGCAATGAGCCTCGCGCTTGCGAGTCCGGGTGCAATGAGTCGCGAGATCACAGTCAGGGCAGGCGATTGGCCCGTTGCAGCGCCTGCTGCGTCTGCTCGTCGGTCAGGCCCTGCAGGAAATCGTCCATCTCTTGGTCGATGAGCCCAGCGCGGCGGGCGACAACATACCAGGCGCCGGCGAGGATCAGATCCGGATCGGTGCCGATGCCGTTCATGTAGAGCTTGGCGAGACGGTTCTGGGCGGCGACGTTGCCGCCTTCTGCGGCCTGCTTCATCCAGTTAAAGCCCGATTTCAGGTCGCGGGCGCCGCCGCGCCCCTCGATCATCCAGGTGGCGAGATCGATCTGCGCCGTGTCGTAGTTCTGCCGCGCAGCCTGTGCCAGCAGGCCGCGGGCGCGGACATCGTCGCGCGCCTTGCCGCCGGCGCCATTGGCGTAGACCTGTGCCATCGCATATTGTGCGTCGGCAAGCCCGGTCGCGGCGGCGCGCTCGTAATAGGATACGGCTTTGGCAATACCGGCATCGCCGGGCTCCTGTTCGACCATCAGCTGGGCAAAATTAAACTGCGCCAGGCGGTTGCCGGCTTCGGCGGCGGCCTGCATCAGCGCATAGGCCTCCTTCTCGTCCTTTTTGACGTAGCGGCCATCGAGCAGCATCAGCGCATACTGGAATTGCGATTCCGGGATGCCCTGCTCGGCGGCAAGCGCATACCACTTCGCCGCCCCTGCCGCGTCGACCGGCACGCCGAGGCCGCGCGACAATATCTCGGCCACCAGCGTCTGTGCCGCCGGATCGCCGTTTTGAGCACGGGAAATCGCAAGGTTGTAGGCCGTCTTGTAGAGGCCGCGCTGAAAGGCGCCGTAGGCGGCGTCGGACGGTTTTGCGCCGAAGCGGTCGGGGTTGATGGTATCGGCCGACGGCAAAGGGGCCGTGGTGGCGGGCTGCGGCAATGGTGGGAGAAACGGCTTGTCGGCAGGCTCGCTGGAATCCGGCCTCGGCTGCGGCAGCGGAACGGGTTCCGCCGCTATCGCCTGGGTTACGGCCGTTGCGAGAAAAGCGCTGAAAAGGATCGTCCGAGAGAGCACGTCAGTCCTCGAAGCGCGGTGCGGTTTCGTCGAGCAGCGCGTTGGCGGTGGCAACCGCCGTCTTCGGATCGACGTCGCCGGCGAAAACCGCGCTGGAAAGCGCCACGAATTCGGCACCGGTGGCGGCGACAGCTTCCACCGAGGCAAGATCGGATCCGGCCATGACGATGCAAGGGATCTGGATCACGTCCGCCCACCATTGCCCGAGCGACAGGTTGCGGGGATGCGGCTCCGGCTTGTTGTCGTAGCCGAAGCGACCGAAGAAAATATAATCGGGCCTGACCTCGCCAAGTTCCAGCGCGTCGTCGCGGGTCTTGGCGCCGCCGGTGCCGACCATCATCCTGGCCTGGAAGTGTTCGATCGTTTCGGCGAGCTCGTCCCTGCCGACCTCGACATGGATGCCGTCGGCCTGGACGCGGCCGGCGATGCGGGTGTCGCCAGCAATGATGACGGCAATGCCGGCCGCTTGCGCCACCGGCACGATCTGCTCGGCAAAGGCCTGGAAGGCGGCCTCGTCCATGCCGTTTTCCGGCAGGATCAGCGAGGCGACGTCACCGCCGTCGAAGGCTGCGGCGATGCGCTCGGCCGGCACGTTCGGCGGCGCGATCAACACGATACGGCAGCGGTTGGGGGGCGTTGCGTCATTCATTGGTGTTCGGTCCCGGTTATCGCCTATGCCGGGCGAAGATGGTTGCATTGCGGCATAGAGCAAAGTGCGGGGATTGAACAGGCGGCAGCGGGATCACGATTGCCGTCAAGATTCTATCGGGCTCGGCAGCATGGCTGCCGTTGGCCGAAATTCTCCTCGCCTGGTCGCTTGCGGCCCTACGCAGGCACCTTCGATTTCCACAGCGACCAGCCGAGGTTCATGCCGGCGGCGGCGACCAGGATGGCGGCGGCGCCGGCGATCTGCGCCGGATGCAGCCGGTGGCCGAAGGCGACGACGTCGACGAGGATGGCGACGACTGGATAGATGAAGGAGAGCGATCCCTGCAGATGCGTCGGCAGCTTCTGGATGGCGCCGTACATGAGGATGTACATCAGGCCGGTGTGGACGATGCCGAGCGTCGCCAGCATGACCCAGCTCCGCGCATCGACGGGAAGGTGCGTGAGATTGGCGAAGGGTGCCAGCATGAGAACGCCGACGCAGACCTGGATCAGGGCGATCAGGTGTGGTGGCGTGCCTTTGAGCTTCTTGGTGACGATAGCCGCAACGGCCCAGAAGAAAGCCGCGGCCAGCGCCATCGCAATGCCGGTAGAGTAATCCGTACCATGATCGCCTGCATCGGGCGCGGCCTGCACGATCAGCAGCATGCCGGCAAAGGCGATGCCGAGCCAGGTCAGCTTGGTCACCGTCAGCCGTTCGGAGAAGAAGAGCGCGCCAAAACCGACCAGCATGAAGGGCTGCGTATTGTAGACAGCCGTGGCGATCGAGATCGACGCGCGGGAAAACGCGCTGAACAGCAGCAGCCAGTTGATAACGATGGCAGCACCGCCGAGAGCCGCGATCGCGACAATGCGAAGCGACAGCCTGCCGCGCAGCAGTCCCAGCGCCGTGCAGATAACCAGCAGCGTTACCGCACCGAAGGCGCAGCGCCAGAACACCACGTCCATGATGGGTTGGCCGGACAGGACGACGAACCAGCCGATCGTGCCGAGGATCGCCATCGCCGCAGTCATTTCGATCGTGCCGCGTACCGTGTTGTCCATGGATGCTCCTGAAACCCGTTGAGATTTTATAATCCCACGGCGGATCGGGCCTTTCCATGACTTGTAAATGGTGATATGCAGAACGAACCTAATTTAATTAGGTAAACATCGGCTTTTTCTTGGAATTGTAAAATGCTGGACGAGCTCGATAGAAAGCTCCTCGATATCCTGGTCAGGGATTCACGGACCTCGCTGAAGGAACTGGCGCTGCAGGTCGGGTTGTCGTCACCAAGCGTTTCGGAGCGGCTTCGGCGGCTTGAGGATCGCGGCGTCATTCGCGCGTTCACCATCGACATCGATCCGCAGGCGCTCGGCTACGCCTTGCAGGCGATCGTTCGCATCCGGCCGTTGCCCGGTAAGCTGCACATCGTCCAGAAGCTGATCGAGGAAATCCCGGAATTCGGCGAATGCGACAAGGTGACGGGCGATGACTGCTTCGTTGCCCGGCTGTTCGTCCGCTCGATCGGCGAGCTCGACGGGATTCTCGACCGCATCGCCGACAAGGCCGAAACCAGCACCGCCATCATCAAGGCGCAGCCGATCCGGAGACGCCCGCCGCCGCTCGACATGCCAAACATGTGACGGGCTCCGGTGGCGTGGCCCACGTATTTGCGGTCGCGGTCTGGCCATTTCTGGTCTATTCCAGAGTTCAACTTCCCCTCCAGCCTCCTTTCCCCATGTCAGGCCTGCTCATCGATCCCTGGTTCTATGCCGCGGCCATGCCGGCCGTCATCCTCGTCGGCCTGTCGAAAGGCGGCTTCGGCGGCGCCGTCGGCTTTGTCGGCGTGCCATTGATGGCGCTGACCATGCCGCCGGTTCAGGCTGCCGCAATTCTTCTGCCAATTCTGTGCCTGATGGACATTGTCTCGGTGTGGACATGGTGGGGTATCTTCGACCGCAAGATGCTGGCCGACATGATGCCGGGTGCCGTGATCGGAATTGCCCTTGGCTGGCTGACGGCGGCACTTGTAACCGAAGAGATGGTCCGGCTGATCGTCGGCGCGGTCGCCCTGATCTTCGTGCTGCGCTGGCTCTATTTGCAACTCCGCCACGGTGCCGGCCACGCGGCGGAGCCCAACCGCGTTGCCGCCGGCTTCTGGGGTACCGTTGCCGGGTTCACCAGCTTCGTCGCCCATGTCGGCGGCCCGCCTTTTCAGGTCTATGCGTTGCCGATCAGGCTGGATCCGAAGGTGCTGTCCGGCACCGCGGCGATCTTCTTCGCCGTCACCAATGCACTGAAGCTCATCCCCTATTTCGCGCTCGGCCAGTTCGACACCACCAATTTGACCGCGTCGGCGGTGCTGATGCCGCTGGCGCCGCTGTCGACAATCGCCGGCGCCTGGCTGGTGCGGCGGATGCGGCCGGAGCTGTTCTATCCCTTCACCTATGCGACCGTGGCGGTCGTCGCGGTCAAGCTTCTGTGGGACGGCATCGCCGGCCTTCTGTAAGACGGCGGCCCCAGGCGGCCGCCGCCGGATTCCTTAAACCTCAGGCGGCACTCGGCAGCAGCGGCCGCGTCCTGCCAAGCGCGAGAGCAGCGCCGGTTGCCAGCACGAACGCCATGCAGCCAAGAATGGTGATGTCGTGCAGTGTCGGCTTCAGCACCATGTCCGCGATGATCATCAGCATCACCGAATAGTCGAAGCGCGCGGCATTGAGGACGCGCTGGCCCTGGGCAAGCACCGCCGGCGTCACGCCATCCTTGGCGATCATGCCTGCCATGCGGTCGGCAGTCGGCTTGAAGACGAACATGCCGATGCAGAAGGTCGTCGCATAACCGGCAAGGCCGATCAGCACCCACAAATCGGAAAAGCCGACCCAGAAGCCGCACATGATGAGGCCGAAGAGCAATGTCAGCATCGACATCGGCGCGAAGAACCGGTTACCGAGCTCGCCAGTGGCGCGCATCGCCTGCAACATGCCTTCGACGTTTCCAGCGCGGTCGGCGCGTACCGCAAGCAGCATCAGGGTGAAGCCGCCGCCGACCCAGAGGATCGCCGAGACGATGTGCAGAAATTTAACGGCCGAGTACCAGTCCATTGTTCGCTCCTTGAGAAATTTTGATGATTGCCGGAGCGCAATTTTGCTCCGCCTCGTTGCGAGGAGCGGGCGTTTAGCGCGGCGCCTGTTTCGGAACGATGTCGCGCGGCGAGCGGATCTGTTTCGGTATGTCGGTCACGATCTGGAGGAACCGTGGCGCAAGCGCGTCGCCCCCACTTTCCAGCCGGTGGTGAGAGCGGCGGCTTAGCCGGCCATCTGTGCTGTTACGGCACAGATGCTGGGCGCTTGATCGAAAAATATGCCCTGCGTTAAGGCTTTGTTAAGCTTTACAGGCGTTTACTATGTCCATCCAGTGATCTGGATTCTTACCGAGTGGTTGGAGCCACTTTGTTTGACGCCTCCCTGTTAAACTCCTGAGAGCCGCCTTATCCGCGGCTCTTTTTTTGTTCGCCGGCATGGAGCCCCTTGGGCCAAATGCGGCCGTTAACCGTTTGTTAAACATGTGCTTGCCTTCGCCGGCAGCGAAGCGCATTTTCAAGCTTCAGTCGTTTAGGCTGCCGGATATGGCGGCCAAGAGCCGAATCGGCCGGCTGTCAGGCAAGTGCAGGGGCGCAGCGATGAACGAGCCTTCGAAGGCGAGCGCGAACACCATCAAGCTGGCGGAGCGCCGGGTTTTCTCCCAATCCTTCAAGCCGCTCTATCAGGAAGGCATGGGCTTGGTCGAGCAGGCGGCCGAATATCTCGACGGCAAGGGCCGCGCCGAGGCCAAGAAGCTGTCGAGGCTGGCGGCGACGCTTTATGCGGCCGAGTCGATGCGGCTGACCACCAGGCTGATGCAGGTCGCCTCGTGGCTGCTTTTGCAGCGGGCGGCGAATTCCGGCGAGATGACCCGCGATCAGGTGGCTTCCGAAAAATCCAAGGTGCGTCTCGACACCGCCTCCGCGCATGACGAGGCGCCCGGCTGGGCCGAGCTGCCGACGGATTTCGTCGACCTCGTCAACCGCTCGCTGCGCCTGCAGGCGCTGGTGCGCCGCATGGACGAGGAGATCTATGGCGGCCTCGCCGAGGTGCCTCAGTCGAGCCGTCGCCTCAATCCGGTCTCCGACCAGATCACGTTGCTCAACACGGCTTTCGCCCGCGGCTGAGAGACCGTTTGGAAACTCTACTCCAGCGGCCATCTGGCGGCGTTTTCTCCGCTTACCTGCAGCGCCGCGTCCTTTTGGACGCGCAAAGGACGCTGCAGCACTTTGATTGCGCATGATCCCCTCGGGATCACGCGTGGGCTCACGGACCCAAATGTCCGCTGCGCTCCGGTTCTCGAAACCACCACCATATGACTCGCCGGAGCGACCTTTCGAAACGGTCTCAGAGGCTTTGTGGACATCACGAGCCCCGTTTCTGGTTTGTTCACATTTCGCTGGCATCGCTGCCCGCCGAAGGTAGACTTGGCGGATGGGGGAAGCGATTCGCATCATCGGCATCGATCCGGGGCTTAGGCGCACCGGCTGGGGCATCGTCGAAAGCCTTGGCAATTCGCTGCGCTTCGTCGCTTCCGGCACAGTACGGTCCGACGACAAGGCGGCGCTGGCGGTGCGTCTTTGCCAATTGCATGACGGGCTTGCCGAGATCCTGCATGCCACGATGCCGCACGAGGCGGCGGTGGAGCAGACCTTCGTCAACAAGGATGCCGCGGCGACGCTGAAACTCGGCCAGGCACGCGGCATCGCCATGCTGGTGCCGGCGCGCGCCGGCCTTGCCGTTGCCGAATATGCGCCCAACGCCGTCAAGAAGGCGGTGATCGGTGTCGGCCATGGCGACAAGAAGCAGATCCATATGATGGTCAAGGTGCTGATGCCGAAGGCGACTTTCGACACCGACGACGCCGCCGATGCGCTGGCCATCGCCATCTGTCACGCGCATCACAGGCAGAGCATCGCCTACAGGATGGCGATGCTGGCCGAATAAGTTTGTTCTTGACTTGTTCTCCAGTGAACAATAAGTAATACCAACGAGGTATTACCATGCGCGTTACCACCAAGGGCCAAGTGACCATCCCGAAGGAAATACGGGATCATCTGGGTATCGGCCCGGGCTCGGAGGTGGAGTTCGTCCCCACCGAGGACGGTGCTCGTGTCATTGCGGTCGACGAAAACATGTCGAAGGAGGAAGCCTCGCGCAGATTCAGCCAGATGCTCGGCCGTATGGCTGGTACGCTGGATCTGGGGGGCATGACGGCGGACGAATATGTGGAATGGCTGAGGGGCCCGCGTGAAGACCTCGACATTGATTGACACAAACGTCCTGATCGACGTTTGGGGTCCTGCCGGACGGGAGACGAAATGGTCGGCATCAGCAATTACCGCATGCCGGCGCGACGGCGCACTCGTAATCAATGCAATCGTCTGGTCCGAACTCGCGCCGTTGATCGCGACCGAACAGGCCCTTCGCCAAGCAGTCGACATGCTCAAGATCGAGCGTGAACTCCTGCCGTGGGGAGCGGCCTTCCTTGCTGGTGTCACGCACTCCCGCTATCGCCGCGCCGGCGGCCTCCGCGAACGAACGCTGCCGGATTTCTTTATTGGAGCCCATGCGGTTGTCGCTGGGCATCGCCTGCTGACGCGCGATGCCGCGCGCTATCGCAGCTATTTCCCGGACCTCGATATCATCTCTCCGGAAACCCACCCGGCATGATCGGCACGCTCAAATGATCGGCAAGCTAAAAGGCACGCTGGACGAGATCGACGAGGATTTCTGCATCGTCGACGTGCATGGCGTCGGCTATGTCGCCTATTGCTCGGCGCGCACGCTTGCCGCATTGCCGCCGCCCGGCGAGGCGGTGATATTGTTCATCGAGACCTATGTGCGCGAGGATATGCTGCGGCTCTATGGGTTCCAGTCGGTGCTGGAGCGCGAATGGTTCCGGTTGTTGATGAACAATGTGCAGGGCGTCGGCGCCAAGGTGGCGCTGGCAATCCTGTCGACGCTGGCGCCGGCCGACCTCGCCAATGCGATTGCGTTGCGCGATATCGCCATGGTCAGCCGCGCGCCGGGCGTCGGCAAGAAGGTGGCGGAGCGCATCGTCACCGAGTTGAAGAACAAGGCGCCGGCCTATGCAGGTGCTGCCTCCGGCACCATCGGCCTGAAGCAGGAGCTCGGCGAAGGCGTTGCTTCGGCGCCGATCACCGACGCAGTCTCGGCGCTGGTCAATCTCGGCTATTCTCGCGACACTGCCGCCAACGCAGTGGCGGCGGCGTTGAAGACGGCCGGCGAGGAAGCGGACGCGTCGAAGCTGATCCGCTTCGGGCTGAAGGAGCTGGCACGGTGAGATGTTGCCCGACAAATAAATTCCGACTAGGAACAAGAGCATGGTCGGATATGCGGGCTTGACCTCCAGGGGGCAGCTTACGATTCCAAAGAAAGTCCGGAACGAGTTGTCGCTCAAGTCAGGCGATACTGTTGCCTGGACGGTCGTGGATGGTCTCCTGATAGGAACGCCGCGCAATCTCGAATTTGCCGACCTCGCTGGATTTCTGGGTGATCCACCTAACGGGCCCGCTACGCTGGAACAGATCGACGCGGTGGTAAGGGATGCAGTGGGCCGCCAGGTTGTTGGCGAGCAGCAAGACGCCGAACGAGAGGGTGCCGGGTGACGTTAATCCGTGTCGATACGAACTTTTTCCTTCGAGCGGTATGCGCATGAGCCTTTCGCCACGCCTCATTGCTCCCGACAAACGCGGCGAGGACGCCGAGCAGACCTTGCGGCCGCAGACGCTCGGCGACTTCGTCGGCCAGGCGGCGGTGCGGGCCAATCTCAAAGTCTTCATCGAGGCCGCCAAGGGCCGCAGCGAAGCGCTCGATCATGTGCTGTTCGTCGGCCCGCCCGGCCTCGGCAAGACGACGCTGGCGCAGATCATGGCGCGCGAGCTCGGCGTCAATTTCCGCTCGACCTCCGGTCCGGTCATCGCCAAGGCCGGCGATCTCGCGGCGCTGCTCACCAACCTCGAAGACCGCGACGTGCTGTTCATCGACGAGATCCACCGGCTCAACCCGGCGGTCGAGGAAATCCTCTATCCGGCGATGGAGGATTTCCAGCTCGACCTGATCATCGGCGAGGGGCCGGCGGCGCGCTCGGTCAAGATCGACCTGGCCCGCTTCACCCTCGTCGCCGCCACCACCCGGCTCGGCCTGTTGACCAACCCGCTGCGCGACCGCTTCGGCATCCCGGTCAGGCTCAATTTCTATTCCGTCGAGGAACTCGAGCAGATCGTGCGGCGCGGCGCCCGCATCCTTGCCATGCCGCTCGGTGACGACGGTGCTTTGGAGATCGCCCGGCGGGCGCGCGGCACGCCGCGCATCGCGGGCCGGCTGTTGCGCCGGGTGCGCGACTTCGCCAGCGTTGCCGGCGACGGCCATGTCGACCGCAGGATCGCCGACGAGGCGCTGACGCGGCTGGAGGTCGACGGGCTCGGCCTCGACGCGCTCGACCGCCGCTATTTGTCGATGATCGCCCGGAATTTCGGCGGCGGGCCAGTCGGCATTGAAACCATCGCCGCTGGGCTTTCCGAGCCGCGCGATGCCATCGAGGACATCATCGAACCCTTTCTGATCCAGCAAGGCTTTATCATGCGCACGCCGCGCGGCCGCGTGCTGGCGGCCAATGCCTGGCGGCATCTCGGCCTCGACGCGCCGAAGGACCTGGCGCAGCAGCAGATCAGCCTGTTCCAGGAAGAGCCGTAAGTTCCGCTGCTTATGGCTTCGGTGCTGGCAGTTCCCGGCCCCGCCCTCCAGGTCTTGATCATCGCCGGTCTATGCGCAAAACAGGTGTTGCTTAAAACAGGGCCCGTCGGGCCAAAAGGACAGCAATGGACGATCACCGTGAATCGGCATTGTCCGCCGGGCTTTCCGGCGCGCTGACGGAATTCGGCCATCGATTGATGGCGCGGGTCTATTATGCAGACACCGATTTTTCCGGCGTCGTCTACCACGCGCGCTATCTCGAGTTCTTCGAGCGCGGCCGTTCTGATTATCTGCGCTTGGCCGGCGTCCACCACACCGAGCTTGCCGAGGGCAAACATGGCGAGAAAATAGTCTGGGTGGTGCGGCGCATGAAAATCGATTTCCGCGGTTCGGCGCGCATGGACGACATCCTGACCATCGATACGCGCACCGACGAGATTTCCGGTGCGCGGATCGTCATGGCGCAACAGTTGAAGCGCGGCAGCGAAGTGCTGGTCGAGGCGCGGGTCGAAGCGGCGATCGTCGGCGACAACGGACGGCCGCGGCGCTTTCCCAAGGACTGGATCGCAGCCTTCATGCCCAGAACGCGCAAATAAGGGTTCAGAGGCGGACGATCCCGGAGCTCTCGGTTAGGGGGCCAGGACCGCCGGCGGCTCGTCGGGGCGCGGCAATGCGCCGCGCTGTACGTCCTAACCCATCCTTAACCATAACGGTCCATGAAGGGATTGGTTAAGATTGGGAGAATCCAAGCGCCTTCCTTTCACCAATATTTGCCCCGAAAAGGCCGCCAATGGTGCATTTGGGGTTATTCCGCCAGCTTAACGCGAACGGACCACAAGGGATGCCCATGGGCCAGCCGCCAGCCACGCCCGGAAAATCTTTAAGGACGTAACATGGAAAACATCGCTCTCGCCGAACCGGGCGCGCATTTATCGATTTGGGCCTTGTTCATGCAGGCCGGTTGGGTGGTCAAGCTGGTCATGATCGGGCTGCTCTGCGCCTCGATCTGGACCTGGGCGATCATCGTCGACAAGCTCGTCGCCTATGCCCGCATGCGGCTGGCGCTCAATCGCTTCGAACAGGTGTTCTGGTCGGGACAGTCGCTGGAAGAACTTTACCGCACGCTCGCCGACCGCAAGACGACCGGCATGAGCGCGATCTTCGTCGCCGCCATGCGCGAATGGAAGAAGAGCTTCGAGAAGGGCGCGAAATCGCCGCTCGGCCTGCAGACCCGCATCGACAAGGCGATGGATCTGGCGCTGACCCGGGAGATGGAAAAGCTGGAAGGGCGGCTCGGCTTTCTCGCCACCACCGGCTCGGCGGCGCCCTTCATCGGCCTGTTCGGCACGGTTATCGGCATCATGACTTCGTTCCAGGCGATCGCCGCCTCGAAGAACACCAGCCTGTCGGTGGTCGCGCCCGGTATCGCTGAGGCGCTGCTGGCGACGGCCATCGGCCTGCTCGCCGCCATCCCCGCCGTCATCGCCTACAACAAGCTGTCGTCGGACGCGAGCAAGATCGCGGTCCGCATGGAAGGGTTCGCGGATGAGTTCTCCGCCATACTCTCGCGCCAAATCGATGAAAAAGTCGCGCAGAAGGCCTGAGGAACGATCATGGGAATGTCCGTAAGCGCAGGTGGCGGAGGACGCGGCGGGCGCGGCCACAGGCGGCGCGGCCGCCATCACGCCCTGATATCGGAGATCAACGTCACGCCGATGGTCGACGTGATGCTGGTGCTGCTGATCATCTTCATGGTCGCGGCGCCGTTGCTGACGGTCGGCGTTCCGGTCGATCTGCCGGAAACTCAGGCCAAGCCGATTGCGGCCGACACGCAACCGATTACCCTATCAATCAATGCCGCCGGCCAGATTTTCATTCAGGAAACCGAGATCCCGATCGAGGAACTGGTGGCAAAGCTGCAGGCGATTTCGAAGACCGGCTATGACGAGCGCATTTTCGTTCGCGCCGACAAGGCAACCAATTATGGAGCGGCTCTGAAGGTCATGGGCTATGTCCAAGCCGCTGGCTACAAGAACATGAGTCTCCTGTCACTGCAGGAACAGGATCAGTAGACAAGAACATGCGGACCGGCCTCACCACATCGGTGATCTTGCATACGGTGGCGCTGGCCTTCGGCCTGTTCACGTTGTCCTCGCCGCCCGCGATGCCCGCGTCTGATGCGGAATCGGTGTCGGTCGAGATCGTGCCGATGGAAGCGACGGCACAGATCCTGCAAGGCGACAAGAAGGCTGTGATGCACGACAAGCCGGCGCCGGTGCCGACGCAGCGTCCCGACATCGTTCCCGACGCCCAGAAAGTCGGCGATAACAGCGTCGACACCGACAAGCCGCCGACACCTGAGCCCAAGCCCCAGCCAGTCGACATGACGGCGGCCCCGCCACCCGCGCCGACGCCGGTCGAAAAGCCCAAGCCCGAGGACGTGCCGAAGCCGAAGGAAGAGCCGAAGCCAATTCCCGCTACGGAGGTAGCGCCGGTGCCGCAGCCGAAGGAAGAGGTCAAGCCAGAACCGGTCAAGCAGACCGAGCCCAAGCCGACGCCGGCCAAGGAGCCGACGCCCACGCCGCCGCAGGACAAGACCGCCGCGATCGATCCACAGCCCGAGGTCAAGCCGGACGCCGTCGCCGAGGCGATTGCCAAGGAACCGCCAACCGAGGAGGCGCAGCTTCCCGACTCGGCCCCCGCGCCTGAGGCTCGGCCGAAGCCGCAGCCGGTCCAGGCCGAAAGCGCCAAGGCGCCGGAGCGCAAGGATGCCGACAAGCCGGTCAAGGAAGCCTCATCCAAGCCGAAATCGGACGACAAGCAATTCAACGCCGACGAGATTTCGGCTCTGCTCGACAAGCGGAAGCCGGCCGGTGGCGGCGCCAAGCGCTCGACCCAACAGTCTTCGCTCGGCGGCGACAAGGATCAGGGCCAGAAGCTCTCCAAATCGGAGATGGGAACCCTGGAAAATCAGCTTCAAGGATGCTGGACCCTGCCAGTCGGAGTGGAAGGCGCGGAGGATCTCGTCGCCGTGGTCCGCTTCAATCTTGACGCGTCGGGCAAGCTGGATGGCCGGCCTACTGTCGAAAAGTCGAGCGGAAACCGCCCGTTTGACGAAAGTGCCGTTCGCGCGGTTCAGAAATGCGACATGGCTGGCTTGCAGGTTCCCGCAGGCAAGCAGGACATCTGGTCCGACATCCAGGTCACTTTCGATCCGAGGGAGATGCTGGGCCTCTAGGCCGGCGCCCCCATAGAATCCTTGAAGAGAAGCGAGAAGACATGAAATCCATTCTCAAGCCGCTCCTGGCGATCGCAGCGATGGCGCTGGGCATGACCGTTGCTGCCACCCTGCCGGCGCGAGCGCTCGTTGAGCTCAACGTCAACAAGGGCAATGTCGAGCCGTTGCCGATCGCCATCACCGATTTCCAGGGCGGCGATGCGCTCGGCGCCGAGATTTCCGACATCGTCAGTGCCGACCTGAAACGCTCCGGCCTGTTCGCGCCGATCGACAAAAGCGCCTTCATCGAAAAGATCTCGAACCCTGATGCGACGCCGCGCTTCGAAGACTGGAAGGTGATCAATGCGCAGGCGCTGGTTACCGGCAGTGTCGGCAAGGAGGCTGACGGCCGTGTCCGCGCCCAGTACCGGCTGTGGGACACCTTTGCCGGCCAGCAGATGTCGGGCGAACAGTTCTTCGCCAACGACGCCAATACCAGGCGCGTCGCCCACATCATCGCCGACGCCATCTACGAACGGCTGACCGGCGAGAAGGGCTATTTCGACACGCGCGTCGTCTTCATCGACGAGTCCGGTGCCAAGAATGCGCGCAAGAAGCGGCTTGCCATCATGGACCAGGACGGCGCCAACGTCCGCTATCTCTCGAACGGCAAGTCGATCGTGCTGACGCCGCGCTTCTCGCCGAACCGGCAGGAAATCACCTATATGTCCTACGAGAGCGGTCAGCCGCGGGTGTACCTGCTGCAGATCGAGACGGGGCAGCGCGAGCTGGTCGGCAATTTCCCCGGCATGACGTTTGCGCCGCGCTTTTCGCCGGACGGCCAGAAAGTAATCATGAGCCTTCTGCGCGACGACGGAAATTCCAACATCTTCGCCATGGACCTGAGAAGCCGCTCGACGACCAGGCTTACCAATTCGACCGCCATCGATACCTCACCGTCCTACTCGCCCGACGGCAGCAAGGTGGTGTTCACCTCGGACCGCGGCGGCCGGGCGCAGATCTATGTGATGGGCGCCGACGGCTCGGGCCAGACCCGCATCTCGTTCGGCGACGGCGTCTATTCGACGCCGGTGTGGTCGCCGCGCGGCGATCTCATCGCCTTCACCAAGCAGACCGGCGGCGAATTCCAGATCGGCGTCATGCGCACCGACGGTTCGGGTGAGCGCATCCTGTCCACCGGCTTTCAGCAGGAAGGGCCGACCTGGGCACCCAACGGCCGGGTGGTGATGTTCTTCCGCGATTCCAATGGCGGACCAAAACTTGTGTCGGTCGACCTCACCGGCCGCAACGAACAGTCGATCCCGACAGCGAACTTCGCCTCGGATCCGGCCTGGTCGCCGCTGCTCGAATAGAGGAACTGAGGAATTGACGAACTGACGAGTTGAAGAACTGAAGAATGGAGAAGCCAGGGGCCTACATCGAGCACGCGAGGGATTTGGAAGTCTATAAGCGCGCCTATGCGGTTTCCCTTGGGGTACACAGAGCCACGCTTGCTTTTCCGAAAATGGAGCAATACGCGCTCGCCGATCAACTACGTCGTTCCAGCAAGGCGATCTGCGCCAATTTGGCTGAGGGTTTTGCCAAACAGACCCGCTCCAAGCCCGAATTCGCACGCTTCATTTCGATGGCCATAGGGTCATGCAGTGAAGTGGAGACGTGGATTTCGTATGCGTTCGACCTCGAGTATATCACACAGGTGCAACGCGACGACTGGTTGCAATCCTATGCCCGCATCTACGGAATGCTGGTCAATCTCAGAGAGAAGCTGAGGTGATCTCTTTCCTCAATTCCTCAACTCTTCAATTCTTCAATTCCCTCTTTTTCATGTTTTGGCCGCATTTCCGCCTACGGTCCGCGCTCATTGTCGCCCTTGAGTAGCCCTCGGCAGAACGGTTGTGGACGGCAGCCGAAACCAAATTTTAACCGTGTTTCTTGAGCGCCGGTTAACCCAAACGTGGTTACTGGACGATCAATGAAATCACTCGAATTGCGAAGGAGAGGCGGCATGGGCCGTATCGCAGCACTTACCACAAACCCGGTCATGATCGCGCTGGTCGCGATGCTCGCGATCACCGGTTGCGCCTCGAAGAAGACGCCAAACAGCGCCGCCGATCTCGGCCTCAACGGCGCTGGTGCGGCAACGCCCGGGTCAGCCCAGGACTTTACCGTCAACATCGGCGACCGCATCTTCTTCGACACCGATTCGTCGTCGATCCGCGCCGATGCGCAGACGACGCTGGCGCGCCAGGCACAGTGGCTGAACCAGTACAAGCAGTATGCCATCGTCATCGAAGGCCATGCCGACGAGCGCGGCACGCGCGAATACAATCTGGCGCTCGGCGCCCGCCGTGCTGCCGCCACCCGCGACTTCCTGGTCGCCAAGGGCGTTTCGGCGCAGCGCCTGAAGACCATTTCCTATGGCAAGGAGCGTCCGGTCGCGGTTTGCGACGACATCTCCTGCTGGTCGCAGAACCGCCGCGCCGTAACCACCCTGGGCGGCGCCGGCTCCTGATCGGCATAAATGCAACACTTGGTGCGAAAGGCGGCCAAAGGGCCGCCTTTTTCATATCTGCCCGCTCCAAACAAAATTTGGCCGAAGTCTCACGTCCTGTTAAGAGCCGAGAGCGTCTGGCTAGTCCCAGTTGGCTGGTCTACTTCGAGTGAGAGGCGCGCAACAACGGTTTCACGGCGAGAGGCACATGCATTTCAGATCGGTCTTGAGCGGCACGCTTGCGCTGCTGCTCGTATCAAGTATCGCGGCACTTGCTGACGGGGCAAGCGGCACCGAGCAGTCATCGGAAAGCGGCTTTTCCTTCCATCTGCCGACGATCAAACTGCCCGGCATTTTCGGTGAAAAGAAAAAGCCGGATCAGGTTCAACTCGCGCAACAGGATGGCACCGGCACTCCGGCGCTGGAGGAACAGCTCCGGCAGATGAACGGCAAGATCGAGGAACTCAACTTCCAGGTCCTGCAGATGCAGGAGCAGATCCGCAAGCAGCAGGAAGACAACGAATTCCGCTTCCAGCAGTTGGAAGGCGGTCCGCAAGGCGCGCAGCAGCCGGCCGAGCAGAAGAAGTCCGAGGCGGCGCCCAACAGCGACAACCCCAACGGCGACAGTAACGTGGCGGAGGCGCCTGCAACGCAGGCTCCGGCCGCTGCCGACACGCCGCCAGCCGGCGACAAGAGCGTCGAGGACGTCATCGTCGAATCGCCCAACGGCGATCCCGGCAAGCTGATCCCCGGCGCGCCGCCCAAGACGTTCGGCACCATCACCGTCGACAAAAACGGCAATGTCGTCGAAGCCGATGGCAATGCGCAGGCGAACGCGCCGGAGCAGAATACGGCCCCAGCCAACGGCGCCAACGCAGCCGGCAACAAGGCCGGCAAATCCGACGATACGGTGGTCGCGGCACTCCCCTCGACCAACGACCCGGAGGAGCTTTACCGCAACTCTTACCAGTTCATCCTGTCGGGCGACTACAGCACCGCCGAACAGGGCTTCCGCGACCATATCGCTCGGTTTCCCCGGGACGCCAAAGCGGCGGACGCGCATTACTGGCTCGGTGAATCGCTGCTCGGCCAGCAGAAATACCGCGATGCGGCCGAGACTTTCCTCGCAGCCAGCAAGGACTATCCCAAGGCCAAGAAAGCGCCAGACATGCTGCTGAAGCTCGGCGTCTCACTGGTCGGGCTGAAGCAGCGCGACGTGGCCTGTGCCACCTTCAGCGAGATCGGCAAGCGCTACCCCGATATTTCCGGCGCGCTCAAGGAGCGGGTCAAGCAGGAAAGGGCACTCGCGGCGTGCTAGTTTTTCTGTTGCACGTCGTTGCCCCAAAACCGGGCCCACTTTTGGGCGACATGCATGACGCTCGACACCGAGCCTGATCTTTCGGATTTTTCGCGGATCGACTTTTCCAACGGCGCTGTTGTGGCCGTGTCCGGCGGCAGCGACTCGACCGCCCTTCTCCTCCTCCTCAAAGCCCATCTCGACCGTACCGCACCGGCAACGAAATTGCTAGCGGTGACGATCGATCACCAATTGCGGCCGCAAGCGGCAGCGGAAGCGCAAGCCGTGGCCAGGCTGTGCGCGGCGCGCGGCATTGCCCATCGCATCGTCGTCTGGTCGGGGCACAAACCAGCGACCGGCCTGCCCGCCGCCGCGCGCGAAGCCCGATACCGGCTGCTCGCCGAGGCCGCCGAAGCGGCAGGCGTCGGGCTGATCCTGACCGGCCACACCGCCGACGACCAGGCCGAGACCGTGCTGATGAGGCAAGCGCGTGACGAGGTGCCAAGTGAGGAGAGGCCGCGGGGCCTTGCCGGCATGGCGCCGGCAACCCTCTACGACTGGCGGTACTGGATCGTGCGGCCACTGCTCGGCGTGCGGCGTGCGGAGCTGCGCAAATTCCTCCGGCGCGAACAGGTCGCCTGGATCGAAGATCCGACCAATGCCGACACTGCTTTCGAGCGGCCGCGCGTCCGCGCGGCACTTGTTGAAGGCAACGATGCGCTTCGCATGGCTGAAACGATGGCGCTGGCCAGAAAGGCGGCGGTCGAGCGTGAGCAGTTAGGACAGCGCGCGGCCATGCTGATCCGCGGCTTGGCCTCCAGGCCGGCCGCCGGCCTCGTCCGCCTCGATCAGGATTTTGCGACGGTCGCCGACCGCCGGGCGGCTATTTATGCGCTGCGCATCCTGCTGGCGGCGACCGGCGGTACCACCTTCCTTCCCGACCAGGCCCGCGGCGAAGCCCTTTTCGGCCGGCTCCGGGCCGGGCCGCTTTGTGCCACATTGTCGCGGAGCGTGGTCGATGCCCGGCGTACCGGCATCTTTCTGCATCGTGAGTTGCGCGATCTGCCGCCCGCTGTTGCGGTTTCCGACAATGCCCTTTGGGACGGCCGCAGACGGATCACATTGAGCGACAGTTCAGGTGCATTGTTGATCGCGCCGCTGTTGGTTGCCCCGCTCGGGGTGGCTCTTGCCGCAAAGCGGGCAATTGCCGGGCATGGCACGCCGGCAAGCCTTGTGCGTGCCGCCTTGGCCGCCGAACCAGCGCTATGGCGGGATGGCGAATGCCTTGGTCTGCCTGGGCAAGGCCCGGGTTTGCCTGAGGAAAGCCCGATGCCGGCGGCGGTCGCCGCATATCCGGCAGTCGCGCCCTTCGCCCGTTTCCTGCCGTCCTTCGATCTGGCGCCGGCCGATGCCGTCGCCGCGTTGCTTGGCGCGGCGCCGGTTCCAGCCGCGCCATTCGGCGGCCACAGTGCCGGCCTACCACGGGCGAAAGCTTAACCGAGACCTGCTGTTATGCTTGGCAAGGGGAGACGCTCTCCCTATGTTAGGGCCAAGTTTCCTCTCACGACGTGCGTCCGCCCAGCGGGCGCCAACGGGACAATTGATGAATCCAAATTATCGCAACCTCGCGCTCTGGGCGATCATAGCGGTCCTGCTCATCGCTCTCTTCAATCTTTTCCAAACGCCGCAGACGCGTGGAGCCTCGAGCGATGTCCCCTATTCGCAGTTCCTACAGGAGGTCGCGGCGGGACGGATCAAGTCGGTGACCATCGCCGGCGCCCGTATCTCCGGCAACTACACGGACAGCTCCAACGGCTTCCAGACCTATTCGCCTGGGGACCCGTCGCTGGTTTCGCGGTTGCAGGACAAGAACGTCACCATTAATGCGCGTCCTGAATCCGACGGCTCCAATTCGCTGTTTGGCACCCTGATATCCTGGCTGCCGATGATCCTCATCCTCGGCGTCTGGATATTCTTCATGCGCCAGATGCAGTCCGGTTCCGGCCGCGCCATGGGCTTCGGCAAGTCGAAGGCCAAGCTTTTGACCGAAGCGCATGGCCGCGTCACCTTCCAGGACGTCGCCGGCGTCGACGAAGCCAAGGAAGATCTGGAAGAGATCGTCGAGTTCCTGCGCGACCCGCAGAAATTCCAGCGGCTCGGCGGCAAGATCCCGCGCGGCGTGCTGCTCGTCGGTCCTCCCGGAACCGGCAAGACGCTGCTCGCCCGCTCGGTCGCCGGTGAAGCCAACGTGCCGTTCTTCACCATTTCGGGCTCGGATTTCGTCGAGATGTTCGTCGGCGTCGGTGCAAGCCGCGTCCGCGACATGTTCGACCAGGCCAAGAAGAACGCCCCTTGCATCATCTTCATCGACGAAATCGATGCCGTCGGCCGCCATCGCGGTGCCGGCCTCGGCGGCGGCAATGACGAGCGCGAGCAGACGCTGAACCAGCTGCTGGTCGAGATGGATGGCTTCGAATCCAACGAAAGCATCATCCTGATCGCCGCCACCAACCGGCCCGACGTGCTCGATCCGGCGCTGCTCAGGCCGGGCCGCTTCGATCGCCAGGTGGTGGTGCCGAATCCCGACATCGTCGGCCGCGAGAAGATCCTGAAGGTGCATGTGCGCAACGTGCCGCTGGCGCCCAATGTCGACCTCAAGGTGATCGCACGCGGCACGCCGGGCTTTTCCGGCGCCGACCTGATGAACCTGGTCAACGAGTCCGCCCTGATGGCGGCGCGGCGCAACAAACGCCTCGTCACCATGGCCGAATTCGAGGACGCCAAGGACAAGATCATGATGGGCGCCGAGCGCCGCTCGTCGGCGATGACGCAGGCTGAGAAGGAGCTGACAGCCTATCACGAGGCCGGCCACGCCATCCTGGCGCTCAATGTGCCGTCGGCCGATCCGCTGCACAAGGCGACCATCATCCCGCGCGGCCGGGCACTCGGCATGGTCATGCAGCTGCCGGAAGGCGACCGCTATTCGATGAGCTACAAATACATGATCTCGCGCCTCGCCATCATGATGGGCGGCCGTGTCGCCGAGGAGTTCAAGTTCGGCAAGGAGAACATCACCTCAGGCGCCTCTTCCGATATCGAGCAGGCGACCAAGCTGGCGCGCGCCATGGTGACGCGCTGGGGCTTCTCCGACAAGCTCGGCCATGTCGCCTATGGCGACAACCAGGAGGAGGTGTTCCTCGGCCATTCGGTGGCGCGCACGCAGAATATCTCGGAAGAGACGGCGCAGATCATCGACGCCGAAGTGCGCCGGCTGATCGACGAGGCCTATTCGACGGCAAGGTCCATCCTGACCAAGAAGAAGAAGGAATGGATCGCGCTGGCGCAAGGCCTGCTCGAATACGAGACGCTGTCCGGCGAGGAGATCAAGCAGCTGATCGCCGGCAATAAGCCCGCACGCGACCTCGGCGACGACACACCGCCGAGCCGCGGCTCGGCCGTGCCGAAGTCCGGCCGCCGCAAGAAGGGCCCCGAGCCCGAAGGCGGTATGGAACCCCAGCCGTCAAGCTAGGCTCCGGCCCAGGAGAGATCGACTTCGAAACGCCGCGGCTCTGACCGCGGCGTTTTTCTTTGGGGAATGCGACCCTTCCTGCATCGCTGGAAATTGGCGAAAGTGACGATGACGGCCAATCTCCCCCCTCGCGGGGGAGATGTCCGGCAGGACAGAGAGGGGCGCGAAGGAACGCGGCCTTCTATCGTCCTCGTTGACGACTTCGGGAAGATCGACAAGGCGCGCCGGTGAAGGAAATTCGCAGTTTTTTGCCGACGGCGCCACATTTTGTTCTTGCTTTGTGCCGGCAGCTATGCTACTAATTTGCGTATGGTGCCAATTGGCTCCAACGACCCGCCCGCCGAGGCGGGTTTTTTGTTTCAGGCTCCTTCGACCAAACGTGGCGCGTGCTGCCGACCATCGATGTCGGCGGGACAGCGCCCCTCTCTGTCCTGCCGGGTCCTGCCGGACATCTCCCCCACGAGGCGGGAGATCGCTAGAGCGGCGGCCGACTGCGCGCGGATGCCGCCTCTTCGGAACGCGCGGCAGCATGCAGCAACAAAAAAGCCCGCGAACCTTGCGGCTCGCGGGCTCATGTCGTCGGATGATGGCGCTGGTCAGCTCTTCAGCTTGGCGTTGCAGAGGCTGTAGAAGCCGCCGCCCTTCTGGATCCACCTGAGGCCGCCCAGCGTGTTGGCGTCCTTGTTGGCGTAATACAGGTCGAGGCAGGTGTGCATGCGGCCCTTGGCCGGGGTCTCGGTAGCGTATTTCTTGGAGATCGCCGTCGGGAATTTCACGCCCTGGGGGGCGGTGATGGTCGGCGCTTGCGGATCGCCGGTGTACTTCGCATCGGGAGCCGGCAGGGTGTCGTCGTCGTCGGCTGCGCCGGCGCCGCATTGGCTCTTGCGGAAGTCGTTCCACTTCATGCCGTTCAAAGTATTGCCGGACTTGGCGGCCTGATATTTGGCGCTGCAATCAGCCATGCTGAGGCCTTTGCCGGTATCGGTCGCGGCAGCTGTCGTCGCCTTGGCAGGTGCCGCGGCAGGTTGTGCCGCTGCAGTTGCGCCGGCGGCGCATTCACTCTTGCGGAAATCGTTCCATTTCATGCCGTTGAGCGTGCCGGCAGCCTTGGCGGCCTGGTATTTGGTGCTGCATTCCTTGGCCGTCAGGCCCGGCGCAGCGTCGTCGGCGGTGGCTGCCGCAGCCTTGGTCGTGGCGGCGGGTTGTGCGGCTGCCGTCGCGTCGGCGGCGCACTGGGTCTTGCGGAAATCGTTCCACTTCATGCCGTTCAGCGTGCCGGCGGCTTTTGCCGCCTGGTACTTGGTGCTGCACTCCTTCGCCGTCAGCCCAGGCGCCGCATCGTCGCCGGCGGCTGCCTTGGTGGTGTCGGCGGCCTTGGCCGTGGCTTTGGCTGGGGCGGGATCGGTCGTAGCGGCGGTGGCATCGGTGCCGCATTGGGCCTTGCGGAACTGGTTCCAGTTCTGCCCGCCAAGCGTTCCCGCATCCTTGGCCGCGTTATACTTGGTGCTGCACTCGGCCATGGTCAGCGCATTGGCAGGCGCCGCCAGGAATAAGGTCGCGACGGCAAGGCCCGTCAAAGTGGCAAGTCGATGGATGAGCATGCGTTTTCTCCCTATGGCGGTTCATGATATGTCCCAGTGCAGCAATAGCGCTCAACGGCTGGTTGCGCCAGATGCTAAGTAGCGTAGAGACAATTTAGAAGTGCATTCTTTTCTTTAAGGTGATGAATTCGTTGCCGGGACTGTTTCCCAGCCAAGTTCGTCCGGGTGCATTGCACGGAGAGCGCGCATATGGCTCGTTCCCAGCGAGTACACTGCGTCGCATGACAGCCAGTCAAATCGGCGGGTGCGACGGACCTGAGCCTATCTCTGTCTGAAGCAGCGCGATGCGGATTCGGGTTCAAGGCCACACTGTCACAAACCAAAGGATCCAGATGAGGTTTGAGGTTGACGTTTCTGATGCTGCTGCCGCAACAAGGGCTCGAAACTTGAAAATCAACACATTAGCGTGACGCAAAACACACAAGACAACAATTTTCTAAGGATTGGTCGTCCATAATCATACAATGTGATGACAGAGCTCGGCCGATTTTATGGCATGAGATGCTCGGAAAGAACCATCGGGAAGCTGGCTAGCATGGCAGGACATTATTTCGGTACGGACGGTATTCGTGGGCGCGCCAACAAGTTTCCAATGACGGCGGAGGTCGCCATGAGGGTCGGCATGGCCGCCGGCCTCTCGTTCCAGCGCGGCAGCCACCGCCACCGCGTCGTGCTCGGCAAGGATACCAGGCTTTCCGGCTACATGATCGAGAACGCGATGGTGTCGGGCCTGTGCGCCGCCGGCATGGATGTCTTCCTGCTCGGCCCGATCCCGACGCCAGCGGTTGCAATGCTGGTGCGCTCGCTGCGCGCTGATATAGGGGTGATGATCTCTGCCTCGCACAACCCCTATTACGACAATGGCATCAAGCTGTTCGGCCCCGATGGCTACAAGCTGTCCGATGAGATCGAGGAGCGTATCGAGGGGATGCTCGACAAGGATATCGAACTGGCGCTTGCCGATTCTGATGGGCTCGGCCGCGCCAAACGCGTCGACGGCGTGCATGACCGCTATATTGAATTCGCCAAGCGCACGCTGCCGCGCTCGATGTCGCTGTCGGGCCTGCGCATCGTCGTCGATTGCGCCAATGGCGCCGCCTACAAGGTGGCGCCCGACGCGCTATGGGAACTCGGCGCCGAGGTCGTTGCCATCAATGTCGAGCCCAACGGCTTCAACATCAACAAGGAATGCGGCTCGACCCATCCGGCCGGCCTGCAAAAGAAGGTGCACGAGGTGCGCGCCGATATCGGCATAGCGCTCGACGGCGATGCCGACCGCGTCGTCATTGTCGACGAGAACGGCGCGATCGTCGATGGCGACCAGATCATGGCGCTGATCGCCGAATCCTGGCACCAGAGCGGGCGGCTGGCCGGCGGCGGGGTCGTCTCGACGGTGATGTCCAATCTCGGCCTCGAACGCTTCCTCGGCGACATGAACCTGCAGTTGCATCGCACCAAGGTCGGCGACCGCTATGTCGTCGAGCACATGCGTGCCCATGGGCTCAATGTCGGCGGCGAACAGTCGGGCCACATCGTGCTGTCCGATTTCTCGACCACCGGCGACGGCCTCGTCTCGGCGCTCCAGGTGCTCGCCTGCATCAAGCGGCAGAACCGGCCGGTCAGCGAATTGTCGAAGAAGTTCGAGCCGGTGCCGCAGCTGTTGAAGAACGTGCATATTTCCGGCGGCAAGCCGCTGGAGGAGGCGCCGGTCAAGGCAGCGATCGAAGATGCGCGCCATCGCCTCGGCAAGGCCGGGCGCTTGGTCATCCGGCCATCCGGCACGGAGCCGCTCATCCGTGTCATGGCGGAGGGCGACGACCCGCAGCTTGTCGAGTCCGTGGTCAACGACATCGTCGAGGTCATTTCGGAAACGCGCAGCGCCGCCTGATCTCCCTCCAATATCAGTTCAAAAAGCCCGCCTTGCCGGCGGGCTTTTTGTTGGATCGCCTGTCAGTCCTGCAACAGCAACGGCCGCCAGAATCCTCGGATTTTAGAGATTCGTGGTTAATCGATACGGTTAAACGCCTTTTAACCTTTCCGATTCATTATCCACAACTGAGGTCAATCATATTTCGGGCGCGTTCGCCGTTCGAGGGTTCTCAGGGGTGATAAGCATGTTCAACACAGCAAGAATGGCTCTCCTGGCCGCGCTGTTTGCCGGCGTCGGGCCGGCATTCGCCGCCGATTTCGTCGAGCCGCCGGTGGTCGAGGAGGCGCCGCCACCGATCGCCTACGAGCCGCCGGCCGAGTATGGCGGCTGGTATATCCGCGGCGATATCGACTATCACTGGTCGAAGTTTCGCGGTGGCGACTATATCACCTACGGTGTAGCGCCCCAGAATCCCGGCAAGTTCGATACAGGCAAGCTGGATGGCGCCTTCTCGGCCGGTGGCGGTGTTGGTTACCAGATCGACGAGCATTTCCGTACCGATCTCACCTTGGACTGGATGAGCAAATCCAAATTCCGCGGCTCGACCAACGGCTTCTGCGGCGTATTACAAACCCCTTGCACATCCGTCGACACCTCGTCCTATTCGGCGCTGCTGCTCTTGGCCAACGCCTATGTCGACATCGGCACCTGGCATGGCGTCACGCCTTATGTCGGCGCCGGCATCGGCGGCGCCTGGGTCAAATGGGATGATCTGCACAACGTCGACGATGACGGCGAGTTCGAGCATCATGGCGGTAAAGGCTGGCGTTTTGCATATGCTGCCATGGCGGGCGCATCCTACTGCCTGACCGACCGCGTCAAGCTCGATGTCGGCTACCGCTTCAGCCACATCAATGGCGGCAAGATGTTCGACTATGCTTCAGATAGCAATGTCGGCCCAGGCTATGACCGAGGCATCAACGTGCACGAAGTGCGCGGCGGCCTGCGCTACCAGTTCGGCAGGTCGGACTGTGCTCCGCCCCCGGAGCCCTATGTTCCGGAACCCGAGCCTGTCTACACGAAGTAGTCGCTTCGAAATCGAGGAATTCGTCGACCGCCCGGCTTAAGTCGGGCGGTTTTCGTTTGGCTGCCTAAAGATGCCGCGGCGCTCTGTAATACCGTCCAGCCCGAAGAGCGAAAGCCGCTCAAATCAACCGCTAACGCCTTGTTATCCTTAACCTGCACTTAACCACTATGGTTAACAATGCTTCCTGAAACGGCGCGTGCGATCGCGAATGCGCCAAGTTCGGGAGCCGGGGACCATGACATTCAAATCGCCTGTAGTGCTGGCGCTTGCAGCAATCGTCCTGATGCCGCTCACGCCGGCGCTTGGCGCCGACTACGATCCGCCGGTCTATGTCGACCAGGCGCCGGATTATGTGCCGGTCGAGGTTGGCTCGGGATGGTATCTGCGCGGCGATGTCTCCTATCTGGTGCAGAAGAGCTTCAAGGATGAGGATTTCGCCTTCACGCCCGCGAGGTTCGACGAAAAGGAAGATCCCATCTTCGCCAGCATTGGCTTCGGCTACCATTTCAATGACTATCTGCGCGCCGATCTCAATGTCGGCTATCTTCCCGGCAACAAGATCGACGTCGGCTATAACGACGGAACGACCGTGGCATCGGCGACCCTGAAGAACTATGCCTTCTCAGGCATACTCAATGGCTATGTCGACCTTGGCACCTATGTCGGAATCACACCTTATCTCGGCGCTGGTATCGGTGTCGTCCAGAGCAAGCGTCGCCTCTCGGCGAGCTACTTCACCGACAATGCCAACCCCGCCGACGATTTCGTCCTGCGTGACAACAAGACCCAATACTCCTTCGCCTACACGCTGAATGCCGGCCTTGCCTACCAAGTGTCCAAGAACGTCTCAGTCGATCTGGGCTATCAGTATTTTTCCGCGCCAGACGCCGAATATGTGACTGCCGAGAGCCTGACTTCTTTTCCGATCCGCAAAGGAATCAACAATCATCAAGTCAAAGTCGGACTACGCTACGATCTCTGGTAGGCTCGATCGAAGCCGAGGCGTTAACAATGGCGGGTCGTAGGCCCGCCGTTTGCTTTTTCGCTCCGGGCGCTGGCAATATCCTGACAGCGACGAAAACTTTCCCCTTGACGCCGAAAGCCTGAACGCATATCGCCGTCCGTGGGCCACCCCTCCCCAACGAGGGGCCACTATCTGGAAGGATAGCCACGATGACGACGCAGACGAAGCCCGGACTCCGTCCGGCAAATCCCAATTTTTCCTCAGGTCCCTGTGCAAAACGTCCCGGCTGGTCGGTCGCGGCGCTCAAAAATGCCGCGCTCGGACGCTCGCATCGCGCCAAGATCGGCAAGACCAAGCTCGAACAAGCGATCGAGCTGACGCGGGAAAATCTGCAGGTTCCGGCAGACTATCGCATCGGCATCGTGCCGGCCTCGGACACCGGCGCGGTCGAAATGGCGCTGTGGTCGCTGCTCGGCGAACGCGGCGTCGACATGGTCGCCTGGGAGAGCTTCGGCTCCGGCTGGGTCACCGATGTGGTCAAACAGCTGAGGTTAGCCGATGTGCGCAGGTTAGAGGCCGACTACGGCGCGCTGCCCGACCTGACGAAAATCGACTTCGACCGCGACGTGGTCTTCACCTGGAACGGCACGACGTCGGGCGTGCGCGTGCCGAACGGCGATTTCATCCCGGCCACCCGCAAGGGCCTGACCATTTGCGACGCCACTTCGGCGGCCTTTGCGCAAAAGCTCGATTTTCAGAAACTCGACGTCGTTACCTTCTCCTGGCAGAAGGTGCTGGGCGGTGAGGGCGCGCATGGCATGTTGATCCTCAGCCCGCGCGCCGTCGAACGGCTGGAAACTTACAAGCCGGCCTGGCCACTGCCGAAGATCTTCCGCCTCACTTCCGGCGGTAAGCTGATCGAGGGCATCTTCAAGGGCGAGACTATCAACACGCCGTCGATGCTGTGCGTCGAGGACTATCTCGACGCGCTGCATTGGGCGAAGTCGATCGGCGGCCTCGATGGGCTGATCGCCCGTGCCGACGCCAATGCCGCCGTGCTCGATGGCTTTGTCAGGAAATCTTCCTGGCTCGGCCATCTTGCAGCCGACCCGGCGACGCGCTCGAACACTTCGGTCTGCCTTTCCTTCACCGATCCGGATGTCGCTGCACTCGACGCCGACGGACAGGCTGCGTTCGCCAAGGCAATTGTCTCGGCGCTCGACAAGGAAGGCGTCGCCTATGACATCGGCGCCTATCGCGATGCCCCGCCCGGCCTGCGCATCTGGTGCGGCGCGACGGTCGAGGCCTCCGACCTCGAGGCGCTGCTGCCTTGGCTGGACTGGGCCTTTGCGGCGCAACAGGCGTCGCTGAAGGCAGCCGCCTGATCCCTCTCCCTCGAGGGGAGGGTGGCCCGAAGGGCCGGGTGGGGTCGCCTCCACCCGCTCAAGGACACGAGCTCAACGATCCACCATCCAGAAAGATTCGGCCGCATCCGGCCGCACCGACCCCACCCCGGCGCTTCGCGCCGACCCTCCCCTCAAGGAGGGACGCCAATCGCAAAGGACCAAGCCAAATGCCTCGCGTTCTCGTCTCGGATAAACTTTCCACCACCGCCGTGCAGATCTTCAGGGATCGCGGCATTGACGTCGACTATTTGCCGGATCTCGGCAAGGATAAGGAAAAACTGCTCGAGGTGATCGACCAGTATGATGGGCTGGCCATCCGCTCGGCGACAAAGGTCACGGAGAAGCTGATCAACGCCGCGACCAGGCTGAAGGTCGTGGGCCGCGCCGGCATCGGCGTCGACAATGTCGACATCCCGGCGGCGAGCCGCAAGGGCATCATCGTGATGAACACGCCCTTCGGCAATTCGATCACCACTGCCGAGCATGCGATCGCCATGGTCTTCGCGCTGGCCCGCCAGATACCGGAGGCCAACGCCTCGACCCATGCCGGCAAATGGGAAAAGAACCGCTTCATGGGTGTCGAGATCACCGGCAAGACGCTGGGCATCATCGGCTGCGGCAATATTGGCTCGATCGTCGCTACGCGCGGCGTCGGCCTGAAGATGCATGTCATCGCCTTCGATCCGTTCCTGTCGGACAGCCGCGCCGAGGAGCTCGGCGTCGAAAAGGTCGAACTCGACGAGCTGTTCGCCCGCGCCGACTTCATCACGCTGCACACACCGCTCACCGACAAGACGCGCAACATCATCGATGCCGCGGCGATCGCCAAAATGAAGACGGGTGTGCGCATCATCAATTGCGCGCGTGGCGGGCTGGTCGTCGAGGCCGACCTGATCGCGGCACTGAAAAGCGGCAAGGTGGCAGGCGCCGGCATCGACGTGTTCGAGGTCGAACCGGCGGAGTATAATGAACTGTTCGGCATGGAGAATGTCGTGGCGACGCCGCATCTCGGCGCGTCGACCACCGAAGCGCAGGAGAATGTCGCCCTTCATGTCGCCGAGCAGATGTCCGACTATCTGATCAAGGGCGCCGTTTCCAACGCCATCAACATGCCGTCGATCACCGCCGAAGAGGCGCCGCGGCTGAAACCTTTCGTCAAGCTTGCCGAAGTGCTCGGCGCCTTTGTCGGCCAGGTCACCGAGGATCCAATCAAGGAGGTCGAGATACTGTTCGACGGCTCGACCGCGACGATGAACACGCGCGCGCTGATCAGCGCCACCCTTGCCGGGCTGATCCGGCCGCAGGTCTCCGACGTCAACATGGTGTCGGCGCCGATCATGGTGAAGGAGCGCGGCATCATCGTCGCCGAGGTCAAGCGCGACAAATCCGGCGTGTTCGACGGCTATATCAAGCTCACGGTCAAGACCGAGCATAGGACACGCTCGATCGCCGGCACCTGCTTCTCGGATGGCAAACCGCGCTTCATCCAGATCAAGGGCATCAATCTCGACGCCGAGGTCGGCCAGCACATGCTCTACACGACGAATGCCGATGCGCCTGGGATCATCGGCCTGCTCGGCACGGTCTGCGGCGAGAACGGCGTCAACATCGCCAATTTCCAGCTCGGCCGCAACCGGCCGGGCGGCGATGCCATCGCATTGCTCTATCTCGATGCGCCGTTCCCGGAAAAGGTGTTGGCGCAGGTGCGCTCGCACAAGTCGATCGACTCGGCCAAGCGGCTGCACTTCGACGTCGGCGTGGCCTGAAATTCGGTCGCCCCGTGTGCAGCAGCACGCGGGGCGCTTCCACGGTCGTTGATGGACCGCAGTGAAACGTCGCGGCAAGCGACTTCATTCAGCGGCGGATATCGCCGTCTTCCGTCCGCTGTATTCGGCGAGGCCGATGCCGCCGAGCACCAGCGCGAGCGCCAGCGCCTGATAGAGCTGGAATGTCTCGCCGACGATCAGCACCGACAGCAGCGTACCGAAGATCGGCACCAGGTTGATGAACAGGCCGGCCCGGTTGGCGCCGATCAGCTCGTTGCCCCTGATATAGAAGATCTGCGATATGACCGAGGCACCGATGGCGGTATAGAACGCGACCGCCCAGCCGCGTGCATCGGGGACGATGACCTTGCCGGCGGCAATCTCCCACAGGAAGAAAGGCAGCGATGTGATGAGTGCGGCAACCGACAGCGCCAGCATCAGGCTCTGCCAGCGGATGACTGGCTTCAGCCGCAACCCCACCGAATAGAACGAGTAGCAAAGCACGGCGACCAGCATGATGGCGTCGCCGAAGTTGAGATCCAGCCTGAGAAGCTGGCGTGGATCGCCATGGCTCGCCGTCACCGCGACACCGGCGATGGTCAGCACGACGCCGATGACCTGCACGCCATTGACGCGCAGGCGAAAGAGCACAAAATTGGCGATGATGATGACGATCGGGATCGCCGCCTGCTCGATCGAGACGTTGATCGCCGTGGTGTAGTTGAGCGCCGTGTAGAAGATCGTGTTGAAGAAGGCGAAGCCGCAAGCGCCGAGCCCGCCAAGCAGCAACCAGTGCCTGCGCACCACCGGCCAATCTTGGCGCAGCGTTGCCCAGCCGATCGGCAGCAAGATCAGAACCGCCAGCAGCCAACGCAGGAAGACCAGCGTCATCGGCGAGATATGACCGACCGCCAGCTTCCCCGCCACGGAGTTGCCGCCCCACAGCAAGGTGGTGAACAGCAGGAACAGATAGGCGGCTCGATGCATCGTGAAGTCCCGGCCAGGCGGAGAGAAATGCGCGGTCGTTGCGGGCCTATTGCGGCAGCTCGCGCAAGTAAATGATGTCAAAGGCGAAAATTGTTGTGCCTCGGAGCGTTTTGGGCGGCAAAGAATGGTCGCGCTCGCCCGGTCTTGACGCTATAGAGGCCTGTCGTTTCGAACCGTTTCAAGCTGCCTGGCGCGGCATCTCAAGGGAAAAGAAGCATGGCCAATGTGGTGGTCGTCGGCTCGCAATGGGGCGATGAGGGCAAAGGCAAGATCGTCGACTGGTTGTCCGAGCGCGCCGACGTTGTCGTGCGCTTCCAGGGCGGCCACAATGCCGGCCATACGCTGGTCGTCGATGGCAAGGTCTACAAGCTGTCGCTGCTGCCGTCCGGCGTGGTGCGGCAAGGCAAGCTGTCGATCATCGGCAATGGCGTCGTCTTCGATCCGCACGCTTTCGTCGCGGAGGTGGCGAAATTGAAGGCACAGGGCGTCGAGGTGACGCCGGACCGCCTGAAAATAGCCGAAAACACCGCGCTTATCCTGTCGCTGCACCGGGAGCTGGACGGATTTCGCGAGGACGCCGCTTCCAATTCCGGAACGAAGATTGGCACGACCCGTCGCGGCATCGGTCCGGCCTACGAAGACAAGGTGGGCCGACGCGCGGTCAGGGTGATGGATTTGGCGGATTTGGAAACGCTGCCCTTGAAGGTCGACAGGCTGCTGACGCACCACAATGCGCTGCGCCGTGGGCTCGGCCATGCCGAGGTCACGCATGAGGCGATCATGAGCGAGCTGATCTCGGTCGCCGACGAGATTCTGCCCTATATGGACCGGGTCTGGAAAATCCTCGACGACAAGCGCCGCGCCGGCGAGCGCATCCTGTTCGAGGGCGCGCAAGGCACGCTGCTCGATATCGACCATGGCACCTATCCGTTCGTCACCTCCTCCAATACGGTTGCCGGCCAGGCCGCTGCTGGATCCGGTGTCGGCCCGGGCACCATCGGCTATGTGCTCGGCATCACCAAGGCCTATACGACGCGCGTTGGCGAAGGCCCGTTTCCGACCGAACAGAAGAACGAGATCGGCGAGTTCCTGGGCACGCGCGGCCATGAATTCGGCGTCGTTACCGGCCGCAAGCGCCGCTGCGGCTGGTTCGATGCCGTGCTGGTCCGCCAGGCTGTCGCCGTCAACGGCATCAAGGGCATTGCGCTGACCAAGCTCGATGTGCTCGATGGGCTGGACGAGATCAAGGTCTGCACCGGCTACCGCCTCGACGGCGAGGCGATCGATTACCTGCCGGCCAGCCAGGGCGCGCAGGCGCGCGTCGAACCGGTCTACGAGACGCTGGAGGGGTGGAAAGGCACCACCGCCGGCGCGCGCAGCTGGAACGACCTGCCGGCCCAGGCGGTGAAGTACGTCCGCTACATCGAGGAGCTGATCGGCGCGCCGGTCGCACTCCTTTCCACCAGCCCTGAACGGGACGACACGATACTTGTGACCGATCCGTTTCAAGACTAGTTTCTCAGCCTTTCCGGGCATTGCGGCTGATTTGCGGGGGCCGGCCCAGAAACAAAATGCAGGTCGACTGAAGCATGGTAGATTTTGTTTCTGTTCTGAAAAAGACGCTCGACAATCTCGGCGAGCCGTCGGCGGAGGTGCGCGCCAGGGTCTACGACAAGGCTCGTTCGACGATTGCGAAGAAGATTGCCGAACGCGATCCACCACTTGCGCCGTCGGACGTCTCCAGGCAGAAGCGTGCACTCGAAGATGCCATCGCAAGCATTGAGCGAGAGTATGGCAAACCGGCGCCGGCATCCGATCCGCTGGCGGAGCTGGAGGACATCTTCTCCTCCATCGACCGCAACAAGAACCAGCCCAGCCATGTCCGCCAGCCGGCCAAAACCGAGCCGGCCAAGACCGAGCCGGCAAAGACCGGGCCGGCACAGACTGGGCCGGCATGGCAGCCCACGCCCGCCAAGCCGGCGTCGAACTGGCAAAAGCCGCAGCCCGTCGCTCTTTCTCAGGAGCGCGCTGGTTCGCCGCCGTCCGACATGGATCTTCCGACAGCCGATGACCAAGACGGGGTTTTTCGGGGCGATGACTTTTCCAACGACGGCGACCCCGCGGAGGACAGGTTCCAGCGGCTCCATCCTGCCGAGCGCAGGCGCAGCTATGGCGGTGTGATTGCCGCTGCCGTCGCCTTGCTGGTCATTGCCGGTGGCGGTTACGGCATGTGGCTGAACAAGGATGCGTTCGGCAGCATGCTCGGCCTCGACGGGACCAAAACCGTCGCCACCGAACCGCTGGTAAAGCCAGCCCCGGCCAAGCCGGTGGCCGATGCGGCCGTCCCGGCCGCCGCGCCTCCGACGGAGGCCGGCGAAGGCGCGAAGTTCACGCAGCGCCTGACGCCCGAAGGCCACGAGGTCGATCCCGGCCCCGCGGCCGGGCAGGCGGGCATCGGCGAAGGCGAATCCGTCGCCGCGCTGACCACGCCGCCGTCGGCCGCACAAACGCCGACCAGCCCGGTACCCGCCGCGCCGGCACCGGCCGCGCCCGCAGACGCGCAAGCCACGGCCAATGCTCCAGCAGTCGACGGGTCCGCTGCACCAACTCCCGCAACGCCGCCCGCCAACGGGGCGGCAGCGCCGGCCGATGCTGCAGCTGTCCCGCCAGCGCCTGCAGCGGCCGCCACACCGCCCGTGGCGGCAGCGGCACCGACGGTAGTTCCGCCGGAAGCCGCGCTGGCCGTCGGCCAGAAAGCGATCTTCTACGAGGAGCGCACCAGCACCGCTCAAGGCTCGGCCGAGCCCGGCAATATCGTCTGGTCACTGGTGCAGGAATCGCCCGGCGGCGACCTGCCGCCCGAGCCGGCGATCCGCGCCGAGGCGACCATTCCAGGCAAGGATATCCAGTTGCGCATGACGATCCGTCGCAACACCGACCAGACACTGCCGGCCAGCCATATCATCGAGATGATCTTCCTGACGCCTGACGGCTTCGAGGGCGGCGGCGTCGACAACATCCTGCGTGTCGCCATGAAGGGCTCCGAGCAGGATGCCGGCAGCCCGCTGATCGGCATCCCGGCCAAGATCGCCGACGGTTTCTTCCTGGTTGCGCTCAACGATACCAAGGCAGATGAAGACGCCAATCTGACCTTGCTCAGGGGCCAGGACTGGATCGACGTGCCGGTCGTCTACAAGACCGGGCGGCGGGCGCTGCTCACGATGGAAAAGGGCATTCCGGGCGAGAAGGTGTTCGACGAGGCGCTGAAGGCCTGGCAAACCAAGACGGCGGGTTGAGGCCGGCTCACCAGCCCAACCCCTCTTTGGCTCAGAAGCCTTGGAACAACATGTCGATTGCGCTCACGATGTCGTCGTGATGGCGAGAAAGATTTCCTTCGGCAATGGGCAATTCAGATGTCATCAAGGCTGACATGAATTGAGTGACCATGACATGGTCCTTACCGTTGATGGTGAAGATAGGATTTAGCCGGCGGCCCGGCACTGGAGCCTTATTGGCTGGCATCAGCGGGACGACTACCTTGGTGTCGAGCCGTCCCAGAAGGTCGGACTGGAGATCGAGAAGATAACCGTCGCCTTCGGCAGTCTGGTAGAAATCATAACGCGCCATCAAAACAGCCGGTGCTTGGCCAGAGGCAAGCCGTTGCGCCTGACGTAGTCATTGGAACTCTCGATCGCTTCCTTGTTTTCCTCCTGCCATCGCCGGGTTTTTTCGGCCGAAATCGCCTTGGCGATACCCTCTTCTGCAGCGCGGGATATATTGATGCCCAACGCCTTGGCGTCCTCGATCAATCCGGAGTCGATCGATGTATTAACCGACTTTCTTTGGGTTTTTGGATTCGATCGAGGCATGGAGCCGCTCCCATTTATGCGCATAATGTAGGCGCATATGAGCGTGCATTCAACCTCTCACCCCTCCATCTCTTCGCGCAGCATCTCGAGTTCCAGCCATTCCTCTTCGAGCGCTTCCAGCGTGGCGCGCTCCTTGTCGAGCGCGGCAATCGTCTTCTGGAACGACGCCGGGTCGCGCTCATAATAGGCCGGATCGGCGATGTTGTTCTCCAGCCGCGAGATCGAGGCCGACACCGCCTCGATCTTCTTGGGTAAGGTTTCCAGCGCGAATTTCTGCTTGAACGACAGTTTCTTGGCCAGGCCCCTGCTAGCGGCCGCTTCGCTCCTGCTTGCCGCCGTCGCCTCGCCGGTCTCTGCCTTCGGCCGCGCCTTGCGGTCGTCCAGCCTGGTGCCGCCGCGCTGCGCCAGCATATCGGAATAGCCGCCGGCATATTCGATCCAGCGGCCGTCGCCATCCGGCGCGATGATGCTGGTCACCGTGCGGTCGAGGAAATCGCGATCGTGGCTGACCAGGATCACCGTGCCGGCAAAGCCGGCGACCAGTTCCTGCAGCAGCTCCAGCGTCTCCATGTCGAGATCGTTGGTCGGCTCGTCGAGCACAAGCAGGTTTGCCGGCCGCGCCAAAACGCGGGCGAGGATCAGCCGTGCCCGCTCGCCGCCCGAAAGCTCGCGCACCGGCGTGCGCGCCTGTTCCGGCTTGAACAGGAAGTCCTTCATGTAGGACACGACGTGGCGCTGCTCGCCATTGATGACAAGGTTCTCGCCGCGTCCGTCGGTGAGATACTGCGCCAGTGTCTCCTGCGGATCGACGGCCTCGCGCTTCTGGTCGAGCGTGGCGATCTCCAGGTTGGTGCCGAGCCGCACCGTGCCTGCGTCCGGCTTCAATTCGCCGGTCAGCATCTTCAATAGCGTCGTCTTGCCGGCGCCGTTCGGCCCGACCAGACCGACGCGATCGCCGCGCTGGATGCGTGTCGAGAATCCCTTGACCAGGGTCAGATCGCCAAAGCTCTTCTCGATGTTCTTGGCCTCAATCACCAGCTTGCCGGATTCGGCGGCGTCGCTGGCTGTCATCGTCGCCGCACCCTCGGCGCCACGATGACCGCGAAAGCGCTGGCGCATGGTCTGCAACTCACCGAGCCGGCGCATGTTGCGCTTGCGCCTTGCCGTCACGCCATAGCGCAGCCAGTGCTCCTCGCGCACGATCTGGCGGCCGAGCTTGTGCTGCTCGCGCTCTTCCTCCTCCAACACCGTGTCGCGCCATTCCTCGAAATAGGCAAAGCCCTTATCGAGACGGCGGGTCTGGCCGCGGTCGAGCCAAATTGTGGCGCGTGACACGCGTTCGAGAAAACGGCGGTCATGCGAGATGACGACCAGGGCCGAGGAGGTGCGGGCAAGCTCCTCCTCCAGCCATTCGATAACCGAAAGGTCAAGATGATTGGTCGGTTCATCGAGGAGAAGAATGTCGGGCTCGGGCGCCATGACGCGGGCGAGTGCCGCGCGCCGCGCCTCGCCCCCGGAGAGGTCGTTCGGCCGTTCCTCGCCGGTCAGGCCGAGATGCTCTATCAGATAGGTGGCGCGGTAGGGATCATCGGCGGGCCCGAGCCCCGCCTCGACATAGGCGCGAACGGTCGCAAAACCGTCCATGTCGGGCATTTGCGGCAAATAGCGCACCGTCGCCGAAGGCTGGCGGAAGACTTCGCCGTCCTGCGGTTCGATCAGCCCGGCAGCGATCTTGAGGAGCGTCGACTTGCCAGAGCCGTTGCGCCCGACCAGGGCGATCTTGTCGCCAGCTGACGCCGTCAGGGCGGCACCGTCGAGCAGCGGCGCGCCGCCAAAGGTCAGCTTTATCCCGTCGAGATTGAGAAGCGGCGGCGCCATGTCAGCTTTCAGGTAGGGGAAAAGGATGCGCGAGCAGCAGCGCGCGGCCGCTGGCCAGCGCGATTTCCAGCCGGCCCTTGACCTCGTTGGAAATGGTCAGCGACGAGCCGAAGGCAACCTCGACATGGGCGAGCGGCCATTTGGCGCCGGTGACTGTCAGGCCGGCGAGATCCGAAAAGCCGAGCACCGAAAACAGCGTACCGTCGACATAATCGAAGCCAGTCTTTCCAGGCAGCAAAGGAATACCTTCCTGTGCGCCGCTGGTCAAAAGCACTTCCGTTCCGCCTTCCGCCAGCCGGACGCTGAGCGCCAAATGCAGGAAGATGTGGTCGGTGCGTTTGCCGCCGAAGGCGCCTGCGAGCACAAGGCTGGTCGCACCGCGTTCGAGCGCGGCGGCGATAGCGAGTTCACCGTCGGTCTTGTCCTTTTCGGCGGGAAACACCTGCCGTGGCACAGCGGCCAGATCCTCCGGCAAATCGGCAGGCACGGAATCGAAATCGCCGACCCAGAGTTCCGGCATCAGGCCCAGCATAAGGGCATGGCCGATACCGGCATCGGCAGCGATGACGCGGGAGCCTTCGACCTGGCGGTCGAGCAGCGGCGTGCGGATGAGATCGCCGCCAAGCAGGATGGTGAATGTGCTCATATCTCGTGGCCCTTACCAGCCCTGCCCCGGAAACGGAAGATGAAACGGCAGATGAAACAGGACGCCGCGCTTTGGATGCCCGGCAAACTTCCGCTTGCGCAGCACTTCGGCCGGGCCTATGTGTCGAAACGCTCTAACGGGGTGCCGGACGCGATCTTCGCGGACCGGCTGAGAGGCAAGACTGCCAACCCGCTGAACCTGATCCGGTTTGTACCGGCGGAGGGATTAGACGTTTCGGACAGCCCGACGCCTCAATTCCTTTCAACGCGAACGAAGGAGGCGCCGATGCGCAGTTTTTTCCACTCTCTTGCCTCGATTATCCTGCTTGCGGCATCCGCGCTTGCCCTACCGGGGCAGGCATCGGCACAGGATAAGCTGACCGTCTATACCTATGAAAGCTTCACCGCCGATTGGGGTCCGGGACCGGCGGTGAAGAAGGCCTTCGAGGCCGAGTGCACCTGCGTCGTCGAATTCGTCTCGGTCGCCGACGGCGTGGCACTGCTCAACCGTGTGAAGCTGGAAGGGGCCGCGACCAAGGCCGATATCGTGCTTGGCCTCGATACCAATTTGACGGCGGACGCCAAGGCAACCGGCCTGTTTTCGCCGCATGGCGCCGTGACGGACGTCAGTGTGCCGGGTGGCTGGAGCGACGATATCTTCGTGCCGTTCGACTATGGCTATTTCGCTATCGTCTACGATAGCGAAAAACTGAAGAGCCCGCCGAAGAGCCTCAGGGAATTGGTCGAGGGCGATGCCGGCGACAAGATCGTCATCCAGGATCCGCGCACCTCGACGCCGGGCCTTGGCCTGCTGTTGTGGGTCAAGTCGGTCTATGGCGACAAGGCTCCGGAAGCCTGGGCCAAACTCAAGGCAAAGGTGCTGACGGTGACGCCGGGCTGGAGCGAGGCCTACGGCCTGTTCACCAAGGGTGAGGCGCCGATGGTGCTGTCCTATACCACTTCGCCAGCCTACCACATGGTTGCCGAAAACACCTCGCGCTACCAGGCGGCGTCCTTCGAGGAAGGCGAATATCTGCAGATCGAGGTCGCTGGGATCACCACCAAGGGCGCGAAGAACCCGCTGGCGGAAAAGTTCATCGCCTTCATGACCGGGCCGAAATTCCAGGATCTCATTCCCGAAACCAACTGGATGTTCCCGGCCGGCAAGACCGACAAGCCGCTCAATCCGGCGTTCGACAAGCTCGTCAAACCGACCAAAACCTTGCTGTTCAGCTCGGAAGAGGTCGCCGCAAATCGCAAGGCCTGGGTCGACGAGTGGCTGGCGGTGATGAGCAAGTAGCTCGGATTGAAAGATGATCGCCCTACGGCGCCCCCCTCTGTCCTGCCGGACATCTCCCCCACAAGGAGGGAAATTGGCCGTCATGCCGGCTTTCGCCAATCTCCGACATTGCCGGAATGAGCGGAGCGCTGAACCTGCCAATCTCTCCCCATGTGGGGGAGATGTCCGGCAGGACAGAGGGGCGCGCGAAGGAACGCAATCCTCGCTAAGAATCTCGAATCTGGTGGTCTAGCGTGCAACGCGCGCCATCATCGGATACCCGCGTCGCTGCCGGTATCGTCGCGCTCGCCGCCATCGCGCTGCTGATCGGCGGGGCATTCGCCGGGCTCGTCGTCGAAGCCATGCGCGACCTGTCGGGCGCCGCCTCCGCCTTTGATTCCTATCTCCTCCGTGTTGCCCGCTTCACGCTCTGGCAGGCTCTGTTGTCGACCCTGCTCTCCGTCGCACCGGCGCTGTTCGTCGCGCGCGCGCTGTCGCGGCATCCACAGTTTTTCGGGCGAGGCTTTGTCCTGCAGCTTTTCGCCGTGCCGCTGGCGCTGCCGGCCATTGTTGCCGCACTCGGTGTCTTGGCACTCTATGGCCGCGCCGGGTATTTCGCCGGCTTGCTCGGTGCGATTGGCGGCCAGAACTGGCCCGGCATCTATGGCCTATCGGGTATTCTCGTCGCCCACGTCTTTTTCAACCTGCCGCTGGCAACGCGACTGTTCCTGGAAGCGTTGCAGACGGTGCCGGCTAACCAATGGCGGCTGGCGAGCCAGCTTGGCATGGGTGCTGCGCCGGCCTTCCGGCTGATCGAATGGCCGGCGTTGCGTGCGGCCCTGCCGGGCGTTGCCGGGCTCGTTTTCATGCTGTGCATCACCTCCTTCACCATCGTGCTTACGCTCGGCGGCGGGCCGCGCGCGACGACGCTGGAGGTTGCCATATACCAGGCGCTGCGTTTCGACTTCGACCCGGCGCGGGCGGTGACGCTGACCTTGTTGCAGATTGCCCTGACCTTCGTCGTCGTGCTGGCACTAACGCGGCTTGGCGCCAATATGACCGGCGACGCCAATCTGCCGGTAGCCCCGCGCCGGTATTTTTCAGCCGGTGCGGCCGAGACCGTGCTGAACGCACTGGTGATCGGGCTGGCACTGCTGTTTGTCGCCGGACCGATGGCGGCTACGCTGTCGGCCGGGCTTGGCGCCGATCTCGGCCGCCTGGCCGGCGAGAGCGCGGTGCGGCAAGCGACGGCGACCAGTGCCGTGCTCTCCCTCCTGTCGGCGCTGCTCTCCTTGGCGTTGTCGCTGTCGCTGGTTATGGCGCGCCGGGCGCTGGCGCTCACCCGGCGGACCGGCAGGCGGACGCTGCTCGAACACCTGGCCGACACCGGTGCGGGGTTCGTCCTGGTGGTGCCGCCCATCGTCATCGGTGCCGGCTGGTTCCTGCTCCTGCGCAGCGTCAGCGATGTCTTTGCGATCGCCCCTGTCATGGTGGTTGTGGTCAATGCGGTGATGGCGATGCCGTTCGCCATCCGCGCCATCCGCCCCGCCTATGACGCGGCGAGCGAACGCCACGAACGGCTCTGTGCACAGCTTGGCATCTCGGGCTGGAACCGGTTGCGTCTGGTCGACTGGCCGTCGCTGCGGCGGCCGCTCGCCACCGGCTTCGCCTTCGCCATGGCGCTGTCGCTCGGTGATCTCGGCGTCATTGCGCTGTTCGGCAGCGATTCCGTGCAGACATTGCCCTATCTGTTGCTGGCGCGCATGGGCAGCTACCGCACCGAGGATGCGGCCGGCCTGGCGCTGCTGCTCGGCCTTGTCTGCCTGGCGCTTGTGCTGACCGCGGACTGGCTGGGAAGGAGGGAGAAATCATGATGCCGATCAGCCCGGAACGGTCGATTTCGGTCGAAAAAGGCGCGGCCGTGCGGCTCGATAATGTCTCGTTCAGCTATGGTGAAACGCCGCTTATATTCGATGTCGATTTCCCGGCGTCGGAAATCACCGCCATCATGGGGCCGAGCGGTTCGGGAAAGTCGACGCTGCTCAATCTGGTGGCCGGTTTCGAGGCGCCGCGGTCAGGCCGCGTGCTCATCGGCGGCGCCGACGTCAGCACTGCGCCGCCATCAGCGCGGCCGGTATCGATGGTGTTCCAGGAAAACAACCTGTTTGCCCATCTGTCCCTCGAGCAGAATGTCGGGCTCGGCCGCTCGCCTTCGCTCATGCTGAGCGAGGCTGACCGCGCCGCAATCGCCGCAGCGCTGAAGCGCGTCGGCCTTGCCGGCAAGGAAAGCCGGCTGCCGCGCGAACTCTCCGGCGGTGAGCGGCAGCGCGTCGCGCTCGCTCGGGTCCTGGTGCGCGACCGGCCGGTGTTGTTGCTCGACGAGCCGTTCGCTTCGCTCGGACCGGCACTGCGCGACGACATGCTCGACCTGGTCGCCGACGTCCATTCGGAGCAGCGCATGACGGTGCTATTCGTCACGCACCAGCCGGACGATGCGCGCCGTATCGGGCAAAACATGGTTTTCCTGGATGGTGGCACGGTTGCCGCGACGGGCACTGCGGCCGATTTTTTCGTCGGGGCTGGACCGGAGGCATTCCGACGCTATATCGGCTCGGGTCCGTTTGCGGCTGGATCACGAGATGTTGCCCGGAAGCGGACATAATTTATGGTCAAACCGGCGGAAGGCGAAGCGGCGCTTGCTTGCCATGGTCGAGGTAGTGTGGCTAGGTCCGCCAGGAGCTGGTCCGGCTTAGACCGTGATTTGCCCTTGCTGCCTCGTATCTGTCGGACGCCGTAGCACTTGATTTTGCGCGTGATGCTTTCCGGAAATCGCGCCCGATTTTCGCGGTCACGTGCCAGGACTTGAAAGGAAGCCGATCTGCCGACCGGCATCGACAATCGGAGGGTGAAACCGCTGGCGCGCTTTCTGGCGCTGGCCGGTCTTGCCGTGGCGCTGGCAAGCTGCCAGATGTTCACGCCTCCCGACGTGCAGGAATCAGGCTTTCAGCCCTCAGACAAGCCGATCACGGTCGACAACGTCGCCGCCAACGGCAAGCTCGCCCAACTGGCGAAGGCGCAGCACCCGCGCATCCTCGCCACCTATGGCGGAGAATATTCCGACCCCAAGCTCGAGCGCATGGTGGCCAAGATCGTCGGCAGACTGACCGTAGTGTCGGCCAACCCGACCCAGACCTACCGCATCACCATCCTCAACTCGCCCAACGTCAATGCCTTCGCGCTGCCGGGCGGCTATCTCTACATCACCCGGGGCCTGCTTGCCTTGGCCAACGATTCAGCCGAGCTTGCCGCCGTCATTGCGCATGAAATGGGCCATGTTACGGCCAATCACGGCCTGCAGCGCCAGCAGCTGGAAGCCGAAGAGGGGTTGGCGACCAAGGTCGTTTCGGATGTGCTCGGCGACAACCCGACGGCCAAGGCGGCGCTGATCCGCGGCAAGCTGAGGCTGGCCCAGTTCTCGCGCAATCAGGAGCTGGAGGCCGACGCCATCGGCATCAAATCGATCGGCGAAGCCGGTTTCGATCCCTACGCTGCCGGCCGCTTCTTGCAGTCGATGTCGGCCTATACCGATTTCCGCTCGATCAGCGGCGCCACCGACGCCAGCCTCGACTTCCTGGCGACGCACCCCAACACGCCGCAGCGTATCGACCTCGCGCAGCGCCACGCCCGCCAGTTCGGCGCGCCCGGTGTCGGGTCGCGCGATCGCGATTCATTCCTTTCCGGCGTAGACGGGCTGCTTTACGGCGACACACCGGAGGAAGGCTATGTGCGCGGCGAAACTTTCCTGCATCCTGGCCTCGGCGTGTCGTTCTCGGTGCCCAACGGCTTCATCATCGACAATTCGGCAGCGGCGGTGACGGCGACAGGCCCGGGCGACATCGCCATCCGCTTCGACGGCGTTTCGATCGACAAGGGCCGCTCGCTGACCGACTACATCCGCAGCGGCTGGGTTGCCGGCCTCGACGACAGCAGCGTGCGCCAGGAGACGATCAACGGCAACGAAGCGGCAACCGCGCATGCCGGCGCCGATGGCTGGCAATTCGATATTGCGGTGATCCGCGCCGGCGGCCAGGTCTACCGCTTGCTGACCGCGGCGCCTTCGGCCAGCACCTCGCTGAGCACGGTGGCGCGCTCGGTCAGCGGCTCGTTCCGCATCCTGAGTGCTGCCGAGAAGGCGGCGTTGAAGCCGCTGCGTATCCGCATCGTCACGGTGCAGCCCGGCCAGACAATGGGCTCCCTGGCCGCACAGATGGTCGGCGTCGACCGCAAGCTGGATTTGTTCAGGGTGCTCAACGCGCTGTCGCCGGGCGCCGCCGTTTCGGCCGGCGACAAGGTCAAGATCGTCACCGACAAGTAATCGCGACGCTGCTTGTGTAAGGGCCAGAGCCTGAATACCGTGGCAAGCTGCGCGCCATGCAACGAGGCGGTTTTGTACACTTTCTTCAATTTCATGATGAAAACGCTGGTCGCTAAAGCGGAGCGCAGCAGGTTTCCAAGGTTCTTTGTGGTGGTCTGCTACCTGCTTTCGATTTCACTGGCGGTAGGCCTGACATATGTCAAACAGCATCAACCGGGCAGCGGGCAAGAAATAATCAGCCAGGACGTGGCACGTTAGGCTGCGAGAAATTCCGGGTTCTGCTTCACCAAAGCTGCCTTGAGCTTTTCCATGGCGCGCGCCTCGATCTGCCGGACACGTTCCTTGGAGATGCCGAGCGTCTCGCCGAGCGCTTCGAGCGTCGCGCCCTCGTCGCTCAGCCGGCGCTCCTCGATAATCCTGAGTTCTCGCGCATTGAGCGCGCCGAGCGCCGTCTTCAGCCAGACAGAGCGGCGTTCGACATCGATCGTGTCGCCGACGACCTCGTCGGGCAGCGGGTCATCCGAAACCAGGAACTCCATCCGCTCGGTTGCGCCCGCATCGTCGGCAAGCGGCGTGTTGAGCGAGCTGTCGGGTGCCGAAAGGCGGGAATCCATCATCGCCACATCGGCCTCGGAAACGCCGAGAGCCGCCGACACTTCGCGGTAAAGCGTGGCATTCGACGTCTGCTCGGCGCCGTTTGCCAGGCGGGCGCGCAGGCGCCGCAGGTTGAAGAACAGCGCCTTTTGCGCGGAGCTGGTGCCGCCGCGCACGATCGACCAGTTGCGCAGGATATAATCCTGCATCGAGGCGCGGATCCACCATGTCGCATAGGTCGAGAACCGCACCTCGCGCTCGGGCTCGAAACGGGCCGCGGCCTCCAGCAGCCCGACATGGCCTTCCTGGATCAGGTCGCCCAGGGGAAGGCCGTAGTGGCGGAACCGCGATGCCATGGAAATAACCAGCCGCATATGGGCGACGGTGATGCGGTGCAGCGCGTGCTGGTCATTGTTCTCCTTCCAGCGCAGCGCCAGGAGATGCTCTTCGTCGCGCTCCAGGTAAGGGGCTTTCATCGCCGCGCGAACCATGGTCCGTCCTGCACTGTCTTGCATCATGCCGCGCTCCTGCTTCACGCGTTGCGGTGCGATCGCTGAATCGTGAGTTGGCGCCGATGGTTGAAATGGCGGCGCCGCGCCCTACAACAGCCAAGAACGTGCGATGCGGGGGAATGTTCCCCCGGACTGTCATGCCGATTGCGCTGTTCCAGGCGATTCGCCATCGGCCTTGACTCAGCCGGGTGCCGCCGGGAGGTGTTGGTTGAGAATGGGATTTCAAGGGCGCGAGATTTTTGAAATTTAGTTTCTTATTTTGGCATCGCGCATCTGTCATTTTCCGGCACTCGCAACGACGCCGGACATCGGCCAAGGACGGGATCACAGAAAAATGAAATGGCTCAAATCGCTCATTATCGCCGGAACGCTGCAGGTTCTGGCAATCGCCGCCGGTCATGCCGGCGCCAATCTCGACCAGATCAAGCAGTCCGGCGTCTTCAAGGTCGGCACGGAAGGAACCTATGCGCCCTTCACCTATCATGATGCTTCCGGCGCGCTGGTCGGCTTCGACGTCGAGATCGCCCGGGCCATCGCCGAGCGCCTCGGCGTCAAAGCCCAGTTCCTCGAAGGCAAATGGGACGGGCTGATCGCCGGTCTCGACGCCAACCGCTACGATGCCGTCATCAACGAGGTCGGCATCACCGAGGCGCGCAAGGCCAAATATGATTTCTCCGATCCTTACATCGCCTCCAAGGCGGTGCTGATCGTGCGCGGCGACAACACCGACATCAAGGGTTTCGCCGATCTCAAGGGCAAGAAGGCGGCGCAGTCGCTGACCTCGAATTTCGGCAAGCTGGCTGAAACCAATGGCGCCGAGCTCGTCGGCACCGACGGCTTCGACCAGTCGATCCAGCTTCTTCTCACCGGCCGCGCCGACGCCACCATCAACGACAGCCTGTCCTTCCTCGACTTCAAGAAGCACAAGCCCGACGCCAATGTGAAGATTGCCGCGCAGGAAGAAAACGCCGACTATTCCGGCGTCATCGTGCGCAAGGGCGATCCGGAACTGGTGGCCGCCATCAATAAGGCGCTGGCCGACATCAAGGCCGACGGTACCTACCAGAAAATCGCCGATACCTATTTCGGCCAGGACGTTTCGAAGTAAACGGCTTTTCTCGCGTGGGCCGAATGCCGGCCCGCGTCGTTCATGTCGCGGCGAGCTGTCTTTGACGGCCCGCCGCTTTCGCGTGATATGAGCGACGGCAATCTGGCAAGGAGGAGGCTTCGTGCCGCACTGGCTGCAATTGATGCTGGAATCCCTGCCTACGCTGCTGTGGGCTGCACTGATCTTCACCGTGCCGTTGACGCTGCTGTCGTTTGCATTCGGTCTTGTCCTCGGTCTGGTCGTGGCGCTTGTCCGGCTGTTCGGTCCCAAACCGCTGGTCGCCGTGGTCCGGTTCTACGTCTGGATCTTCCGCGGCACGCCGCTTCTCGTGCAACTGTTCCTTATCTTCTACGGCCTGCCATCGGTCGGCATCCTGCTCGACGCCTTTCCGGCAGCACTGATCGGCTTTACCTTGAACATCGGCGCATATTCGTCGGAAATCATCCGCGCCGTCATTGGTTCGGTGCCGAAGGGCCAGTGGGAAGCGGCCTATTCGATCGGCATGACCTGGGCCCAGGCAATGCGGCGCACCATTCTTCCACAGGCGGGGCGCGTCGCCGTGCCGCCGCTGTCCAACACCTTCATCTCGCTGGTCAAGGATACATCGCTCGCCGCCGCCATTACCGTGCCCGAGATGTTCCAGGCGGCGCAGCGCATTGTCGCCACCACCTATGAGCCGCTGATCCTCTATGTCGAGGCAGCGGCTCTGTACCTGGTCATGAGCTCCGTGCTGTCGGCCTTGCAGGCCCGATTGGAAACGCGGCTTAACCGCTATGGTGGCTTCCTGGAGGCGCGTGCATGATCGGCCTCACCAACATCGAAAAGCGTTTCGGCGACAATTTGGTGCTGAAGGGTGTGACCGTCACTATCGAGGAAGGCAGTGTCACCGCGCTTGTCGGGCCATCGGGCGGCGGGAAAAGTACGCTTTTGCGCTGCATCAACCTGCTCGAACTGCCGACTTCAGGCACGGTGCGGATCGGCGACGATGCACTCGAATTCCACCCCGGCGGCAGGGTCTCGACCAGGGATATCCAGCGGCTGCGGCTGCAGACCGGCATGGTGTTCCAGAATTTCCAGCTGTTTCCGCATCGCACCGCGATCGAGAACATCATGGAGGGGCTGGTGACGGTGCTTAAATGGCCCAAGGAAAGGGCGCGCGAACGGGCGCTCGCCCTGCTCGAAAAGGTCGGCATGGCGCACAAGGCCGACGCCTGGCCGGCGACGCTGTCAGGCGGCCAGCAGCAGCGCGTGGCGATTGCCCGGGCGCTGGCGCCGTCGCCGAAAGTGCTGCTCTGCGACGAACCGACCTCGGCACTCGATCCGGAACTGGCGCAAGAGGTGGTCGACGTGCTCGGCAAGCTCGCCAGCGAGGGCACGACCATGGTGATGGCGACGCATGATCTGAGGCTCGCCTCCAAGATCGCGCGGGAAGTGGTGTTCCTCGATGCCGGCAACATCGTCGAACAAGGGCCGGCCGCGGTGCTGTTCAGCAACCCGGAGCGCCAGCGGACCAAGCGGTTCATCGCCACGCTGAAGCAGGAGGCGGAAAGGGAGGGCGGTGTCGAAGGTTAGATATGCATTCGCCGATCCCAAAAATAAAAACCCGGCGCGAGGCCGGGCTTTTCTGAATTCGAAGGCGAAAAGGCTCAGGCGGCCTCTTCCTGCTCGGCTTCCTCGTTGTCGGCCTTGGCGCCGCGCTTCGGGCCCTTGTTGAGGTTCACCTCGATAAGGCGCACCGCTTCGGTCTCCGACATGCGGTTGACGGCCGCGATCTCGCGGGCCATGCGGTCGAGGGCCGCCTCGTAGAGCTGGCGCTCGGAATAGGACTGCTCCGGCTGGTTGTCAGCGCGATAGAGGTCGCGCACCACTTCCGAGATCGAGATCAGATCGCCGGAGTTGATCTTGGCATCATATTCCTGGGCGCGGCGCGACCACATGGTGCGCTTGACGCGGGCCCGGCCCTGCACGACCTTCAGCGCGCGCTCGACATAATCCTCTTCCGACAGCTTGCGCATGCCGATCGAGGTCGCCTTGGCGACTGGCACCTTGAGGCGCATCTTGTCCTTCTGGAAGTCGATGACGAACAGTTCCAGCTTGTGGCCCGCGACTTCCTGCTCATCGATCGAGACGATCTGGCCGACACCATGCGCCGGATAGACGATGTACTCGCCGGTCTTGAAACCGTGGCGCGCTGCGGTGGACTTCTTCTGCGGGGTGATCGTTGCCATTACGCCCTGAACTCCTTGTTGTGGTACCGGCATCGTGCCGGCCCGAACTCGTGCGACCGGGGTGACCGGTCCTTAGCCACACAACGATGAACTCACCGGAAGGCCAGGACCGGCAAATCGCAACATTGCGACCGCCTGCCCCAGATCGCTCTGGTCCGGATTGAGAAATTCACCTTTCAGTGATTTGGGGCGTTTGCGCCATAAATCGACGTTGTGTCACCGGCATGTTGGGCTGATATAACACAAAAAGTCGGAAGAATCAAGGTTTTGCTGCACGCGCGAAGGCCATGCGCCATCGCCGCCTGTCAAGGCAGTTAATATATCACGTCTGTTACGCCGCGTCAGGCTGCCGCAATCAGCGCTCTCGTTAATCGCCTTCGCCGGGCTCCGGGGAGAAATATTTCTCGAATTTGCCAGCTTCCCCGTCGAAGGATTTGGCGTCGGCCGGGGGCTCCTTCTTGGCGGTGATGTTGGGCCATTTATCGGCATATTCGGTGTTGATCTGCAGCCATTTGTCGAGGCCCGACTCGGTGTCGGGCTTGATCGCGTCGGCCGGGCATTCCGGTTCGCAGACGCCGCAGTCGATGCACTCGTCCGGGTGGATGACGAGCATGTTCTCACCTTCGTAGAAACAGTCGACCGGACAGACCTCGATGCAGTCCATGTATTTGCATTTTATGCAATTGTCGGTCACGACATAGGTCATTGGTCGGCTCCGGGACGTCCCATTTTGTTGGGCTTTTTTGGTGAGGTAACGCCTTTGTCCCCCGCTGGCAAGGGCAGCCCTTGCCAGTGGTGCCGGGGTTTCCGGAATGGAATTCCAGAGGCCCGGCAAAGCGGAAGTTCGACCTTGCTCAATCGTCGCCGAGCAGGTGGTCGGTCTGGCGGCGTTCCTTCTTCGTCGGGCGACCGCTGCCGGCCTCGCGCAACGGCGGCACCGCATCCGGAAGCGCCTCGCCCTTGGGCGCGGGGGGCGGCGACATGTCCTCGTAAAGCAGGCGGGCTTCTTCGGCCGGGCCGCGCCGTGCGCCGGTGCCAAGGACTTTCCAGACGAAGATCCGCCGCTCGAGCGTGATGGTCAAAACGTCACCCGGCCGGACCGTATCGGATGCCTGCGCTGCTTTGTCGCGATTGATGCGGACGCGTCCGGTGACGACCAGCTTGGCTGCCAGCGTGCGTGATTTTACCGCGCGCGAGAAGAACAGCCACTTGTCGATGCGCTGGCGGGCATCAGTGACCATCGGACGAACAGCTTACTTCTTCAGCTGGTCGCGCAACGCGGCGAGCTTGGCGAAGGGCGAGTCCGGATCGAAGCGGACCGGGCGTTCCTCACGCGGCTTTGGCTGGAAGGCGGGCTTTGCGCCTTGGGCGCCGCCTTTGCCGTCCTGCCGTCCAGCCTTCCAGTCGGGCCGGTTTTCGCGCCGGTCGAGGCGTTCGCCTTGCGGCTTGCCGGCGCGCCGCTCTGCCGCCTCGCCTTGCGGCTTGGGCTTGAACTTGCTGCGGTCGAAGCGTGGCTTGCCGGCGCCGTCGCGCTGATCGTGGCGCCCTTGACGGGCGGGCCGGTCGCCCGGCGTCGGTTGCCCGCCGGCATCTACCGGCGCATCGCTGCGGCCGTCCGGCGCAGCTTGACCATTGCGCGGGCGACTGTCCCGATGATTGTCCCGGGGGCGGTTGTCATGCTGGCGATGACGCGGGCGCTGGTCGAAACGACCCTGCCGCCACAACAGCACAGGTTTTGGCTCCTCGGCTTCTGGGGCAGCTTCGCCGGCGACGGCTTCCGCCGTTGCTGCAGGTTCGGCCGGCGATGCTTCCATAGTGTCGGAAACCGGCGGCTCTGCCGGTGCCGTAGCCTCAGTTTCCGCCCCAAGTTCCGTCCTTGGCTCAGCCGCTGGTTCTGCAGCCGCTTCGGCGGCGGGCTGGGTCTCTTGCGTGACTTCTGCCGCAGCTTCAGGGGCTGGAGCTTCCGGCTGGTCTTCCGCGACAGGCTCTGCCGCCGCTTCGGTCACGGCTTCGGCCGCCTCCGCAACAGGAGCCGCATCCGACACAGGCTCCGAAGCCTCCGCCGAAACCTCCGCCGGCGGCTCTGCCGCGGCAGCTGCTTCCGCCATCCTCGCCTGCTCGGCTCGCGTTGCCTCTTCCGCCGCCTGCTTTGCAGCGGCCGCTTCACGCGCGGCATTGTCCTGTGCTTCGAGCCGCGCCTTGACCTCGGCCGCCGGCTTGGCATCGGCGCGATAGCCGAGCCCCTTCAGGATTTCTTCCATGTCGTCGGCGGTGGCGCCGAGGATCGACATCATCGGCGGCGTCACCATGAAGGACTGACCGTCATAGGCGCCGTCGGGGCGAGGTCCGAGGCCCGGCTTCCAGTTGGTCGCCGGCCGGATCAGGTCGGCCAGCCGTTCGAGAATATCGACGCGTACAGCACGCCGGCCAAGATTGCGGTAGCCCGCCAGCTTGTAGAAGGTCTTGTCGAAGGTTGGATCGATGACCACCGAGGTGCGGCCGGAGGCCAGTGCGTGAACGACATCGCCGAAGCCGGGCTTGTCCTTGCCGTCGTTTCTCAGCGCCCACAGCATCGTTATCAACCCGGCCGGCGCCGGCTTGATCAGCGCCGGCACGAAGACATGGTAGGCGCCGAAGCGCACGCCGAGACGGCGAAGCGCCGCGCGGCCCTCCTGGTCGAGCGACTTCATCTCGTCGGCGATGTCGCGACGGTTGATGAGGCCGAAATGCTCGACGAGCTGGAAAGCGATGCCGCGGCCGATGCCGGTGATCTGCTCGGCATTCTTGAGATCGACCAGCGGCTTCAGCAGGGATTCGATCTGGAAATTGACGAAGCGCTCGGCGCGCGCCGCAACCTTGTCGCGGGCCGGGCCGGTGAGTTGCTCGTCGGCGAGCAGAACGAGACGCGGCTTCAAAGCGTCTTCGCCAGCGACCAGCGTGCCGATCGGCGCGCCGATCCAGCGCAGCGTGCCATCCGAACCCAGCGCGATGTCGCCATTGGCCGAGGCGCCGAAGCGTTCGGCACGCGCCTCGAACTCGGCGGCAAGCGCCTTCTGCGCCGCCGCCCGCACCGCCTTGGCGTCCTCGCCGCCGGCGCTCTGGTCGGCGGTGAAGCGGAAACCCTGCAACTCGCCGACGTGATGGCCTTCGACGAGGACGGTTCCGGTTGGGCTGATTTCGGCTTCAGGCATCGTGTTTTCTCTAAGGCGCCGCATGAGGACGGAAGTCCTGCGGTCTACAAAACGTTTCGTCAACCGCTCATGCAGCGCATCCGACAGTCTGTCTTCGATTTCGCGCGTCTTTTCCTGCCAGTGTGCCCGATCGGCCAGCCAGCCGGGCCGGTTGGAAACGAAGGTCCATGTGCGGATCTGGGCAATCCTGTGCGATAGCGTGTCGATATCGCCTTCAGTGGTGTCGGCCCGGCGCACCTGCTCGGCCATGTAGTTCTCGTCGACATGGCCGTGCCTGGCAAGGTCCATGTAGATGGAGGCGATCAAGTCGGCGTGCTGGGCCGGCGCGATCTTCCTGTAGTCGGGCAGCGCGCAGGCTTCCCACAGCAGCGCCACCCGCCTGGCGTCGGTGGTGAGTGCCCGGATGTCCTCGTCGCGCGACAGATGCTCGAGCGCCTGCGCGTCCACGGCCGGCAGTGCGCGCGTCAGGCCTTCGACCGGGGCGTTGGTCTCGATCGAGCGCTTCAGCGCATCGAGGTTGGCGAAATCGAAATGCGCGGTACGCCACTGCAGCACTTTCACCGGATCGAAATCATGCGCCTCGATCTTCTTGACCAATTCCTCATCCAGCGGATCGACCTGGCCGGTGACGCCGAAGGTGCCGTCGCGCAGATGCCGGCCGGCACGGCCGGCAATCTGGCCGAGCTCGGCCGCGGTCAGGTTGCGGTACTGGTAGCCGTCGAATTTGCGATTCTGGGCGAAGGCGACGTGGTCGAGGTCGAGGTTGAGGCCCATGCCGATGGCGTCGGTGGCGACGAGGTAGTCGACATCGCCCGACTGGAACAGCGCCACCTGGGCGTTGCGGGTGCGCGGGCTGAGCGCGCCGAGCACGACGGCGGCACCGCCCTGCTGGCGGCGGATCAGCTCGGCGATGGCATAGACCTCGTCGGCCGAGAAGGCGACGATCGCGGTGCGCCGCGGCAGGCGGGTCAGCTTCTTCGAGCCGGCATAGGCAAGATGCGACAGCCGTGGCCGGGTCACCACCGACACGCCCCGCAGCAGGCGCTGCAGAATGCCGTGCATGGTGGCCGCACCCAGCAGCAGCGTCTCCTGGCGGCCGCGCAGATGCAGGATGCGATCGGTGAAGATGTGGCCGCGTTCGAGATCGCCAGCGAGCTGGACCTCGTCGATGGCAACGAAGGCGGCGTCGGTCTCGCGCGGCATCGCTTCCACCGTGCAGACCGAGTATTTCGCGCCCGCCGGCTGGATCTTTTCCTCGCCGGTGATGAGCGCAACCTTATGGGCGCCGACCTTCTCGCAGACGCGCGTATAGACCTCGCGGGCAAGCAGCCTGAGCGGTAGGCCGATGACGCCGCTCTCATGCGCCACCATGCGTTCGATGGCGAGATGGGTCTTGCCGGTATTGGTCGGGCCGAGCACGGCCGTTACGTCTCGACCCGACAGGATCAGCGGTTCAGTGTGTTTCGGATGGATGTTCATCGGCCTGGAAATAAGGCTCTCTGCCTCGCATTGTCGGGAGCGCGCCCATATTGGCCGCGTATGACAGGCGACACATAGGGATTTCGGGCGCGAAGCGAAAGCGGAATGTGCCGAGGGCAGGCTGATTGGTCGGTTCGAAGCCAGAAATCTGTTCCCGATTAACAGTTGGAACGAGTCTGGAACGAATCAGCGACGAATCACTGACTCGCGCTGATTCAGGTTTTGTTCACGGCTACATCTGGGATTTCTGCCGGCGAGTCTCACCACATGCTGAATCACAGAAACTGGCCCGATTCATGCAGGCGGCATTCAAACGAGCACCACCGTTAACCTTTGCCGGTGAATGATCGTGGCCGGCCAATCTGCTTCGCCCAACATTATGAAATTATTGATGTTTCCTAATCCGCTTTAATCATTTCGAGGGTGTTTTCGGCTCTCGCCGTTAACGTTCCGCTCAAAGCCGGAACGAATCGGCGACGAATCAGCGATAGGCAAAGTTTCTTGGTTTGTTCACCGCAACATGTTGTGTTGTGAACAGCTTTTCCACCGAGAATCCACAGGCTGCCGGGCAGTTTTTGCACAGGCTGCGCAGCGGCCGTTAACCTTTGCGTGCCGGATTGGGGCAGCGTGCTGAATCGAGATCTTGCAACGGGAAGACCGCTATAGAAACGGGCCGTTTTGCAGGCCCGTTCGTCCAAGCGCGTATCTATCTCAACGTAAAGATAAACGGTCAGGCGATGTACTGCCCGCCATTGGCTGATATGGTCGAGCCGGTGATGAACCCGGCATCGTCGGAAGCGAGGAAGACGACGCAGCGCGCGATCTCCTCCGGCTCGCCGAGACGGCCGACCGGGATCTGCGGAAGGACACGCTCGTTGAGCACCTTCTCGTCCATCGCTTTGACCATCTCGGTGGCGATGTAGCCGGGGCAGATGACGTTGACGGTGATGCCGGCGCGCGCGCCTTCCTGGGCCAACGCCTTGGTGAAGCCGATATCGCCGGCCTTCGAGGCCGAATAATTGACCTGGCCGACCTGCCCTTTCTGGCCATTGATCGAGGAGATGGTGATGACGCGGCCGAATTTGCGGTCGCGCATGCCGCCCCACAACGGATGCGTCATGTTGAAGACGCCGGAAAGGTTGGTGTCGAGGACCTCTTTCCATTGCTCGCGCGTCATCTTGTGGAACATCGCGTCGCGCGTGATGCCTGCATTGTTGACCAGCACCGATACGGGACCGAGATCGGCCTCTACCTGTTTGATGCCGGCAGCGCAGGCCTCGTAGTCGGCAACCGACCATTTGTAGACCGGGATGCCGGTCGCTGCCTTGAACTTTGCTGCCGCTTCCTCATTGCCGGCGTAGTTTGCGGCAACCGAATAGCCGGCGCTTTTCAAGGCGACCGATATCGCCGCGCCGATGCCGCGCGACCCGCCTGTGACGATTGCAACCTTTGTCATGTGTCCTCCCGGGAAATGCAGATGACTGAGCGTTGAAGCGGTAGGTTTGCCCTCTATTCCCTACTCGCTTTGCGCCAGTATCCTATTCGTATCGCTTATCTCATCACAATGCTTCCACGCACATGGCAACGCCCATGCCGCCGCCGATGCACAGCGTGGCAAGACCTTTCTTGGCACTTCTGCGACGCATTTCGTAGACCAGCGTGTTGAAGATGCGGGCGCCCGAGGCGCCGACCGGATGGCCGATGGCGATGGCGCCGCCATTGACGTTGACGATGGACGGGTCCCAGCCCATGTCCTTGTTGACGGCGCAGGCCTGCGCGGCGAAGGCCTCGTTGGCTTCGACCAGATCGAGGTCGCCGACCGACCAGCCGGCCTTGGCCAGCGCCTTGCGCGAGGAGGGGATCGGTCCCGTCCCCATGATCTGCGGGTCAACGCCGGCGGTCGCCCAGGAAACGATACGCACCAGCGGCGTGATGCCGCGCCTTGCGGCTTCCGCTTCGGTCATCAGCACCACGGCGGCGGCGCCGTCATTGATGCCGGAAGCATTGGCTGCTGTCACCGTGCCGTCTTTGTCGAAGGCGGGCTTGAGCTTGGTCATGGCGTCGATCGTCGCGCCATGGCGGATGTACTCGTCCTGGTCGACTATCGTGTCGCCCTTCCTGCCCTTGACTGTGAAGGCAACGATCTCGTCGTTGAATTTTCCGCCTTTCTGCGCAGCCTCGGCCTTGTTCTGGGAAGCCAGTGCGAACTGGTCCTGGTCGTCGCGGGTGATTTGGAACTGGCGGGCGACGTTCTCCGCCGTGTTGCCCATATGATAACCATAGAAGGCATCGGTCAGGCCGTCCTTGATCATGGTGTCGATCAGCTTGAAATCGCCCATCTTGACGCCACCGCGCAGATGCTGCGCATGCGGAGCCATCGACATCGATTCCTGGCCGCCGGCAACGATGATTTTTGCATCGCCCTGGGCGATCTGCTGCATGCCGAGCGCGATGGCGCGCAGGCCGGAGCCGCAGAGCTGGTTCAGGCCCCAGGAGGTCGCCTCCTGCGGCACGCCGGCGGCCATGGCCGCCTGCCGCGCCGGGTTCTGCCCTTGAGCCGCGGTCAGGATCTGGCCGAGAATGACCTCGTCCACCTCCTTGCCGTCGACGCCGGCGCGGGCAAGCGCTTCCCTGACGGCGACGGCACCCAGTTCATGAGCTGGCGTGTTGGCGAAGGCGCCGTTGAAGGAGCCGACAGGCGTGCGCGCCGCACTGGCGACAACGATGGCGTTGGAAGCGGACATGTTCTTCTCCAGACTTTCGGGGAGCGATTTCGGGTGCCGTCGGGGACTTTTCTTGCCCTTTCCACAACCCGAGTCAAACCCGAAATGGGCATGGCGTTCCTCCGCGGCAAGCAGGCCGCGCGTCGCTGCGATGACGGCCCATCCGTGCTGCGCAGCATAAAATGTTCCCGCACTGCACAAACAGCTTGGATTCATGACGCTTTTGCGCATATCCTTTAACAAGGCGCAATCGTTACCGGCGGCTTACTTAAGCTGGCCGGTGTCCGGGGAGGATGCAGATGGCCGCGAAAGACGAACCTATTGTTATCAAGAAATATGCCAATCGCCGTCTCTACAATACGGGCACCAGCACCTATGTGACGCTCGAGGATCTCGCAGAAATGGTCAAAAAAGGCGAGGACTTTACTGTCCAGGACGCCAAGACCGGCGACGACATCACGCATCCGGTGCTGACCCAGATCATCTTCGAGCTGGAGAACAAGGACGGGCAGAACATGCTGCCGATCCCGTTCCTGCGTCAGCTCATCGCCTACTACGGCGACCAGATGCAGATGATCGTGCCAAGCTTTCTCGAACAGTCGATGCTGGCCTTCTCGAAGGAGCAGGAACGCTTTCGCGAGCAGATGAAAGATGCCCTCGGCAAGTCGCCGATGGACATGATGAAGATCGCGACGCCGATCAAGGTGCTGGAGGAGCAGACTCGGCGTAACATGGAAATGTTCCAGAACGCCATGCGGCTGTTCACGCCGTTCCCGCCTGCGGGGTCTGCGCCGGCAGCAGCACCGGCCGAACAGGCCAGGAAAGAAACACCGGAAAAACCGGACGACCTTCAGGAGCTGAAGGAGCAGATCGCCGCGATGCAGCGCAAGCTCGACACGATGTCGTGACTGCCGGCCGGCGAAGCGCCGGCCCAAAATTTCCCTCAGCAGGCCTGTGTCAGAAAACATCTTCGCCTCGAAGGTGAAGATGTCATCCACGCTCTATTTTGTGGCACGCTCTATTTCGTGGCATGCCCTATTTCGTGGTCACCGTCACCAGAGCGGTAACAGGTTTGCCGTCTACTAGAATGGGCCGGTGATGATCATCGGCAAGAAGCACGCCGATCACGTGTCTGCCGGCGGCATCCGGGCAATGGCCGAAACGGGCCTTGATAAGATCACCGCCAAAGTCGCTGTTCATGCTGTTGTACGGCTTGCCGGGGATGTTGCAGGTGTCTCCGTTGGGATCGATCTTCATATGCACGTGGCCGCATTGCTTGATTTCCCCGCACTCACCCGCAGTGAGCAGCCTGAAGTTGCTCCTGACGACAACGCCTATCGCTTTCTCAGGAGAATTGCCCAGTTCGACAACTGAACCCGCCGTCGGCCAGACGACTTCCAGGGTGGGCCGATCCTCGGCCTCGGCAGATACGAGCGACAATAAGGAGAAAGCGAGGGCAGTCGTTGCGGTGATGCGAAACATGGTAACCTCCGTTGCGATGTAAACGTTGATTACATACGCAGCGCTCGAACACAAGGGAAATAATCAGTGATTACATTCCGCTCTCGTGCTATTTGACTGAGATGACCAAGACAACTGATTCCGACGAAGCCGGAGATGCCAAGCGATACCATCACGGCAATCTCGTCGAGGCCTTGATCACGGCAACCGTGGAGATCATCGAGGAGCGGGGAGCCGAGCATGTGTCCGTACGCGAGGCCGCAAAACGTGCCGGCGTTTCGCCCGGCGCGCCATTCCGGCATTTTCGATCGAAAACAGCGCTGCTCACCGCGGTCGCCGAACAGGCCATGGATCGGCTGACAAAGGCCGTTGCCAAGGCGCGGTCGAAAATCGACAGCGCAGATCCCATTGAGGCCTTCGAAGCAATCGGACAAGGCTATCTGGAATGGGCAATTAGCAACCCCACGCATTTCCAGATCATCAGTTCCCGAACCCTGATTGATTTTGAAGGGTCGGACAGCCTTCGTGATCAGAATGAGGCTATTCGGCGGACGATGATCGACTTGCTGACGCAAGCGCAACAACAGGGTCGGCTTGCTCCCGGCACCGACTTTGATCATCTTGTGCTTGCCGCGCGTGCACTCGTTTATGGGTTGGCACGCATGGCGATCGATGGTCATTTCCGGGAATGGCATCCGTCCGAGCCGCCAGCCCTGGCCGCGCAGCGGGCTCTCCGACTTTTCATGAGCCGGATGACCATTCCATCTAAAGCTTAATCCGCCAGCACCCAAAAAAAGGGCCCGCGATTGCGTCGCCAGCTAATGGAACTCCGGCAGCGGTCCCTGGTAGCGGGCGCGTGGTCTGATCAGGCCGCTGCTTGTCACCTGCTCCACGGCATGCGCGGCCCAGCCGATGCTGCGGCCGAGCGCAAACAAGCGAAACGGCGCATCGGACGGCAAACGGAGGCTGCGCGTCAGCGCGGCCAAGGCGAAATCGACGTTCGGGCGCATGCCCGTTGCCGCAAAGGCCGCATCGCAAAGCCGTAACAGCCCATCATCGACATCGATCGCGGCCAGCAACGGTTCCGCACGCGGATCGCCGTCGGGATAAAGCGGATGGCCAAATCCGGGCAGTGGCCTGTCGTGACCGAGCCAGCGTCCGACAGCCGCATCCGGCCCCAATCTCTGCGCATCCTCCGCCAGCATCATGACCGCCTCCGCGGCGCCGCCATGGCGCGGACCGGAGAGCGTGGCGAGGCCAGCAAGCAGGCAGGCCGAAACAGGTGCACCGGTGGACGCGGCGACCCGCGCGGCGAAGGTCGATGCGTTCAGTTCGTGATCGGCCAACAGCACCAGCGAGCGGCGGATCAAGTCTGCGCCGGCTGCATCGAGGGACCAGCCCTGCGCCAGTCGTTCGTGCACGGCACCGATTCCGCGAACCGCGCCGAGCGCCTGGGCCAGAGCGGCGATGGCGCCGGCCGCATCGTGGTTGAGCGAAGCCGCCCTGCGGCCGAGCGAAGGCCGGCCCTTGGCCGCCAACGCGGCCAATTCCGCGAAGGCAGCCGGCCGGCCAGTTGCGCCGTTGCCATGGCGGCTCGCCGACACGAACGACACTGGTGCGTCAGATGCCCAAAGCAGGTTTGCCGTCTGCTCCAGCGTGGCAGTCTCGCAGAGTGCAACCGCATCCTGGCCACGATAGACGAGGCGGCCGTGCAAAACGGTCGAGATCGTGGTGGCGATCGCCGGCTCACCCCAGGCAATTGCACTTTCGGCGATTGCCTGGGGATTTCGGCCGCGCGCCCGGCGGCTCGCCAGCGCCGCGATGTCGTCGGCGCGATACTGGCTGCGGCGTGGGTCGGCCCGATCCGGCCGCATGCCGATGCGTCCGCGGCTGACATAGGCATAGAGCGTCTGGGCGCGCACCTTGAGGCGCTCCAGGGCTTCGTCCCGCGTCAGCCACTCAGTCATGTAAACCTGGCACGTTGATTCGGTTGATCAAGATTGATGGTCCAGCCGCCAACCCTTATCTACGACCCGGAAAGGGTCAAGGAGAAAACCAATGGCGAATGGGCTCGATGATGTGGTGGTGGCAGAAACGGTGCTCTCCGATGTCGACGGTCTTGGCGGCCGCCTGACCATCCGGGGCCATTCGTTGCCGGAACTGGCAGGCCGCTGGAAATACGCCGACGTGGTTCGGCTGCTGTTCGACGGCTCTTTCGACGATCTTCCCGGCGAAAAGGAGCTGGCGAAAGCGATCGGCCGGGCGCGCAGTGAAGTGTTCGAGCGGATCGAACCCTTGCTGCCGTTTCTCGCATCCCTCGATATCTACAGCGCGATGCGCGCCGGCATTGCCCTACTGCCGGACGGCGACAAATTGCCGGACGCGCTCAGGCTGGTTGCGGCACCTGCCGTGCTGACGCCGGCCTTGCTGCGCTTGCAGCGCGGCGAAAGCCCAATTGCGCCTGATCGCAAGGCCGATCATGCCGCCGACATGCTGCGGATGCTGACCGGCATGGCGGCCTCGCCGAAGTTGGCGAAAGCGCTCGATACCTATCTTGTGACGGTTTGCGACCATGGCCTCAACGCATCGACCTTCGCCACGCGCGTGGTCGCCTCGACGCAGGCGGGGCTTACTTCGGCGGTGCTGGCCGGACTCGGAGCGCTCAAGGGGCCGCTGCATGGCGGCGCGCCAGGTCCGGTGATCGAGATGCTGGATGCGATAGAGGCGCATGGCGACGCCGCCATCTGGCTGCGCGACGAGATCGCGCGCGGCCGCCGCATCATGGGCTTCGGGCATCGCATCTACCGTGTGCGCGATCCGCGTGCCGACGTGCTGAAAGCGGTGGTGCGGCAACTCGGCGCCGAGGGCGAAGCCGGCCACCGGCTGGCGTTTGCCGAAAGCGTGGAGCAAGCGGCGCTTGAAGTGCTTCGCATCGCCAAGCCGTCGCGCTCGCTCCAGACCAATGTCGAGTTCTTCACAGCACTTCTGCTGGAGGCCGCGGGCTTTCCGAAAGAGGCGTTCACCAATGTCTTTGCTGCCGGGCGCGTCGCCGGCTGGATCGCCCACGCCCGCGAGCAGCAGACGAGCGGACGGCTGATCCGGCCGCAGTCGCGCTATATCGGGCCGGTGCCGGACCTCGTCGCCTAAGGATTTTCCCCCGCATGCTTTGCGGAAACCGGCCCCGCTACAGCCGGTGCCAGACACTCTCTCGTTAAGGTGAGAGAGGTCCTCATGACAAAAATTTCATGTCATTGCTCCACACATCCGCTGTTCTTGGGTGGCAGAGAGCCTATATGCTGCAGTGCAGCATGGTTCCGCGGGAGCCCGCCTCGAAAGGAATAAGCCGCCTTGACCGCCAGAAAAACCGCCATCGTCACCGGTTCCACCTCGGGCATCGGCCTGGCCATTGCCCACGCGCTCGCGGCCGAAGGCTGCAACATCGTCGTCAATTCCTTTTCCGACACCGCCGACGACCACGCCATCGCCGACGCAATTGCGAAACACCACAAGGTCCAGACCGCCTATGTCAAGGCTGACATGTCGAAGCCGGCCGAGTGCCGGGCTCTGGTCATGAAGGCAGCCGAGACATTCGGCTCGGTCGACATCCTGGTCAACAATGCCGGCATCCAGCATGTCGCGCCGGTGGAAAGCTTCCCGATCGAGAAGTGGGATGCGATCATCGCCATCAACCTGTCATCGGCCTTCCACACCATCGCCGCCGCCATCCCGTTGATGAAACAGGCCGGTGGCGGCCGGATCGTCAACGTCGCCTCGGCCCATGGGCTGGTGGCCTCGCCGTTCAAGTCGGCCTATGTCTCGGCCAAGCACGGCATTATGGGCCTGACCAAGACGGTCGCCCTGGAACTGGCGCGCGACAAGATCACCTGCAATGCCATTTGTCCCGGCTATGTGCTGACGCCGCTGGTCGAGGCGCAGATCCCCGACCAGATGAAGGCCAACAAGATGGACCGCGAGACTGTGGTCCGCGAGGTCATGCTCGAAAAGCAGCCGACCAAGGAGTTCGTCACCGTCGAGCAGGTTGCGGCGGCGGCAGTGTTCCTGTGCTCGGATGCGGCAGCGCAGATCAACGGCACGCACATCTCTGTCGATGGCGGCTGGACCGCTCAGTGAGCCGTCCAGCGGTCAAGGGTCACGCCATGCCGAAAAACGGCAAGGCGGAGGAGCCAAAGAAGATCAACATCGCGCTGCAAGGCGGGGGTTCGCACGGGGCGTTTTCCTGGGGCGTGCTCGATCGGCTGCTCGAGGACGGGCGCCTCGATATAACGGCGGTTTCGGGCACCAGCGCCGGCGCCATGAATGCCGTCGCGCTGGCCGACGGCTTCGTTCGCGGCGGCGTCGAGGGCGCACGGCGGAAACTTGATGATTTCTGGCGTGCGGTGGCGGCAAAGGGCCGCTTCAGCCCAGTGCAGCGCATGCCGTGGGACGTCGCCTGGGGCAATTGGTCGATCGAGAACACGCCCGGCTATTTCCTGTTCGATACGATGTCGCGGGTATTTTCGCCCTATGTCGCCAATCCGCTCGCCATCAATCCGCTGCGCGATGTGGTCGAACGTGAGATCGATTTCGACAATGTGCGCGCCTGCAAGTCGATGGAACTGTTCATTTCCGCGACCAATGTCGAGACCGGCCAGTTGCGTGTCTTCTCGGACGGCGAGATCGACCTCGACACGGTAATGGCGTCGGCCTGCCTGCCGCAATTGTTCCGCGCCGTCGAGATCAAGGGCGTGCCCTATTGGGATGGCGGCTATGGCGGCAACCCGGCACTGTTCCCGTTCTTCAAGACGGCGGCCACTGAGGACGTGCTTTTGGTGCAGATCAATCCGGTGGTCCGCGAAGGGACGCCGAAGAGCGCCAATGAGATCCAGAACCGCACGAGATCACCTTCAATGCCGGGCTGTTGCGCGAATTCCGCTCGATCGCCTTCGTCAAGGAACTGATCGCCGCCGGCCGATTGCCGCACGGCGAATATCGCGACATCCGCATGCACCGCATCGATGCCGACGAAGCGTTCAAGGATCTGTCGGCATCGTCCAAGGTCAATGCCGAATGGGCGTTCCTTGCCTATCTGCGTGACCTCGGCCGCACCGCAGCCAGTGATTGGCTGGAAGAAAATTACGACGCCGTCGGCAAGCGGCCGACGATCGATCTGTCCGGCGAGCTCGACGACGGCTTGAAGCCGGTGCGCGGGCCGGCGCCGGGCCGGCGGGTCAAGGAGTTTCTTGCGGCGCGCAAGCAGCCCGAGGCCGCCCGCCGTCCGGCCTAGAACGATTTACCGTTTCACGGAAACGCCGAACCGCTCTATCTTTTTTGACGCAATTCCGGACGGAAAACCGTTTCACACTTTTCCTGGAATTGTTCTGGCTCCCCCGCAAAGCAGATGACATCGCAATCTGTCCAATCATCCTGACACTTGCTGCCATACCGCTGTTTTGGCGATCAACAGCCGATGCTGCAGCCGCATCTTTGCGGACAAAGCAACAATCCATCAACTTTTCTGACTATATTGCGACGCAACTTTAAGGTAGAAGCGCGCTTCGCCGATCACGGCAATTTGAATACGGCCTCGCGCGCACCCATATCGGCGACGCGCCCCAAGTAGAAGATGCGGCCTGGCCGAACCCCGCGCACTGGAAAAAATGACGATGCCGAAATTCAGGTTTCACAAGCTTGCAGCCATTGTTGTGCTCATCGGGTTCGCCGGCTGGATGGCGACAGGCGAATTCTCGTCCGTCGGCAGCGCGTCCGCCGACAACAAGCCCAAGGCAGGAGAGGTCGAGCAGCCCAAGGCCGCCGACTCAGGCAAGCCCCAAACTGGCGAACAGGGGGCTGCCAAGCCGGGGACTGCCGAGGCAGAACAGCCCAAAGCGGCCTTGCGGACGGTCGCGATCATAACCCCGCCGCGGCGCATCTATGCGCGCGCTATCCGCATTTCCGGACTGACCGAAGCCGACAAGCGCGCGGTCCTGGCGACACGCGTCGCCGGCGTCATCGACAAGCTGCCGGTCAAGCAGGGTCAGCACGTCAAGACCGGCGACCTGATCCTGATGCTTGCCGCCGAGGAAAAAATCTCGGCGGTCGACAACGCCAAGCAGCTTGTCGTGCAACGTGAGGCCGAGCTGGCTGCGGCCCTGCGGTTGATGAAAACCGGCAATCTGCCGACGCTGCAGCTCGATACGGCCCGTTCCAACCTGACGCTGGCCAAGTCGCAACTGGACGCCGCGCAAGCCGAACTCGACCGCAACGAGGTGAAGGCGCCCTTCGACGGTGTCATCGACCGGGTGCCGGTGGAGCTTGGCAGTTCCGTCATGCAGGGCGGCGAGGTGGCGACCATTCTGAAGCTCGATCCGGTGATCGCCCGCGGCGAAGTCAGCGAGCGCGATCTCGGCTATCTGAAGATCGGTGACGAAGCCAATGTGCGCCTGGTCAGTGGCCAGACCGTCAAGGGTACGGTGCGCTACATCAGCCGGGATGCATCTTCGGCAACCCGTACCTTCCGGGTTGAAGTCGCTATCCCCAATGCCGATGGGTCCGTACCGGCCGGCATGACGGCAGAAATTGCGCTCAGCGCCCAGCCGACCGACGCCGTGATGCTGCCGCGATCGGTGGTGACGCTCGGCGACAAGGGCGACCTCGGCATCCGCGCCGTCGACAAGGATGACAAGGTCGTGTTCTTCCCGATCGACCTGGTCGACGACACGCCGACCGGCCTGGTGCTCGGCGGCATTCCGGCCGACGCCCGCATCATCGTCGCTGGCCAGGAGCTGGTGAAGGAAGGCGAAGTGGTCAAGCCGGTCGAGGCCGACCAGGCGACCATTCAAAAGCTGTTGGGCGAAGCGACGACCGGGACGCAGTAATCATGGACATCGTCAAACTTGCAATCAGCAATGCCCGGCTGACCATTGCGGTCCTGGTCTTTCTCATCCTTGCCGGTGCGGTCGCCTACCAGTCGACGCCGAAGGAAGCGGAACCCGACGTTCCGATTCCGATGATGTATGTCAGCCTGATCTATCAGGGCATCTCGCCGGAAGACTCCGAACGCCTCCTGCTGCGGCCGATGGAAGCCAAGCTGAAGAGCCTGAAGGGCCTCAAGGAGATGCGCTCGGCCGCCTTCCAGGGCGGCGGTTATGTGCTGGTCGAATTCCAGCCACAGACGGATCTCGCCACTGCGCTGCAGGACACGCGCAGCAAGGTGCAGGACGGCAAGGCCGACCTGCCGCAAGCGGCTGAGGAGCCCGTGGTCTCCGAGGTCAACATCTCCGAGTTCCCCGTCCTGGTCGTGACGCTGTCGGGCGAGGTGCCCGAGCGCGTGCTGACGGCGGCGGCGCGCGAGCTGCGCGACCGCATCGAGGAAGTGCCTGGCGTGCTCGAGGGCTCATTGCAGGGTGCGCGCGACGACCTCGTCGAAGTGGTCATCGATCCGATGAAACTTTCGTCCTACGGGCTGCAGCTCGACCAGTTGATCGGTGCGGTCGGCGCTTCCAACAGTCTTGTCGCCGCCGGCAACATCGAAGGATCCGAGGGCAAATACGCAGTCAAGGTGCCCTCGCTTATCGAGACACCAGAAGATGTGGCGGCGCTTCCGGTCGTCGCCGGCCCCAACGCGGTGGTGCAGGCCAAGGATATCGCCACCATCCGCTCGACCTTCAAGGACGCCGAGACGGTTACCCGCCTGGACGGCAAGCCGGCGATTGCCATCGAGGTGAAGAAGCGCATCGGCTCCAACCTGATCGATACGATTGGCAAGGTCAGGGAGGTGTCCGACGCCTTCATCGAGACGATGCCGGAGGGCATGCACGTCACCTACACGCAAGACAAGTCCGTCTTCGTGAACCAGTTACTCGGCGACCTTCAGAACCACGTGATGATCGCCGTCATCCTGGTGTTCATCGTCATTCTCTACGCGCTGTCTGGCCGTGCCTCGCTACTGATCGGATTGGCCATCCCCTCATCCTTCCTGATCGGCATCCTGTTGCTGGCGATGATGGGCTACACGATCAACATGATCGTGCTGTTCAGCCTCATCCTGGCGGTCGGCATGCTGGTCGACGACGCTATCATCGTCACCGAATTCGCCGAGCGACGCATGAGCGAGGGCATGCCGAAGGAACAGGCGTTCGCGCTTGCGGCCAAGCGCATGGCCGGCCCGGTCATCGCCGCGACGATGACGCGCATTGCCGCCTTCTCGCCGCTGTTGTTCTGGCCGGGCATCATCGGCGATTTCATGAAATACATGCCGATCACGTTGATCGTGACACTCTCGGCCTCGATGCTCTATGCGCTGGTCTTCGCGCCGACGCTGGGCGCCATATTTGCCAAGGCGCCGGCTCATCACCCCGACGACAATCGCGACGGCTGGTACATGGCCGTGGTCAAGCAGGCGGTGCATTATCCCATCACCGTGCTTGTCCTTACCGTCGCGCTGTTGTTTGGCGTGGGCTACGCCTATTCGAAATTCGGCGCCGGCGTCGAATTCTTCCCGAATGTCGAGCCTGACTACGGCCTGCTCTATGTCCACGCCCGCGGCAATCTTTCGCTTGCCGAAATGGACGCGGCCACCAAGACGGCGGAAAATCGGCTGCTCGGCTGGCCGGGCGTGAAGTCTGTCTATACCCGTGTCGGCAAGACGCAGGGCGGCGGCCAGGACGTTCCGGAAGACGTGGTCGGCGTGATCCAGTACGAATTCGTCGACTGGCGCGAGCGCAAATCGGCGAACTCAATCCTCGACGAACTGCGCGGCGTGATGGCCGGCATTCCCGGTGTCGACGTCGAGGTTCGCGTGCCGGAAGCCGGCCCGCCTACCGGCAAGCCGATCCAGATCAGGCTTTCGGCCGTCGATCCGAAGGGTCTTGACGACAAGGCCCGCGCCGTCGCCGCGCGCATTGCCAAGGTGCCCGGCGTCATCGATATTTCCGATGGCCTGGCGCCGCCCGGCGTCGATTGGGCGCTCGAGGTCGATCGCGCCAAGGCGGCGCAGTACGGCATCAGCCCGACCGCGGTCGGAACGGTGGTCCAACTGGTGACCAACGGGCTGAAGCTCAGCGAGTACCGCCCCGCCGGCGCCGACGATGCCGTCGACATCAGACTGCGCCTGCCCGAGGATCGGCGCACGCTGTCGACGCTCGACGAACTCAGGGTTCAGACCGCGCAAGGCTCGGTGCCGATCTCGAACTTCGTCGTACGCAAGCCGGAGCCGACGGTCGGTATCCTCAATCGCATCGACGGCGCGCGAACGGTGGTCGTCCAGGCCAACGTCGCTGCCGGCGCCCAGGTGGCTGCCGTCCAGCAGGAGGTCACCAAAGCTGTCGCCGACATGAACCTCGGCAGCGGCATTCGCTGGAAGCTTGCCGGTTCCAATGAGGACAGCGCGGAGGCCGGGGCCTTCCTCAGCAAAGCCTTCGGTGCCGCGATCTTCCTGATCTTCATTGTGCTTCTGGCGCAGTTCAACAAGTTCACCAGCGTCTGGCTGGTGCTGTCCTGCGTGGTCATGGCGACGATCGGCGTGTTCCTAGGGCTGCTGCTGACGGGAGAGGCATTCGGCATCGTCATGTCGGGCATCGGTGTCATCGCGCTGGCCGGCGTGGTGGTGAACAACAACATCGTGCTGATCGACACCTATGACCGGTTGCGCGAAGAGGGCTGGGACAAATACGAAGCCGTTCTGCAGACCTGCCGCGAACGTGCCCGCCCGGTGGTGCTGACGGCGGTGTCGGCGATCCTCGGCGTGCTGCCGATCGCTTTCGGCCTCGGCCTCGAAATCTTCCATCACGAGACGACGATCAACGCGCCGTCGACGCAATGGTGGATTTCGCTGTCGTCGGCGATCGTCTTCGGCCTGTCCTTCGCCACCGTGCTGACGCTGGTGGTGACGCCGTCAATGCTGATGGTGTTCACCCGCGCCAAAGTAAAACCCAGTGCGCGTCGGGGCTGGTTCAGTCGCCTGTTCGGGCGCGGCAAGGCCGAGATCTCCTCGGAAGGCCTGGAGGCCGATCTGGGCGCCGAACCGGCGATCGCCTTCCCGAAGGCCGCCGAATAGAGGCTGAATCGCCGTCCTGATCAAGCAAAGGCCGCCCGGGAACAATGGGCGGCCTTCTGCATTGTTCCGTCATTGCAACCTCAAAGCGAGGATTTTCTGATGACGATAAGCACCATTCTCATCATTATCCTTATTCTTATCCTGATTGGCGCGGTTCCGGCGTGGCCGCATTCGCGGTCCTGGGGTTACGGACCATCCGGCATCGTCGGCGTCATCCTGATCGTTGTCCTGGTGCTGCTGTTGATGGGCCGGATCTGACCGCAATCATTGGTCCCCGACAAGCGGCGGATGACCGTCAGGCCATCCGCCTTTTTTCAGATTGCTTCTGCGCTGACTTCACCGTGGCGATACCGATGTCTTCAAGCGCTTCCGACACTGCATTTTCCAGCGGCGTGTGGGGGATCGCACCGATAATGCCTTCAAGCCCGCCTGAAACCAGCCGGTGCGGCTCGAAGCGGAGATAGGACATCGAAACGATCTCGCGCCACATCGCCACAAACGGGCTGCCGGCACGCAGCACCCACCACGGCATCGACGTCAGTTTCAACGTGCGCCCGAGCGCCTTCTCAGCGGCCGCCTTGATCTCGAGATCGGTCACCGCATGGCCGGGAAAGTTCAGCGCCTCGTAGGAGCCGAGCTTGTCGAGATTGTCGGCCAGTCCGACGAAAGCCTTGGCCAGGTCGGGCAGATAGGCCCATTCATGCACGAGATCGACCGGCCCTGGGGCGGTATAGACGCCCTTGGTCATCTTGGCGGCAACGACCAGATCGAACCACGATCCGCTGCCGGTGCCGCCGAAGAAGTCACCGGCGCGCAGCAGGATGGTGCGCACCCGACCCGCGTCGGCCTCGCGGCGAAACAGGTCTTCCATGGCAACGCGGATGCGGCCCTTTTCCGTCGTCGGACGAAACGGCGTGTCCTCGGCGATCACCGCCGGCATCGGCGAGCCGTAATTGTAGACGGTGCCCGGGAAGAGATGCAGTGCGCCATTCGCCCGGCAGGCAGCCATCACATTCTCGGCCATCGGCAGGCATTTGCTCCAGTCGGTGTAGAGCGGGTTGAGGCCGTTGAAAATGATATCGACGCCTTCGGTCGCGCGGATCAGCGCAGCACGGTCGAGCGCGTCGCCGGCGATCGCCGTGGCGCCTTTGAGTTCCGCCGGCACCTTGCCGCTGCGGGTGACGGCACGGACATCGTAGCCGGCATTAATGAAGGCCTTGGCCACCGTGCGGCCGAGCCGGCCATTGGCGCCGAGAATTGCCATCTTGGTCATTGTTTGTCTCCATGTTTGCGTATGACCCAATATGATCTCCTCGCAAACGAATGGAAATTGACGAAAGCTGGTGGTCTGATATTCAATTTTGAATGGATATAGACTGGAACCTGATCAAGAGTTTCGTCACGGTGGCGGAGACCGGGAGCCTGTCGGCCGCCGCGCGAAAGCTTGCCGCAAGCCAGCCGACACTCGGCCGCCACATCGCCGAGCTGGAGCAGGCGCTCGGCGTCACCTTGTTCCGGCGCGGGCGGCGCGGCTATGCGCTCACGGAAGCGGGCAGCACGCTTTTTGAACGGGGCCGCGCGGTGAGCGAGCAGGCGAGCGCATTTTCGCTGCTGGCCCTGGGATCGGTCGAAGCGATCGAGGGCACGGTGCGCATTGCCGCCAGCGAGGTGGTGGCGGCCTATGTGCTACCCGAGATGACGGCGCGGCTTGCCGTCGAGGAACCCGGCATCGAGGTTGAGATCGTCGCTTCGAACCAGGTCGAGAATCTGCTGCGTCGCGACGCCGACATTGCCATCCGCATGGTCAAGCCGGCGCAGAATGAACTGGTCGCGCGCAAGGTGACCGACATTCCGCTCCGCGCCTGCGCGGCAAAATCCTATCTCGACCGGCGTGGCCGTCCGCGCGAGGCCCGCGATCTTGCCGAGCACGATCTGGTCGGCTTCGATCGCAGCGATGAAATCATTCGCGGCTTCGCTCAATTCGGGGTTCCGCTCAACCGCAATGCCTTCCGCTTCAGGACCGACAACCACATAGTTTTGTGGGAGGCACTGCGGGCGGGAAACGGCATCGGCTTTGGCCAGCAGCCGCTGGCCGAGCGCGATGCACTGGTGGAAATCGTGCTGCCGGACCTCCCGCTGCCGACGCTGCCGGTGTGGCTGGCCATGCACCGCGACGTGCGTACCAGCGTCCGCATCCGCCGCGTCGCGGATTTCCTCTACGAACAGTTCAAGCGCTATTCAGCCGGTGCAGGCTCGGCAGCAAATTCGGCGCGGTGAGCGAGCCCGGCCATCAACAGCACGACTATCAGCAACCCGGACAGAGCGACGAAGATCGGGCCGAAGCTCGAGTGTTCGGCGATGAAGCCGATCGCCGAAGGCGCCACCAGGATGCCTGAGTAACCCATTGTGGTGACGACGCTCATGCCGGTGCCGGGCGCCATGCGCTCCTGGTTGCCGCCGGCCGAAAAGATGATCGGCACCATATTGGCAATACCCAGGCCGCAAAAGGCAAAGGCGGCAATGGCCAGCCACGGCGAGGGAGCCAGCCCGGCCACCAGCATGCCGGCTGCAGCGGCAAGCGCCGACGCGCGCAGCGTCGTAACGGCACCGAAACGGTTGCGGACGCCATCGCCGAGAAAGCGCATGACGGCCATGACGCCGGAAAAGGCGGCATAGGCCAGGCCTGCGATAGCAAGATCGGCGCCGAGCTCCTGCCTGAGATACAGCGCTGCCCAGTCGAGCACCGCGCCTTCGGAGATCATCGTCAGCAGCGCCATCAGCCCGACCAGATAGACAAGCGGGTTTGCCGGCACGGCGAATTTGTGATGCTCGGCGACCGGATGCTTGTCCTCGGCGATCAGGTAGCGGATCGCTACCGCGATGACAGCAAAGGCAAGCGCCGTCACCATCGTCGCATGCGCGAGATGACCATAGTTCTGGATGGCGAAACCGCCCAAAGCGCCGCCTGCGAAACCGCCAAGGCTCCAGAAACCGTGCGAGGACGACATGATGGCGCGGGACAGCCGCCGTTCCACCGCCACCGCATTGGCATTCATGGCGACGTCCATGCCGCCGATCGAACCGCCGAAGATGAACATGGCGATGGCCGCCAGGGGCACATTGGGGGCCAGAGCCACCATCAAAAGACCGAAGCTGCCGGCAAGTCCGAACCAGCGCAGCACGGTGCGCGAGCCATGCTTCGAGATCAGATGGCCGCACCAGGTCATGGCGGTGACGGCGCCGGCGCCGAACAACAGGATCAGCAGGCCGAGCGTGAATTTGCTGATGTCCAGCCGGGTCAGGAACACCGGGATCTGCGGCGCCCAGCTGCCGGTCAGGAAGCCGTTGGCGAGGAAGATGCCGGCCACGGCCCAGCGTCCACGAATCGCGATTTGCGTGATTTTCTGCGCGTCCATCGGGTAGAATCCGGTCCGGAAATGGCTTTGCGCGGCAAATTAGATCGATTCAATTCACAGTCAAGCGCTCTTCGCCGAAAGTGCTTGGACCAGACGGCGCCACAAGGCGCCGGTGGACGCTACGTCCTCTCGTGTCGGCCAACCACCTCGGTGGTCCACTCCAAAATCTCTACGGCTCGGGATAAGGCGCGCCATCCTTGTGCACAAACCGGCCGTCGGCGTTGGTGCTCATCATGTCGATGTCGGAGCAGGTGGTTACGTCGGCGGGCCAACGCGAACCAACTTCGAGATAGATCGCAACTGCGCCCGATTTGTTGATCATGTGATGGCCGTTGCCGGAGCCTTTCGGAAAGGCCGCGCAATCACCCGCGCGCAGCACCGTCTCGCCGGCATCTTCGACGAGCGTCAGCTCGCCTTCGAGCACGTAGACGAACTCGTCTTCGTGCGAATGCCAGTGGCGCTGGCTCGACCAGTTGCCCGGCGGCAGGCGCATGAGATTGATGCCGAAGTCGGTGAGCCCGCCGGCGTTGCCCAGCCGCTGCCGCACGCGTTCGGCACAGGGTGCATCGAACGGAGGTGGATAGGATGAGCCCTTGCGTCCGGGTACGTCGGCGACGTCGATCTTAGGCACGGCAGTCCTCCCATTTGGGGCAAAAACCATTCGTGAAGGTCGTTCAGTGCGATGGATTGTGACCCTGGAACGGTTCATCGTTTCACGGAAACGCCGAACCGTTCCATCCTTTTGTCTTGACGCAATTCCGGACGGAAAACCGTTCACACCTTTCCTGGAATTGCTCTAGTGGTCCCTGGGGCGTCTTGCCTCGAACTCGGCCTTCTTGGCATCGGAGGCCTCGATCTGGTTCAGTGCCTGCCACTCGGCATAGGCCATGCCGTAGATGATCTCGCGCGACTGGTCCTTGCTGAGTTCGACACCCTCGGCTTGCGCCGCATCGCGGTACCAGTTGGACAGGCAGTTGCGGCAGAAGCCGGCGAGGTTCATCAGGTCGATGTTCTGCACGTCGGAACGCTCGCGCAGATGCGCGACCAGCCGGCGGAAGGCAGCGGCTTCGAAATCGCGCTTTTGTACGTCGCTGAGTTCGGTCATGGCTTGTTGGCCTCCTTGGCCTCCATCATGCCGGCCCGGTGCGCGAGCCGAATATTTTCACTGCATGTATATCGGCACGTCGATCTATCGCGTCAACGATCGGCGCCAGCCGTTCGGCCCAGGCGAGCGCACCCTTCCGGTCGGCGATCAGGTCCTGGCGGATCTCGATAAGCGCATGGGCAAAGCCGTTGACGATAGCGTGCCTGAACATGGTATCGCCGCGCAGTGCGCCGTCATAGGGTTCGTTGTCGCCGACGACGAGGCTCTTGTCCTCGGCGAGCATGTCGATCAGCGGCCGCGCAGCGCGATCGTCGAGATCCCATAATATGCCGACATGCCACGGCCGCACGAAGCCCTGCATGGTCGGTGTGAAGGAATGCACCGAAAAAATGAAGGGCGCCTGCGCTGACGCTTGCGCCACCGAGGCGATCATGGCGCCGACGGCGTCATGATAGGGGCGGTAAAAGCGATCCAGCCGTCTTTCGCGTTCCTCCGGCGCCATGGGATAATTTCCCGGGATGACGGTGCCGTCATAGAGCTGGCGAATCAGCGTTGGATCGTCCTCGCCGCGATTGGGGTCGATCAGCAGTCGCGAAAAATTGGCAAGCACCGCCGGAACGCCGAGCAGACTTGCGAGTTCGCGGGTTACAGTCTCGACGCCGATGTCGTAGGCGATGTGGCGGTCGAACTCCGCCGCGGGCAGGCCGAGGCTGCCATACTCCTCCGGCAGGTCGCGGCGGGCGTGATCGGCCAAAAGCACCATGCCGCGCTTGCGATCGCCTTCGACGATGTCGAAAGGCGCGAAAACTGTGGATCGGGTCATTGGCGGGAAAGGTCTGTTCGCTGGCTTCCGGGGAGGGTGGTACCGTCATTCCACGAAGAGAACGCTCGCGCAATGCCGTTGTTTGGCCACGGTTTCTGCCAAAAAACTGAGCAGGGGCGACCGTAAGCGCGCCAGAGCCTTCTAAATCGATTGGAATTGGATAGATCGGCGCGTTGACATGCGTACGGACTTTTCCGAAAAGGGGCGTTGAGAGATGCAAATGTGGTTCTTGAGGGGTTTCAGGATGGGTTTCGCCGGCAGGCTGCGTGTGCGCCATGCCTTGGCCATGCCGCTCCTGATACCGGCCATGGGCCTTTTTGCGGTGATTTCGGCCTCGCCGGCACGGGCCGATTTCCGGGTCTGCAACGCCACGCAGAACCTGGTCGGTGTCGGCATCGGCTATCGCGCCAAAGCTGGCTGGATCACCGAAGGCTGGTGGCACATCGAAGGGTCGAGCTGCAAGACGCTGATCGAGGGACCGTTGTCATCAAGGTTTTACTATCTTTATGCAGAAGACGCCGAGCGCGGCGGACGCTGGGATGGCCCGATCAACATGTGCGTGGCCGAAAAAGAGTTCAAGATCGCCGGCGTTACCGATTGCGTCGCCCGGGGCTTTCAGCGCGCCGGATTCCAGGAATATGACACGGGCGAGCAGGCAAGCTGGATGGTCCAGCTGACTGACGAGCCCGCAACGGATGGCGCTCCAGCCGCCCCGGGAACAAACAGTCAATGAGACGCAGCCGCAAGGTCAAGATCCTCGCCACCATCGGTCCGGCCTCCTCGTCCGAGGAGATGCTGAAGAAGCTGTTCGAAGCCGGCGCCGACGTGTTCCGCATCAATATGAGCCACACCGACCATGAATTGATGCGTACGCTCGTCGGCCGTATTCGTGCCGTCGAGGAGGCGGTCGGCCGGCCGATCGGCGTTCTCGCAGACCTGCAAGGGCCAAAGCTGCGCGTCGGCAAGTTCGCCAACGGCAAAGAGGTGCTGACCGTCGGTCAGACCTTCACGCTCGACGACAATCCCGAACCCGGCAATTCGACGAGGGTCTACCTGCCGCATCCCGAAATCCTGCGTTCGGTCGAGGCTGGTCATCGCCTGCTGATCGACGACGGCAAGCTCGAGCTCAAGGCGGTCAGCAGCAACGGCAAGGCGATCGTCTGCACCGTCGTCGCCGGCACGATCATTTCCGACAAGAAGGGCGTCAGCCTGCCCGACACCGACCTGCCGGTCGGAGCGCTGACGGAAAAGGACCGCCGGGATCTCGACGCGGTTCTGGCGACCGGCGTCGACTGGGTGGCACTGTCCTTCGTGCAGCGGCCCGAGGACCTGGCCGAAGCACGCAAGATCGCACGCGGCCGGGCGCTGATCATGGCCAAGATCGAAAAGCCGCAGGCCGTCGCCCGGCTGGCCGAGATCATTGAACTTTCGGATGCGCTGATGGTTGCCCGCGGCGATCTCGGCGTCGAGATGCCGCTCGAAGCCGTGCCTGGCATCCAGAAGCAGATCACCCGCGCCGCGCGCCGTGCCGGCAAGCCGGTGGTGGTCGCCACGCAGATGCTGGAATCGATGATCACCGCGCCGGTGCCGACACGCGCCGAGGTGTCGGACGTTTCGATCGCCGTGTTTGAAGGCGCCGACGCGATAATGCTTTCGGCGGAGTCCGCCGCCGGCGCCTATCCGGTCGAGGCGGTGGCGATGATGAACCGGATCGCCACCAAGGTCGAAACCGACCCGACCTATGCCGGCATCATCAACGCGCAGCGCTCGGAACCGGAAGCGACGGGAGCCGACGCCATCTCGCTCGCCGCCCGCGAAATAGCCGAGACGCTTAAGCTGTCGGCGATCATCACCTATACCGCGTCCGGCACAACCGGCTTGCGCGCCGCGCGCGAGCGGCCGCAAGTGCCGATCGTGGCGCTGTCGCCGATCCTCAACACGGCGCGGCGGCTGTCGCTGCTGTGGGGCACGCATTGCGTCGTTTCTCCCGATGCCATCGACCTCGACGACATGGTCGATCGCGCCTGCCGCATCGCTTTGGACGAAGGCTTCGGCAAGCCCGGCGACCGCGTCATCATCACGGCCGGCGTGCCGCTGAGGACGCCGGGCTCGACCAACATGCTGCGCATCGCCTATGTCGGATCGGAAGTCGGCCGCTAATGTCGGCTGCGGCTGCCGGATGGGCCGGCTGCATGGCGCGTCGTAAACGCGGCGCCAGTCCGGCGCATCGACCGCAGTCGGGTTAGGATCGACGCCGAACTCCGCCAGCTTGCATCAGCCTGTGGCCGGCCGTGAAGCGGTTCGAAGGCCCTATCCGACTTGAGCTGGAAGTCAGTTAAGGTAATCTCTCCTGGGAGAAAGAGGAGGGTGATCCAATGTGGATGCGCACTGATCTTCTGGAACTCCTCGGCATTGAACACCCGATAATCCAGGCGCCGATGAGCGGCATCACCACGCCGGAACTCGCGGCGGCAGTCAGCAATGCCGGGGCGCTTGGCTCGCTCGGATGCGGCATTCTGCCTGCGGCGGCTATCCGCGAGCAGCTCACGGCGACACAGCACGCCACCAATCGTCCGATCAACGTCAACTTCTTTGCGCACCCGGCGCCGGCACGCGATGATGCGGCAGCTCAAAGTATGCGAGACCGCCTTCGCGGCTGCTATGAGGAGGTCGGCCTCGGACCGGTGCCCGAGCCGGGCGAACCCTTCCCCACCTTCGATCGTGAGCGTCTCGAAATTGTGCTCGAGCTTCGCCCGAAGGTGGTCAGCTTCCACTTCGGCCTACCCGACACCGCAATTGTGCAGCAGTTGAAAGCCGGCGGCTGTATTGTCCTGTGTTCGGCTACCACCGTCTCGGAAGCGCGCCAGCTTGAGGCAGGAGGGGTGGACGCCATTATCGCGCAGGGATACGAGGCGGGTGGGCATCGCGGCACATTCACTGGCGACCCTGCTATCGGCACAGCCGGCACTATGGCCCTCGTACCACAGATTGTTGATGCCGTGCGGGTGCCTGTAATTGCTGCCGGCGGTATCTTCGACGGTCGCGGCATTGCTGCCAGCTTTGCACTTGGTGCATCTGGTGTGCAGATCGGCACGGCTTTCCTGGCCTGTCCTGAAGCCAATGTGCAGCCAGTCTATCGCGTAGCATTGCGCTCGGCCAACGACGAGAGCACGTCGGTGACTCGCTGCTTCACTGGCCGCCCAGCGCGCGTGGTGCGCAACCGGTTTGTGATGGAAATGGCTGGTGAGGAAGATGCTGCGCTGGCGTTTCCGCTACAGGCGAGTCTGGTCATGCCGCTTTCAATGGCAAAGGATGAAAGCAAGCGGGCTGACTTCTTGCCTATTTGGGCCGGGCAGGGCGTTGCGAAGCTGCGGGAGATGCCGGCCGCCGCCCTTGTGGAGAAACTCGTCACGGAAGCAAGCGGCATAGATCGGGCCGATAGGGGAGTAGGGGAGTAGGGGAGTAGGGGAGTAGGGGATGTGTTCCAGAGTGCATCTACACCACTCACATACTGCCTTACTCCCCTATTCCCTTACTGGTCTCAAATGCCTTCGCCGGCAAGCTCTTCGGAAAGTGCGGCGACCTGGTCCTGGGCGCTGCGCATCATCGGATAGATGCCGAGAACGCGCTGCCAGGCCTCGAGCGCCGACTGCTTGTGGCCGGTTTCGGCCATGATCTGGGCCAGGCCGGAAAGCGCGCCGAAATGGCGTGGTTCGAGCTGCAGGGTACGGTCGATGTCCGACATCGACTTCCCGTAGTTCTTCATCATGAAATGAACCGTGGCGCGCCGGTTCCAGCCTTCCGCATAGGTCGGCTGCAGGGTTACCACCTGATCGAGGAAATCGAGCGCAACATCGAATTTCTGGTTTTCAGTCGCCTTTTGCGACCATTGCATCATGAGGTCGATCGAGGCACTGCCCGACTGGGACCACTCGCTGCCGATGCGCCCGGCGATGCGCTCGGCCGCCTTTTCGTTGCGTTCGCGCTTGAGATCGGCAAACAGCTGATCGAGCCGCGCCTGTTTCGTCATCACAACCGGAGGTGCTGTCGGCCGATTTGCTGTCGGATCTTCAGCCCACGCCGGCAGCGAGACAGCGCTGGAAACGAAGAAAGCCGTGAAAAATGCAAAAAGAATCCGCATCGCGGGAATCTAGCCCCCGACGCCGGATCGTCAAACTGAATTTAGCGTGAGAGGCGTATCATGCGCACGGAGGCACGCAGCCTCCGGTCAAAAACTCAACCCTGGCGCGCCTTGTAGCGCGGAGCGGTCTTGTTGATGATGTAGACGCGGCCCTTGCGACGAACCAGCTGGTTGTCGCGGTGACGCGCCTTCAACGCCTTGAGCGAATTCTTGATCTTCATGGTCTTGCCCGTCGGTCTGGGCCCGGTCCCGGGCCGAACTATTAAGGCGCGCCCACAGACGCGCCTTTGAACTGTGCGTGGCTCATAGACGAGGAGCCTTGCCCGTGTCAACCGCAAGCGCGTTGCCTAAACGATACGGACCGTTTCGTATCATCGAAATACCCGCCAACGGCGCCTTGCGGCATTGCGCGGGCTTGAGACGGCTGGAATGATGCGGTTGCGAATTGGAGATCATCATGCGCCGAATTCTTGTGTCCGCCTGTCTTGCCGTCCTTGCGGCAGGTTCTGTTGCCCATGCGCAGGAATGCGACCGCAACGACGACAGCCAGCAGATGATGAACATCTGCGCCGACGCGGACTACAAATCCGCCGACGCCAAACTCAACAAGGCCTACCAGGAGCTCATCAGCGCAAGCGATGCAAAAGCCAGGAAGCTGTTGCAGACGGCGCAGCGCGCGTGGATCGCCTTTCGCGACGCGGAATGCAGCTATTCCGCCGCGGACAGCGAAGGCGGCTCGATCTATCCGATGCTGATATCGGAATGCCTGACGCGGCTGACCGACGACCGCACCAAACAGCTCACCGCCGATTCGACCTGCGCGGAAGGCGATGTGAGCTGCGCCAGCCCCGACGAGGACGAGAGCGGCGACATCCAGTAAGCGTAGGTTCTAACTTTTGTTTGAGCATGATCGTTCCCGAAAACCGGATTCCACTTTTCGGGATCATGCTCTAGCTGCGGCGGCTCACGCGCGTGAAATGGCCCATCTTGCGGCCGGGCCGCGCCTCGGCCTTGCCATAGAGGTGCAGCATCAGATCGGGCTCGGCGAGAAGTTCAGGAACGCGCCGGATGTCGTCGCCGATCAGGTTTTCCATGACGCAGTCGAACTGCCGTGCGGGATTTCCCAGCGGCAGGCCGGCGACGGCGCGGATGTGCTGCTCGAATTGCGAGATGGTGCAGGCGGCCTCCGTCCAGTGACCGGAATTGTGGACGCGCGGCGCAATCTCGTTGGCCAGCAGCGAACCGTCGGCCAGGACAAAGAATTCGACGCCGATGACGCCGACATAGTCGAGCGCTGCAAGTATCTCGGCCGCCGCCGTTTGAGCCGCAGCCGCCGTGTCGGACTTCACCCCGGCCGGCAGCGTCGAACTGTGAAGAATACCGTTGCGATGGACATTCCAGGCCGGATCGTAGGCGGCGAGCGAACCGTCGATGCCGCGCGCGGCGATCACCGAAATCTCGCGCTCGAAGGCGACGAATGATTCCAGGATCAACGGCACGTTGCCCATCGCCTCGCAAGTGCCGGCAAAGCCGCCTGTTTCCATGTTGCGGAAGACACGCTGGCCCTTGCCGTCATAGCCCATCCGGCGCGTCTTCAATATGCCGCTGCCGTTGAACTTTTTCAGCGCGGCCGTCAGTTCCTCGTCATTGTCGACGGGGCTGAAATCTGCGGTCGGTATGCCGATGCCGTTGAGGAATTTCTTTTCCGCCAGCCGGTCCTGAGCCACTTCCAGTGCGCGTGCCGGCGGATAGACCGGGACCGTGGTGGCAAGTGCCGCGGCGGCCGCAACCGGAACGTTCTCGAATTCGTAAGTAACGACGGCACTGGCCGCAGCCAACTCGCCGAGCGCGGCCGCGTCGTCATAGGCGGCGACGATCTGCCGGTTGGCGACCTGTGCCGCCGGGCAGTCCGGCTGCGGCTCCAGCACGACGATGCGGTAGCCGAGGCGGGCCGCGGCCATCGCCAGCATGCGGCCGAGCTGGCCGCCGCCAATGATGCCGATGGTCGATCCGGCGGGCCGGCTCACGGCGTGTCCGTCGGCTCGGCGGCCACCTTGGCGGTCTGCGCGGCGCGCCAGCTGTCCAGCCGGGCGGCAAGCTTTTCGTCGCTCAGCGCCAGCACCGCGGCGGCCAGAAGGGCGGCGTTGGCAGCGCCGGCCTTGCCGATGGCCAAAGTGCCGACCGGAATGCCGGCCGGCATCTGCACGATCGAAAGCAGCGAATCCTGGCCGGACAGCGTCTTCGATTCCACCGGCACGCCGAACACCGGCAGTGGCGTCATCGCTGCCGTCATGCCCGGCAGATGCGCCGCACCGCCGGCACCGGCGATGATCACCTTGTAGCCGGCGCCCTTGGCGCCCTTGGCGAAGTCATAGAGCCGGTCGGGAGTGCGGTGGGCCGAGACGATCAGCCGCTTGTGCGGAATGCCAAGCGCCTCAAGCGTTTCGGCGGCGTGGCGCATCGTCGCCCAGTCGGACTGGCTGCCCATGATGATGGCGACGTCGGCGCGGTGATTGTCCAAGCTTCTGCTCCCCGGCGGCAAACGCGCGCATTAGCGGAAATCGAGGGGAGCCGCAAGGATAGGAGCGTCCCGCACTCGGGCGAATGGCGCCATCGCTACCTAATCCGGCCAGCGCAAAGCCCCGGCAGACTGCTTGCGAGCGGACTTCATCGCATCCGCGGGCCGCTCAGCAGCGCTCAACACCGCCCGCAGGCGCTCGGCGACGATCTCCGCCTCGCCGGGGTGCAGATTGCACGGATCAAGGAAGAAGTGGCCGCGCTCGACCTCGTGGTTGCGAACGATAATGGGGGGCGAACCCGCCGCCAGTGCCGAGGCCAGCCCGGCGGCGGTGAACCGGCTTTCGGGCGCAACAAACACCTGCAGGCGCTCGAGAGGATTTCCGGTCGGATCGGGAATGATGTTTGCTGCGATGCCGGGCAGGCCCTGCAATGCGGTTTGCCACAGATGCAGTGCGGCTTCTTCCCGCTGGCGGATGCCGGCATGGTCGCGCCGTTCCCAGGCTTCCAGGGCCGCCATGGTGCCGGCAATGCTCTCCTTGCCGACCTTCATGGCGCGCGCAACGCCGCGGTTCTGGAGATAGGCGGCCCGCACCAGATCCTTGCGGCCGGCAACGATGCCGCTTGTCGGCCCTGAGAGAAATTTGTGCCCGCTATAGACGACAATGTCGGCGCCGCGCGCCAGAAAGCCGCGCAAATCGTATTCCGAGGCGGCGTCGACGATCACCGGCACGCCCTTGGCGTGGCAGATCTCGCAGAACTCTTCGAGCGAGAGCATGCCGTATTGCACGGTGTGGTGCGCGACGACGTAGAGGGCTGCCGCCGTCCGGTCCTGGATCGCCTCGCCTACATGATAGTCCTGCGTAACGCTGACCGTGCCGGCGGGCACTGCCTTGGCTCCGGCAAGCCGGATCGACTGGTCGATCGGCGCGCCATAATTGACGATGTGGCCAAGCTGGACGATGACCTCCGATTTGAGGCCCTCGGTGTCGTCCGGCAGCCGCTCGATCGCAAGAAGGCTGGTTCCGGTCATCGCGCCGGCAATCGCCATGGTTATGCCGCTGGCGCAGCATGCGGTGATAAAGCCGGCCTCGCCGCCGGTGAGGCGTGCAATCACCGTGCTTGCGGCGCGCTGCAGATCGTCCATCTCGACCCATTGCGAGGCGATTTCCGACATTGCGGCAATCGCTTCCGGCACGATGATCGAAGCGCCGAGCGCCGTCATCGTTCCGGAAACATTAATGATCGGGCGAAGGCCGAGCCGTTCGCGGATTGTCGTATTGGAACGGTCAGCGGAATAGGTCGTCATCTCTGTAGATCCTGTTTTCAGGCGGCGATCTCGACGACCGCCTCGATTTCAACTGTGATGTTGCCCGGCAGCGAGCCGACACCGATCGCGGAACGGGCGTGTCCGCCAAGCGTATCAAAGACGGCCGCGAAAAGATCGGAACAGCCATTCACCACCTTGGGGTGCTCGCTGAATGTCGGCGTTGCATTGACAAAGCCAAGCAGCTTGACGACGCGCACGATGCGGCCGAGGTCGCCGGCCGCGGCATGCATGACGGCGAGCAGGTTCAGGCCGGTGAGACGGGCATGCCCATAGGCCTCCTCCACGGAGACATCCTCGCCAACCTTGCCGGTGCAGAGCGCGCCATCAGCGCGCAACGGCCCCTGGCCGGAGAGGAAGATCAGCCGTCCGCTCTCGGCATAGGTGACGAAGTTGGCGATGGGCTTCGGCGGCTCGGGCAGCGTCAGGCCCAATTCCGCGAGCCGGATGTAAGGCGTCATAAAAGCTCCTTGCGACAGCTTTCGCCGTCCGGTGTCAAAAATGCGAGGCGCGAAACCGCGCCAGGAAGCTGCGAAGGCGTTCATTGTCGAAGTCCGCAGCCAGAATCTCGGCGGGAGGTCCGAGGGCACTGACGCCGCCATCCGCCATGAAAACGATGCGGCTCGATGCGTCGCGTGCAAAAGCCATCTCGTGCGTGACCATCAGCATCGTCATGCCGTCTTCGGCCAGACTACGTACGACCTCGAGCACCTCGCCAACCAGTTCGGGGTCGAGCGCCGAGGTTATCTCGTCGAGGAGCAGGATCTTCGGCTCCATCGCCACGGCGCGGGCGATGCCGACGCGCTGCTGCTGGCCGCCGGAAAGCTCGGCCGGCAGACTGTCGGCCTTGTGGGCGAGCCCGACCCGGCCGAGCCAGTGCTCGGCAATGGTGCGGGCCTCGGCATTGCTCTTGCCGCGCACCTTGCGCAGGCCGAGCATGATGTTGCCGGTCGCAGTCAAATGCGGAAACAGATTGAAGCTCTGGAACACCATTCCGGTCTCGGCGCGCATCGCCGCAAGGTCGCGCTCGCTGCGTCGCTGGCGTGTTCCCGCCTCGCGGTAGCCGACCTCTTTACCGTCGATACGGATCGAGCCGTTATCATAGCTCTCCAGGAAATTGACGCAGCGCAGCAGGGTGGTCTTGCCGCTGCCGGATGGGCCGATGACCGTCACCACCTCGCCGCGCGTCACCTTGAGGCTGACCGAGCGCAGGACCTCGACGGATCCAAAGGCTTTGGAGACCTCGGAGATATCGAGAAGCGCCGGATTTGCGTGCGAGGCTTTGGACATCTTGTTATTCCCGGATGAAGGAGAAACGCCGCTCCAGCCGCCGGCTGGCCAAGGAGAGGGCGTAGTTGACGGCGAAGTAGACGAGCGCGCCGAGGATGTAGAGCGGCATCGCCTCATAGGTGCGGCCGATGACCTGGTTGATCGCTTGCATCAGGTCGGTGATGCCGAGCAGCGAGACCAGCGCGCTGCCTTTCACCGCGTCGGTGACGCCGTTGATCCAGGGCGGCAGGAAGCGCCTGAACGCTTGCGGAAAAATGACGTAGGCCAGCCGCTGGCGGAAGGTCAGCCCGATCGCCATCGCCGCCTCCGACTGACCCTTGGGAATCGAGCCGACGGCGCCCCTGAGATACTCGACGACTTGTGCGGTCTTGAAGAGGGTGAGGGCGAGTACGGCCGCCCAAAAGGACTCAAGATGCAGTCCCACCGCGGGCAGGCCGTAATAGACGAAGAAGATCAGCACCAGGATCGGAATGCCGCGTATGGTGTCGCTGAAGACGCGCACTGCCCAGCGCAGCGGAGCCGGACCATAGACGAGGCCGACACCCATCAGCACGCCGGCGATAAGCGATAGCACCACAACCAGCAGCGACACCCACAAGGTTACGGCAAAGCCTTCGGCGAGGAACGGCAAGGCATAGATGATCTGGCTCAGCATGTCAGCGCGCCGCCTTGAACCGGCGCTCGACCAGCCGCAGCGCGAAAAGCAGCGCGTAGCCGGTCAACAGGTACATCGCAGTCACCACCAGATAGACCTCGACAATGCGGAAGGTGTTGAAGTTGATCCACTGGGCGCCATAGGTGAGCTCGGGTACCGAGATGACCGACGCCACCGACGTGTCCTTGAAGAGCGATATGAAAGTGTTGGAAAGCGCCGGCAGCGTTATGCGCAGCATCGTCGGCAAGCGTACATGGAGCAGTCTCTGCCAAGGGGTCAGGCCAATCGCCTTGCCGGCGTCGAGTTGTCCGCGCGGCACCGCCTCGAGCCCGGAGCGAAATACCTCGACCAGATAGGCGCCGCTGTAGAGCGACAGCGTGGCAATGAACGAGGTTTGCGCGCTGTAGGCGATATCGACCACGGTCGGCAGGCCGTAGAAGACCAGGTAGACGAGCAGGATCAGCGGCACGTTGCGGATGAACTCGACATAGCCCGCGATGACGGTCCGCACCGCTCGCCCGGCCGACACGTACCAGACCGCCAGAAGCAGCCCGATGACGATGCCGATCGCGATGGAGATGACAGCCAGCTCAAGGCTGAGCAGCAGCCCCCCCCAGAGCTTGTCGAAATGCCGCCAGATCAGGTTGAAGTTGAGGGTATAGCCCATGCGTCCTGCTTAGTGCCGACAGTCCGGGAGCGAGGCGGAAGGGCGCCGGAGGCATCCTTCCGCCTGATGGATCAGATAACCGGGAATCCAGGATGGCGGGCCGGCGGCTCCTGTCCGAAATAATCCTTGAACGCAGCGTCGTAGAGTGCCGTTTCATGGCCGAACATGGCGATGGTGAAGGTCTGGTTGACGAAGGTCAGCCAGTCGAGGTCGCCCTGCCGCAGTGCGGCACCATAAAGCATCGAGAACCAACTCTTGCCGGCATCGAAGTATTTGTCCGGATTGCGCGAGGCGAGCCAGCGGACCGTCGACAGATCGACGGCCGCGGCGTCGGATCGCTTCGATTCCAGTGCCTGCAGCACGTTGGCCTGCGTGTCTATCTGCATCACCTGCGCCTCCGGCAGGACGATGCGCACGTTTGCCTCGGCATCGACGTTTTGCAGGATGGAAATCCGGGTCGCCGAACCGGCGGCAAGCAGCTTGTCGAAGGTCTTATTCTCGGCGTTCGGAAGGGTCAGCAAGGCGATGCCTTCGACATAGTAGGGCCTGGAGAAGTGGATCAGCTGCGAGCGCTGGGCGGTCATGGTCATGAACTGGATGGTGATGTCGACCTTGTTGGTGGTCACGTTCGGAATGCGCTGAGCCGGATCCTGCATGACGAATTCGACTTTGGTCGGATCGTCGAAAAGCCCCTTGGCGAGAATGCGACCCATGGTTATGTCCATGCCCACCAGTTCGCCGGCATCGTTCTCGAAGTGCCAGGGCGCGTTGGTGCTGCCGGTGCCGACGATCACCTTGCCGCGCTCGAGAACGGTGCGCAGCAGGCTGTCAGGCGCTGCCTGGGCCGCAGCTTTCTGGACATCGACCGCAGTGGCGGCACTCATCACTCCCGCCGTTGCAAGCCCGGCCATTCCCAGTTTCAGAAATTCACGCCTTTTGGATGTGTCGTTCACGGCGACCTCCTTCGTGTTGTGTTCCCCGTTGGACCAGCAGCGCAGGCATCGGTTGCAACTGACGTCATTGTCCCTTACAAGGGACGCCTGTACTCTGTACAAGACAGATTAACATCAGGAATCGATAATGCAAGAAGGCAATGCCTTGGCCGCTCGACCGGACGCCGGTCTGGACGAAGACAAGAATTCGGGCTCGCGGGAGAAGGGCCTCAACCGGGTCCTCCAGATTCTGGAGTTTCTCCACGCGACCCAGCGCGCGATCGGCATTGGCGATCTTGCCAGAGGGGTGAACGCACCGCGGTCGACGACCTATACGCTGGTGCGCTCGCTGGTCGACGCAGGCCTGCTGGAGATGGCCGGAGACGGCAATCGGGTCTATTTTGGAAAGAAGCTCTATCTCTACGGAATGGACTATGTGCGGGGCAACGACCTGCTCAGGCGAGGGCGGCAGGAAGTCGACCATCTGTCACGCGAGTCCGGCGAGACCTCGGAGCTGTGCATGCTGCAAAGCGGCCGCTACACCATCGTCCATTCAAGCCCGGGAACCAGGCCATTCAGGATCAGCTCGGCGACGGGTCTGCAAATACCGCTTCCCTGGACAGCTTCCGGGCGGCTGCTCCTCGCCGGCTTCGACAGGGCAGCGATCGAGGATATGGTCTCGGAAGACGACCTCGTACTGCCGGACGGCCGCAGGTTGCAGCTCGACGATTTCATAGCCGATATCGCGGTGGCCAAGTCGGCCGGCTACTGCGTCACCTCCGGCCTTGTCGATGCCTACACGAAATGCCTGGCCGCGCCGGTCTTTTCGGCGCCGGGCAGGGTCGAGGCGACGATGTGCCTGGTGGTTCCCATCGATACCTCGACCGAAAAGACCGATGACCTGATAGAGCTGTTGCTCGAGCGCGCCGCGCGGCTTTCGATCGCGGCATAGGCCGCCTTTTCAGCAGGCCAGCGCCGGCGTCCATTCAAGCGATAATGTCTGGAATGATCTTGTCTTCCAGCGCCATCAGCCTGTCCTTCAGGAAAAGCTTCTTTTTCTTCATGCGCTGGATCTGCAGCGGGTCGCAATTCATGGCGATCATCGCATTGATGGCCGCGTCGAAATCGGCGTGTTCCTGCTTCAGCCGGGAATATTCGAGGCGGATATCTGCCTGTTCCTGATCGGACATTTTTACCGTCTGCACGTCTGCGGCGCCCAAACTATGGGCCTGATTGGGCGGGACCGGGGGTCTTCTTGCACCGGCGCGCAGCCCATACCACATTTCATATTGTCGTGGAATGCTACCACGCAGCATTCGACATCGGTGCGCGATGGTGGCACACTGTCATTATGCCGTCACAGAAGCGAGCCTGCGGTGGACGTGCCATGACGGCTGCAATCCGAGGAAACCATGAAAGGGAGAACCAATCATGTCTCTTGCATCCCATCTTGATGAGCTGCAGCGGAAACACGGCGACATCGAACGCGAAATCGACGATGCGATGACCCATCCGTCGGTAGACGACCTCGAAATCGTGAATCTCAAGCGGCGCAAGCTGGCGCTCAAGGACGAGATTGAAAAACTGAAGGCGAAACCGACGACGCACTGACGCCCATCCAGGACTAGCTGCGCCGCCTGGCGCGCGATTTCTTTCCGGTGGCATGTCTCTATGCTGCCGGAAACGCTTATGGATTTGCGGCAAGCTGCCGTCTTGTCATTTCCGATTTGCTAGGTCTGCGCGCCAGTCGCCATTGACAAGCCATCTTTGCTCCTCCACCTCATGCCCGGACCTTCAAGATTAAAGGCAGCCGGCATGACCGGATATTTTTCCTCACCCTTCCCGCGCCGCAGGTCGGTCGGTGTCGACGTCGGCGGCGTGATGGTCGGCGGCGGCGCCCCAGTCGTCGTCCAGTCGATGACCAACACCGACACGGCCGATGTCGACCAGACGGTGGCGCAAGTGGCGGCACTGCATCGCGCCGGCTCCGAGATCGTGCGCATAACGGTCGATCGCGACGAAAGCGCTGCCGCTGTGCCGGCCATCCGCGAGCGACTGGAGCGGCTCGGGATCGACGTGCCGCTGGTCGGCGATTTCCATTACATCGGCCACAAGCTCCTGGCCGATCATCCGGCCTGCGCTGAGGCCTTGGCCAAGTACCGCATCAACCCCGGCAATGTCGGTTTCAAGGACAAGAGGGATCGGCAGTTCGCGGCGATCGTCGAGATGGCGATCCGATACGACAAGCCGGTGCGCATCGGCGTCAACTGGGGTTCGCTCGACCAGGAGCTGCTGACCCGGCTGATGGATGACAACCAGGCCCAAGGCTTTCCGCTGACCGCGCAGGAAGTGACGCGCGAAGCGATCGTGCAGTCGGCGATCCTGTCGGCCGAAATGGCCGAAGAGATTGGCCTTGCGCGCGAGAAAATCATCCTCTCGGCCAAGGTCAGCGGCGTGCAGGATCTGATCGCCGTCTACACCGAGCTCGCCACCCGTTCCAACCATGCGCTGCACCTCGGCCTGACAGAGGCCGGCATGGGCTCGAAAGGCATTGTCGCATCATCGGCTGCGATGGGCATCCTGCTCCAGCAAGGCATCGGCGACACCATCCGCATCTCGCTGACGCCGGAGCCGAACGGCGACCGCACACGCGAAGTGCAGGTGTCGCAGGAGCTGTTGCAGACCATGGGCTTCCGGCAGTTCGTGCCGATCGTCGCCGCCTGCCCGGGCTGCGGCCGCACGACCTCGACCGTGTTCCAGGAGCTTGCCCAGAACATCCAGGCCGACCTGCGCAAGAACATGCCGGTGTGGCGCGAACAATATCCCGGCGTCGAGAACCTCAAGGTCGCGGTGATGGGTTGCATCGTCAACGGTCCGGGTGAATCCAAACATGCCGATATCGGCATTTCGCTGCCCGGAACCGGTGAGACGCCGACCGCCCCGGTGTTCGTCGACGGCAAGAAGGCGGCGACCCTGCGCGGCCCGTCGATCGCCGCGGATTTCGAGAAAATGGTTTCCGACTACATCGAACGGCGGTTTGGCCAACACGGCAAAGCCGCGGCGGAGTAGTTCGATGCGGCGTTTGCTTGGGGCGACGCTGGTTGTCATTTGCTGGCTGGGCTGGGCGACAGCCGTCCAGGCCGATCCGCCGCGGCCCGCCAAGCAGAAGCTGATCGATCGAGTTTGCGATCTTATCGAGACGCATGCCGACCAGAACGGCCTGCCCCGGGATTTCTTTGCCCGGCTGATCTGGAAGGAGAGTCGCTTCGATCCCAATGCGGTCAGCCCCGTCGGTGCGGAGGGTATCGCCCAATTCATGCCGGGTACCGCCAAGATGCGCGGGCTCGCCAATTCGTTCGATATCGAGCAGGCTATCCCGGCCTCGGCAAAATACCTCGCCGAAATGAAGACCGGCTTTGGCAATCTGGGCCTCGCCGCAGCCGCATACAATGCCGGCGAGAGCCGGGTGACGCGCTGGCTGAATTCCGGCGGCTTCTTGCCGATGGAGACCGAAAGCTACGTTTTGGACGTCATGGGCGAGCCGGCCGACAGGTTCACCGATGCCGCGTATGCCGGCGTCATCCGGCCGCTCGACAAGAAGGCGAGCTTCGCTGCCGCCTGCCGCACGCTGCCGGTGATCATGTCCAGAACCGTGCCGATGTCGTCGATCAACATCAAGCCATGGGGCGTGCAGGTGGCCGGCAATTTCCGCCGCGCCGCGGCGCTCAATCAGTGGAGCAATGTGAAACGGCGGTTTCCAGCCTTGCTCAGCGGTCGCAATCCGGTGGTCAGCCGGGTGCGCACACCGATCGGCAGGCGCGGCATCTATGCGGTGCGGATCGGCGCCGACACCAAAGCCAAGGCCGACGATATTTGCCAGAAGCTGCACAGCGTCGGCGGCGCATGCATTGTGGTGCGCAACCGGTAAAGCCATATGTCGGCGCGTTTCGCGCCATTGCTGCCCATCTCGCTCCCGCTGGGCGCTTCATCTTCGACACGCGATCACATTTTCCGTGAACCCTTAAGCAGAACCGTCAGGCAGGTCTTGCATCGTCGTTGATGCGGGGTAAGGTCCCCGCGATTTTTCGCGAAAGGGATCAGCATGGCCGACTTCAAGACACTGGACGACATCGGCAATATCAGCGGCAAGCGTGTGCTGGTGCGTGTCGACCTCAACGTTCCCGTCACTGAGGGCAAGGTCACCGACGCCACCCGCATCGAGCGCATTGTACCGACCATCGCCGAGCTGTCCGGCAAGGGCGCCAAGGTCGTCCTGCTTGCACATTTCGGTCGTCCCAAAGATGGACCGGCGCCGGAATTCTCGCTCGAGCCGATCGCCAAGGCGACGGCGGACGTGCTCGGCCGTCCGGTTGGCTTTGCCACCGACTGCATCGGCGACAAGGCCGCGAGCGCCGTCGCCGCCATGGAAAGCGGCGATGTGCTGCTGCTCGAGAACACCCGCTTCTACAAAGCCGAGGAGAAGAACGACCCGGCCTTCACCGAAAAGCTCGCCGCCAACGGCGACATCTTCGTCAACGACGCCTTCTCCGCTGCGCACCGCGCCCATTCGTCGACGGAAGGGCTGGCGCACGTGCTGCCGGCCTTCGCCGGGCGCACCATGCAGGCCGAGCTCGATGCGCTGGAAAAGGGCCTCGGCAATCCCGTCCGCCCGGTTGTCGCCATTGTCGGCGGGGCCAAGGTCTCGACCAAGATCGACTTGTTGATGAACCTGGTGAAGAAGGTCGACGCGCTGGTCATCGGCGGCGGCATGGCCAACACGTTTCTCGCGGCACGCGGCACCGACGTCGGGAAATCCTTGTGCGAGCACGATCTCGCGACCACCGCCAAGCAGATCATGATCGAGGCGGCCGAGGCCGGCTGCGCCATCATCCTGCCCGCCGACGCCGTTGTCGCCAGGGAGTTCAAGGCCGGTGCCGCAAGCGAGACCGTCGCCATTGCAGACGTACCAGCCGACGGCATGATCCTCGATGTCGGCGCGAAAACCGTGAAAACCATTGCCGAATGGATCGACCGTGCCGCGACGTTGGTCTGGAACGGGCCGCTCGGCGCCTTCGAGATCGAGCCGTTCGACCATGCGACGGTGGCGACGGCCAGGCACGCGGCAGCGCGCACCAAGGCCGGCAGGCTGGTCTCGGTGGCCGGCGGCGGCGATACGGTGGCCGCCCTCAACCATGCCGGCGTCAGCGATGAGTTCACCTATGTCTCGACGGCCGGCGGCGCTTTCCTCGAATGGATGGAAGGCAAGCCCTTGCCCGGCGTCGACGTCTTGAAGCGCTGAGCGCGGCGTTAATAACAGCGCGAAGCAGTGCGCTCGCGATTTTCAATCGATTCGCGCTTCTCCGACGAAAGGGTTCGACTTGAACCTGCGTTGCTCTGGTGGTCTGCTGGGTACGGGTCAATTCTTTCAGGAGAAGCACGATGAGCGAACGTCTCGAGGACATTGCCGCCGCGATGGTGGCCAACGGCAAGGGCCTGCTGGCTGCCGACGAGAGCTCCGGCACTATCAAGAAGCGCTTCGACGTCATCGGCGTCGAGTCGACCGCCGACAGCCGCCGCGACTATCGCGAGATGATGTTCCGCGCCAGCGATGCAATGACCAAGTACATTTCCGGCGTTATCCTCTATGACGAGACCATCCACCAGAAGGCCGCCGACGGCACGCCGCTGGTCGACATCATCAAGGCATCAGGCGCCATTCCCGGCATCAAGGTCGACGCCGGCGCCAAGCCTCTGGCAAGATTTCCCGGCGATACCATCACCGAAGGCCTGGACGGCCTGCGCGAACGCCTCGCCGACTATTACAAGCTTGGCGCCCGCTTTGCCAAATGGCGCGCGGTAATCGACATCGATGTTGCCAAGGGGGTGCCTTCCGCCACCTCGATCGGCTCGAATGCCCATGCGCTCGCCCGTTACGCCGCGCTTTGCCAGGAAGCCGGCATCGTGCCGATCGTCGAGCCGGAGGTGCTGATGGACGGCGCTCATGACATCGACACTTGCTACGAGATCAGCAAGGCGACACTGACAAAGCTATACACCGAGCTCTATGCGGCCCGCGTCGTCCTCGAAGGCACCATCCTGAAGCCAAACATGGTTCTCGCCGGCAAGAAATCGGGCAAGGTCACCAGCCCCGACGAGGTCGCCGAAAGGACGATAAAACTGTTCCGCGAGACGGTGCCAGCCGCGATCGGAGGCATCGCCTTCCTTTCGGGCGGACAATCGGACGAGCAAGCGACCGCCAACCTCAACGCCATCAACGCCATCGGCCCGCATCCGTGGAAGCTGACCTTCTCCTACGGCCGCGCCTTGCAGGCCGCTCCGCAGAAGGCCTGGAGCGGCAAGGCGGCGAACGTCGCCGCCGCGCAGGCCGCCTTCGCCCATCGCGCCCACATGAACCATCTGGCAGCGCTTGGACAATGGCAGCCGTCGCTGGAGCAAGCCGCTTAACCGAATCCATCTTGCGTTTCTCCCGACCCGGGCCACGTGCCCGGGTTTTGCTTGAAAGCAGCAAGGGCTGCAATTTTCTTGCAACTGAAATGCAGCTCGGTGTCGGCATTCCTCGCTGCCGAACGTCCTCCGTGAAAAGAGGAGCAGACCTATGCCAAACAACAAGACCGTTTCGCAGGAAGACTGGTTCCAGGCGCACAAGGCGCATCTGGCGCGCGAAAAGGAATTGACGCGCTTTCGCGACCGCGTCGCCGCCGAACGCCGCGAATTGCCATGGCTGAAGATCCGCAAGGACTACGTCTTCGAGACCGAGCAAGGGCCAAAGAAACTGCCCGACCTGTTTGGCGGCAACAGCCAGTTGATCGTCTACCATTTCATGTTCGGGCCGGGCGCCGATTATCGTTGCGAGGGCTGCTCGTTCCTTGCCGACCACATCGACGGCGCCAACCAGCATCTCAGGCACCACGATGTTTCGCTTGTCGTGGTGGCGCGGGCGCCGCTGGCCGAGCTTCTGCCCTACAAGCAGCGCATGGGCTGGAAATTCGACTGGGTGTCGTCCTACGCCTCGGACTTCAACTTCGATATGCACGTGTCATTCACCGACAAGCAGATCTCGGCCGGCGACACGACCTACAATTTCGAGCGGCGCGCGCGGAGATCGAAGGACCTTCCCGGCACCAGCGTGTTCTATCGCGACGAGAAAGGCGACATCTTCCTGACTTTCATCTCGCGCTCCAGAGGCGGCGATCCGCTGATCGGCGCCTATCACTATCTCGACCTGACGCCGAAAGGCCGCAACGAAACCGGGCCGCATCATAGCCTCGCCGACTGGGTGCGGCTGCATGACGAGTATGAAGACCAATCCGGGACGCATGACTGCTGCCATTGAGGCGACAGGCTGTCGCTGCAAGGTCGTTCACCTTCAGTGCAACATGCGCTAAGTGCTGTTCGCTGTGCCCTAAAAGGGATTTGCCATGCGGCGCTTTCCGACCCTTCTCACCTGGCTCGCCTTTCCGGTCTATGTCTGGCAAGGACTTGGCGTGCGTCGCCGCACCACCCGCATGCTGCCGGCACAAGGTCCGGTCATGCACGAGATATCAGGCCAGGCGCCGGCAATCTCGCTGCTGGTGCTCGGCGATTCCTCCGCTGCCTCAGTCGGCATCGGCAATTCCGAAAACGGATTGGCCGCGCAACTGGCCGTTCTAATTGCGCAACGCACCGGCCGCACCGTGCGCTGGCGGGCAGCCGGCTTCAACTCGGCAACCTCTGGCCAGATCCGCGATCATGTGCTGCCCAATCTGTCGGCCGATCCGTGGACGCATATCGTGCTCGCCATCGGCACCAACGACACCAAGAATTTTCATTCGGTACCGCGCTTCAAGCGCGATTTTGGCGGCCTGCTCTACGCGCTGCGCGCCAAATGGCCGGAGGCGCGCGTGGTGTGGTCGCCGGTGCTGGAGTTCACCCGGGCGCCGGCAATGCCGCCGCTGCTCGGCAAGATCCTCGAGATCCGCGCCGGCGAGATGAACCGGATGGGCGAGCGCCTTTGCCTCGAGCGCGGCGCCATACCGGCGCCCCGCCTGCCGATCACCGACGCCGAGGCCGGCTTTGCGTCGGATGGATTTCACGCTTCGGAAGCCGGCTACCGCGCCTGGGCGGAACATCTGGCCGGCTTGGTGCTCGCCAACGAACCGGGCGTCGCGTAGCGGCTGCCGGCACTAAAGCGCGTCGCGTTCGATTGGCCTCATGCGACGCTACTTTAGGTTCTTTGTTTTATGTATGTCGTTGGCGCAAAACCGCTGCACACTTTTGCGCGACATGCATTACGTCCAGTGTCCGAGCACCGCCGTAATCGAAATCGCCGCCATAGCCAACAGCGCCAGCTTCCAGAAATCGCTGCGCCGCTTCAGCCCCGGCCAGCCGAGCGGCTTGATGAGCTGGATGACCATCATGGCGATGATGACGAGCGCGAGAAGTTTCGACATGCAGCCTTTGATCAGCATCGCGGCTGGCTGTCAAAGCGGCTCCGCGATCGCGGTCTTTCCACCGCGGCACGCCTCTTTTCAGCACTGTTCGATCACTTCGGTGGACAAATCGGAACGCCGGTCGCGAGAGCCGCACCCTCCTGACTGACTGCTGTCAGTAGGGGTGTGCGATAGTGCCTGCATCGAAAGAGAGGAGACCAGCCATGAACGGTTTTACTATTCTGCGTAGCGTGCAGCACTATGTCGGCAAGATCCGGACGATGCGCAATGAGATCCGCACCCAGCGTTTCATGAACACCCTGCCGGCGGACATCCGCAAGGATATTGGCTGGCCGGACATGTATGGCGACCGCCACAATGGCGGCAATTGAGGCAATCTTTCTGCCCGGCGTTTGGATGCGGCCCGGCGATAAACAGGCATGCTGAAGCCTCCTGACAGTATGGTGTCAGGAGGCTCGTGCCATAGTGGGATGGCCGTCAGAGACGGACGGCCGAGAGGACGATCGATGAAAAGCTGGACCGACAGGCTGAACACGCCTGGCATCAACGGCATAACACCGTCGCCACGCACCATCGCTGATGTCGTCGAAGGCCAGCCGATGCTGGTTCCCACAGCTCGCCAGGTCGATGCATTCATCTGCGCCATCCCCGAAGGCATGGATATGGATATCCGGGCTTTGCGCACCGCGCTCGCCATCGAGCACGGTGCCGAGGTGACATGTCCGGTCACCATCGGCTATCATCTGCGTACCGTCGCCGAGGCCGCCAACGAGGATCTTGAGCGTGGCATGGCGCTGGGCGACATTGCGCCGTTCTGGCGGGTGCTCGACGCAAGCACGCCGACAACGAGGAAACTGTCCTTCGGCGCGGCCTCCGTCGCCGCGCAGCGCAAGCGCGAAGGGCTAGAGCAATAGACGCCGAGGGACCATACGATGCGCCGCGCCGACAGGCTCTTCCAGATCGTGCAGCACCTGCGCGGTGGCCGTCTGGTCACCGCCCAGAAGCTGGGCACGTGGCTCGAGGTTTCCGAGCGGACCATCTATCGCGACATCGCCGACCTGCAGTCGACCGGCGTGCCGATCGACGGCGAGGCCGGTGTCGGCTACATGATGAGGGAGGGTTTCGACCTTCCGCCGCTGATGTTCACGCGTGACGAGATCGTCGCGCTGGTCGCCGGCGCCCGCATGGTGCGCGCCTTTGGCGGCGCGGCCATGGCGCGAGCCGCCGACGAGGCGCTGGTCAAGATCGGCGCCGTGCTGCCCGACGCCGAAAAGGACCGCATCGCCCGCACCGAGATCCACACGCCGATGTGGGTGGTAAGCGACGCCGCCCGCGAAGCCATCGACCTGATTGAGCGGTCCATCGAGAAACGTCAGGTGCTGACCATCGACTATTCGGATGAGGCCGGCCGCAGCACCGCGCGCGACATCCGCCCACTCGGCCTGTGGTTCTGGGGCAAGGTGTGGACCTTGGTCGCCTGGTGCGAGATGCGCGGCGATTTCCGCGCCTTCCGCATCGACCGCATCGCCTCCGTGGTCATCGCCGGCCGCACCTTCAAGCCGGAGCGCGGCAAGCAGCTCGCCGATTTCTACCGCGCGGTGGAACGCAGCGAGGACTACGGCATGGCACCGGACCGGGCGGCGCGAAGCTGACACGGAAGATCGAAAAAAAAGCCCGCTTGAAAGCGGGCTTTTTGTTTTGGATGCGAGACCTCTATTCCTCTTCGTCCGTATCCTTGTCCTTCGACTTCAGCGCCGAAAGCTTGGCGAAGACGGCGTTGGCGTCGAGTTCGCGGTCCTCGTCCTTCGGCTTTTCCGGCGCCGGCACCAGCCGTTCGGTCAAGGCGGCCGGCAGCAGCGTATCGCCGACCGGCTGCGCCTGCTCGCGGCCGCGCGAGGCGCGGTTGATTTCCATGTCGAGGTCGATCTGCGACGTCAGGCCGAGCGTCACTGGATCCATCGGCTGGAGATTGGCGGAGTTCCAGTGTTTTCTGTCGCGGATCTGGTCGATCGTCGACTTCGTCGTGCCGACAAGGCGGGAAATCTGCGCATCCTTGAGCTCGGGATGGTTGCGCACCAGCCAGAGGATGGCGTTGGGCCGGTCCTGGCGCTTGGACAGCGGCGTGTAGCGCGGACCCTTGCGCTTGGATTCCGGCACCCGCACCTTGGGGTCGGAGAGCTTCAGCCGGTGGTTCGGGTCCTTCTCGGCGCGCGCGATCTCGTTGCGAGTGAGCTGGCCGGTCATGATCGGGTCCATACCCTTGATGCCTTGCGCCGATTCGCCGTCGGCGATCGCCTTGACCTCAAGCGGATGCAGTCCGCAGAACTGCGCGATCTGCTCGAAGGAAAGCGCTGTGTTGTCAACCAGCCAGACGGCGGTCGCTTTTGGCATCAGCAGCGTATTGGCCATTACAAAAATCCTTCTCGTTCGCCCGCGTTCCCGCGCGGGCGGTGGTTTACAGCCACCAAAATGGGAAAATCGCGGTCTATATAACTGCTCACTCGCCATTTCGCAATGTTTTTGGCAGGCGCGCGTCAAGGACGGCATGGCGGCGCGACCAGCAGACCGCGAAGGGTCGGCACATGAAGCCATGCAGTCGAAAGCTTCAAAAAGACAAAGCCCGCCAGACCAAGGTCGGGCGGGCTCGGAACCGACGACGGAAATCCGTCTGCTACGGCTCTGGCTTCTAAGGCTTGATCCCGAACCGCGGCTCGGCGTTGCGGAAAAGCAGCGCCCGGTCTTCGGACAGGATCGTGCTCGAGATCAAAGCCCTTGGCGGGCGATTCTCTCTATGTCGCCGCGGTTGATGCCGAGATCATTGAGCTGACGAGCGTTCAGCCGGTTCAGTTCGCGCACGGTTTCGTTGTACATGCGCCAGTTACGGAAAGCGCGGATCGGGTTCATGGTAGTCCTCCATCGTTTCGATGCCGCGCAAATAGGCATCGGCGATGAAAAATTGAACAGACGCTTTTGCATGGCGGCAATGCGTTTGTTGCATTGCACCATTAAGCCTTCGTTCAGCCTGTTTACCGGCCGTCAGGCGACATCGAGCACAATCTTGCCAATGTGCTCACCCTCCTCCATCCGCTCATGCGCCCGCCAGGCTTCCTTGAGCGGGAAGATCGTGTCCATCACCGGTGCAACCTTGCGCGTGCCGAGCAGCGGCCAAACCTGCGCCTCCAGCGCAGCCGCGACTGCCGCCTTGAAGTCCACCGTGCGTGGCCTGAGCAGCGAACCCGTGTGCACGAGTCGCTTGGCCATGATTTTGAAGAAATCGGCGCTCGCCACCGCTCCGCCCTGCGTCGCGATCTGGACGATGCGGCCCTCCACGGCCGCAGCCTCGTAGTTTCGCGCGACATAATCGCCGCCGACCATGTCGAGGATGACGTTGGCGCCCTTGCCGCCGGTTGCCTCCTTGACCGCGGCGACGAAGTCCTCCTCGCGGTAGTTGACCGCCCGGTCGGCACCGAGCTTGAGGCAGGCGTCGCATTTCTCCTTGCTGCCGGCGGTGGTGACGACATAAGCGCCGAAAGCGGCAGCAAGCTGAATCGCCGTCGTTCCGATACCCGATGAGCCGCCATGCACGAGCAGCGTCTCGCCGCTCTTCAGGCCGCCGCGCTCGAAGACATTGTGCCAAACAGTGAAGTAGTTTTCCGGCAGCGCCGCCGCTTCGGTGTAGGTAAAGCCGGCGGGCAGCGGCAGCACGCTGCCGGCATGAACCTTGACATATTCGGCATAGCCGCCGCCCGCCGTCAGCGCGCAGACCCGGTCGCCGACGCGCCAGCGCGATATCTCGTCGCCGAGGGCGGCGACTTCGCCCGCCGCTTCCAGGCCCGGCAGATCCGACGCACCTGGCGGCGGCGGATAGGCACCCTTGCGCTGCTGCACGTCGGGCCGGTTGACGCCGGCGGCACGCACCCGGATCAGGATCTCGCCAGGGCCGGGTACCGGCACGTCGCGGGTTTCCGGTTTCAGCACCCGCGGCCCGCCCGGCTCCGAGATGGCGATCGCCATCATCCTGGCCGGAATTTTCTGTGCGTTCGCCATGAATTTTCCCGTCGTGTTTCGCCGGTTTCTAGCGCCAGCTATTGCCTGCCATTTGCATCCATACCCCTGCCCTATGTATGCTCATTGGCAAATCAGGCAAATGGGCAATCACGGAGGAGCGACGATGGCGGTCTTCGACGACGAACCCAAGAAGAAAGCGCGCCCGCACGAGATCGGGCAGGATCTGTCGCTGCTTTCTGTCGATGAATTGTCCGAGCGGATCGGCATCCTGCGCGGCGAGATCGCCCGGCTGGAAGCCGAGCTCATGACCAAGGGCTCCACCAAGTCGGCGGCAGAGGCGCTGTTTCGCCGCGGATAGTACTGCGGGCAATTCCAAAAGCTCGGGCACGCCGCCGAAAAGCCCGAATGCCGCTGTCTCCAGACCTGTGCCCCGAACCCCAGCCGGATTGAACAATGTTCGCAAGCTACAGACCGATCCTCTCGCTGCTGCGCGGCACCGCGTTCCTGCTGGCGGCATCCGGGCTGCACGGGCTGCTGTTGCCGCTGCGCGGCCAGGTGGAGGGCTTCTCGACCGCATCGCTCGGCCTGATGGGCACGGCTTGGGCCGGCGGCTTCGTCACCGGCTGCTTCTTTGCGCCACGCATCGTGCGCCGCGCCGGTCATGTCAGGGCTTTCGGCGCCTTTGCCGCATCGGGAGCGATCGTCGCACTGCTCACCGGCCTGATCATTGATGAATATACCTGGATCCTGCTGCGCGCCTTCACCGGCTTCACCATGGCCGGTGCTTTCATGGTCATCGAAAGCTGGCTGAACGAGAAGGCCACCAACGAAAACCGCGGCACCGTCTTCGGCCTCTACATGATGGTCACCTATGCCTCGATCATGGGCGGTCAGATGATCGTTGCCGGCGGCGATGTGAAATCGGCGTCGCTATTCATGATCACCGGCATTCTGTTTTGCCTATCACTGATCCCGACGGCGGTCTCGACGGCGTCGCACCCCAAGCCGCTGCAGGACGTGTCGCTTGACGTCAAAGGGCTCTACGTCAATTCGCCGGTGTCGGCGATCGCCTGCGTGCTGATCGGCATCGCCAACGGCGCCTGGGGCACGCTTGGTGCCGTTTATGGAGCTCGCATCGGCATCTCGACGGCCGAGATCGCGCTCATGATGAGCCTGGTGGTCATCGCCGGCGCCGCCATGCAGCTTCCGGCCGGGCGGCTCTCCGACACGACGGACCGTCGTTTCGTGCTGGCGGGCGCGGCTTTCGGCGCTGCGCTGTTCGCCATCGCCATCTTCCTGTTCGAACCGCGCTCCGGCGTCTTCGTTATCGTCTGCACCGCCGCCTACGGCGCCTTCGCCTACACGCTCTATTCGATCGCGGTGGCGCATGCCAACGACCATGCCCGATCGGAAGACTTCGTCAAAGTGTCGGGCGGCCTGCTGCTGCTTTATGGCTTCGGCACGATGATCGGCCCGCTGCTGGCCGCCGGCCTGATGGGCTGGATGCGTCCCGAGGGGCTGTTCCTGGCTACTGCGTTGGCGCATCTCTGCCTGGCCGCCTATACGCTGCTGCGCATCAGCCGTCGCGCGCCGGTGCCAATCGAAGGCCGCGATGCCTTCAAGACCCAGCCGGCCGACCGCTCGGTGACGCCGGAAGCGTTGCGGCTCGACCCGCGCAGAAAAGCTGAAACCGACGGTTGAGATTCGAGACGCTTTGCCCCACAAATAAGGCATGATGCTTTCCGACGCCTTCATGGCGATTGCCGATCCCAACCGGCGCTATCTCTTGGAAGAGCTCCGGCGCGGACCGAAGACCGTCAACGAACTGGCCTCTGGCTTGCCGGTGTCCCGCCCGGCCGTTTCGCAGCATCTGAAGGTGCTGCTTGATGCCGGGCTGGTCAACGCCAAGCCGGAAGGCACCAGGCGCGTCTATACGGTCAGCAATGCCGGCTTCCTAAAGCTCAACATCTGGCTCGACCAGTTCTGGGATGCAGAGCAGCTCGGTTCACCCGGAAGCTGAGAGGCGTCGTCCGCGCGTCGGGCAGCTCGTGCAGCCTCGGGCCTGGAGCAATTCCAGGAAAAGTGTGAAACGGTTTTCCGTCCGGAATTGCGCAAAAAACAAAAGGATCGAGCGGTTCGGCGTTTCCGTGAAACGATGAACCACTCTCTAGCCGTTGTTGTAGGGGAAGAGCTTGAAATAGGGCTGCGCTTCCTCGATCACACGGGCAACCGACGGGCGCCGCAGCAGCCGGTCGTGATAGCGCCTCACCGCAGGATATTTGTCGCCGAACGGCTCGACCTTGTTAGCGTAGAACAGCGCGGGGGCGGCGGCGCAGTCGGCCATGGTGAAGCTCCCGCCCACCGCCCATGTCCTCGACTGCATGTCCTGTTCGATGACGGCGTAGGAGCTGCGCAGCTGGGCGCGGGCCTGCTCGACGCCGAACGGATCGGTCTTGCCCTCCGGCCGCAGCCGGTCGCCGACGATCTTCTGCATCGGTTCCTGGACGTAGAAGTCATAGAAGCGGTCGGCGAGCCGGGTCTGGCGAGCGAGATCGACATCGGCGGGGATCAGTTCGGCCGGCCCAGGATAATACGCGTTGAGATATTCGATGACGATTGTCGATTCCGGCACGGTCCGATCCAGCGCTTCATCACGCAGTACCGGCATCTTGCCGAGCGGCCACAATTTCAGAAACGCCGCGCGCGACTGTTCATTGCCGAGATCGACGACGACGGATGTGAATGGCGTGCCGTTCTCATAGAGCGCGATCAGCGGCTTCCAGCAGAAGGAGGCCAGTGGATGAAGATGCATAGTCAGGGACATTGGTTGTCGTTCCTTGGGTGGTTCGTCTCGCGGAAATTCGGTGTTGAGGTCAGGCTTGGTACTATTTGGCTTGGCTGTGGGTGACGATGGCATCGATGATCGCGGCCCAGTCGTCGGGATGCAGCTCGTGGCCGCCGCCCTCGATCCGGACCAGCCGTGCGCCGGCGACCGCGTCGGCAAGAGCGGCGCCATGCTCGACTGGAAAGATCGGATCGTCGGTGCCGTGGATAACGAGGAGCGGGATCTTCATCTCGTGCAGCCGCCCCGTCCAGTCCTGGCCGCTCCGATCTTCGCCGCTCCCATCTTCGCCGCTCTTGAGCATGAAATGATTGGTGGCGCTTAGAAAGCCGCCGGACCGGTCGTAATCCTGTTCGACGAAAGCCCGCGTGCGCTGCTCGTCGAATGAGCGTGCGGTGCCGGTGAGCGCATACGCGTCCTTGACGATGAAATCGACCGCCTGGCCACGGTCAGACCAGTCGACCTTCGCGCCTTCGTCCGAATGTTTCCTGTAGGCCTCGGTGGTTCCGGGCAGATGCGACGTATCAATGCCCAAGGGCGAGCTGCTGATCACCGTAAGCGAAGTGACACGCGACGGGTATTTCAACGCAACGAGCTGCGCAATCACGCCGCCCATCGACATGCCGACCACGTGCGCCTTTCGGATTCCCTGGTCGTCAAGGACGCGGATGGCATCGTCCGCCATGTCGTCGAATGTATAAGGCGGCTCGCCCGGCGCGTATTTCGTCGAACGGCCGGTATCGCGATTGTCATAGCGGACCACGAAGCGACCCTCGCCGGCCAACTTCCGGCAAAACGCTTCCGGCCACCAGAGCATGGAAGCCATGGCGCCCATGATCAACAATACCGCCGGATGTGCCGGATCGCCGAACGTCTGGGATACGATTTCGGGGTGTTCGGCGTTTCTCATGGCTTTCCTCCTCGGGTCGCGAATCTGATTGCAATTTGCAATCGGTTGCACGATATTAAAACCGATACGATAATGCAACCGGTTTTTGGAGATTCGCATGAACATCGATCGCCGGTCCGGATGTCCGATCAATCTGTCGCTCGAAGTGTTCGGCGATCGGTGGAGCCTGATCATCCTTCGCGACATCATCTTCGGCGGCAGACGCCACTTTCGCGAGCTGCTCAATGGCTCGATGGAGGGCATCGCCTCCAACATCCTCGCCGACCGGCTGAAACGGCTGATGGAGCTCAGCATGCTGACCAAGGCGGACGATCCCTCCCACAAGCAGAAGGCGATCTACAGCCTGACCGAAATGGCTATTACGCTGGTGCCGATCCTGGCGCATCTCGGCGCCTGGGGCCGCGTCTGGCTCCCGGTCAGCGAAGAGCTCTCTATCCGTGCCGAGCTTCTGGAAAAAGGCGGCCCGCCGATGTGGGATAAGTTCATGAACGAGTTGCGCCACGAGCATCTAGGTGCGTCTCCCGCCCCATCTGGACCCACCGTGCGCGCGACCTTGCAGGCCGCATACGATGCGGTGATCGCCCGCAATGCGGAGCGAGTCGGGTGCGATCCGGCGCCATGACCAACTTATTTTCCCAATTGCGGGCTGGCTCTGCTATTAAGGGACTGAAGATAATTTACCGGATTGGATAACGCTCTTGGTCGAGAACTCTAAGGACACTGCCCGTGCGCGGGCCGATTTGCGTTTCAAGAAACAGGAAGAGGCAGCCACGGTGCGCCAGAAGGCCATGGCGGAATATGTCGCCGAGAGCGACGCTCGCCAAGCCAAAACCAATAAGCTGCGGGCGCTGCGCCTCGCCAAGGAAGCGGAAGATCTGGCCAATGCGCCTCCGGCGCCGGTGAAGAAGTCCCGCGCCAAGAAGAAATAAGCCGGCGTCCTTGGATCGCATTGCTTCGTTTCGTACGGGGAACAGTTTTCACCGCGATCTGTTCTGCCGGTTGACAACTGGCGCGTTTAGGAGGCGGCCATGACCGCACTGACGCTCGACAAAGCCCTTGAGATCATTGCCGCCGCCTTTGCCAAGGCTGCCGAGCTCAAGCTCAGGCCGCTTGGCGTCTCGGTGCTCGACGCTGGCGCGCATCTGGTCTCGTTCCAGCGTCAGGACGGCGCCTCGTTCCTGCGTCCGCAAATGTCGGCCGGCAAGGCCTATGGCGCGCTCGCTATCGGCATGGGCTCGCGCCGGGTGGAGGCTTTCGCCAAGGAGCGCCCGCATCTGATAGCCGGCGTCTCCGACGTGTCGGGCGGACGCGTCCTGCCGGTCGTCGGCGGCGTGCTGATCCGCGATAAGGCTGGCACGATCATCGGTGCCGTCGGCATTTCCGGCGATACGTCGGACAATGATGAAACGGCAGCCATCGCTGGCATCGAGGCGGCTGGCTTCACCGCCGACCCGGGCTGAGCCAGGATCCTTAATTCATGTTGATGTCGCGGCTGGCCGACCGCATCGACACCGAAAAGCCGGCCAGCACGTCGATCAGTGCTATGACCATCAGTGTGAAAAAGACGGAATGGGCGGCGCCCTTCACCAGCAGGAATTCGACCAGATAGGCCACAAAGACGAAGGTCGACAAAAGGTGGTCCATGATCGAGGCATTTGTCGTTCGCGTCGACTTCACCACTTCGACGAACAAGAAGATCAATGCGATCAGCACGATGAGATCGCCGAGGGTCATCGAGAACACCCCGCCCGACATCATCCGGACCGAAAACATTTCGGTCGCCCACGGGTCGTCGCCGCTACCGAATATTCCCAGAAGCCCGAGATTGTAGAGGATGAAAGGCACGATCAGCAGCGGAATGGCACCGAACATGTGGCGGCTCCGGTTGGACTGATCTTTGTAGAGTGCGCCCGGCGTTCGCCGTCAAGAATTTTCGTGCGGCCCATAAACACGGACAAAGACGGCGTGAAACAACAATGTCAGCCCCGGCCGGTATGATCAGTTGTCGACGAACCCAAAAAGACCGGCCAGTGGCCGGTCTTTTGCAATAATAAACCGTAGAAAGCTCTCTCAGCTTTCCTTCGGCTCCAGCACCTGGCGACCGCGATACATGCCGGTCTTCAGGTCGATATGGTGCGGACGGCGCATCTCGCCGGAGTTCTTGTCCTCGACATAGGTCGGGGCCTTCAGTGCGTCGGCGGAACGGCGCATGCCGCGCTTCGACGGAGAGGTTTTTCGTTTCGGAACGGCCATGGATATGCTCCACTACATGGTCAAAACGCCCCGGCGGCCCTCGTGAAAGGGCCACGTCAGGGGCCGGAATCTGAGAAAGTCGGCTGCCTATACACGCCCGATGGCGTTTTGGCCAGCGTCGCCGTGTTTTTTTTTGACACTATCGCAGGCAACCGACATAGGCGCCGGCGCGGCCCGCGCGCCGTTCGATCAACGCGGCAAGCCGCCTCAGTCCCGGCCCGGGCTTCGCCGGATTGCGCACGATCGGGTTCGGCAAGGTGACGGCAAGCAGCGCTGCCTGTCGGCGCGACAGCTGTTTTGCCGAGACGCCGAAATGATGTTGGGCGGCGGCCTCGATGCCGTAGATGCCCGGTCCCCATTCGGCGATGTTGAGGTAGATCTCCATGATCCGCCGTTTCGACAGCACCGCATCGAAATAGACGGCCAGCGGCAGTTCGACGACCTTACGGACCGAGCCCAGCGGCCGCGACCATAGATAAAGGTTCTTTACCGTCTGCATGGTGATGGTCGAGGCGCCACGCGTCATCTCGCCGGCGAGCGCATCGTCGACGACGCCGCGCAACTCGCCCAGATCTACGCCGCGATGGAAACAGAACTGCCCGTCCTCCGACATGATGACCGAATATGCCAGCACCGGCGCCACATCATCGATAGAAACCCAGCGCCGATCGTAGCCGGAAAACGTCGCGAGGTCCTTCAGCATCAATGTCGACACCGGGTGCACGAATGACGGCAGGTACAGAAAGGTCAGAACCACCGGCATCAGCGCCAGCACGATGGCGACAGCGATGCCGCGCCGGACCCAGCGTTGAAGACCGATGCGGCTGCCGCGTCTCGGTCTCGCCATGTCCAACCCTTCGGTTTCGTGATCGACGATCGGTTCCGCCAAGCCACCCAATCCGCGCTACTCCCTGCCCCGGCATAATGGCGCTTGGCTTCTTGCGCAACGTCTGAGTGTCGGCTACCGCTCCCGACCATGACGAAAGACGACCAAATGGCGTTCGAGGCTGCACTTATTGCCCGGGCAGTTCCGCTCGAGGCGCTGCTGAGGCGGTTGCTCGACGGACGCACGCTTTCAGGCGAGATCGCGCGGCCGGAACGCCTGATGGCCGCGATGCGACATGGCGTTCTGAACGGCGGCAAACGACTGCGCCCCTTCCTGGTCATGGAAAGTTCTGCACTGTTTTCAGCCGACGTCGAGCCGGCGCTGCGCGTCGCGGCAGCGCTCGAATGCGTGCACTGCTATTCGCTCATCCATGACGATCTGCCGGCCATGGACGATGACGATATGCGCCGTGGCCAGCCGACCGTGCACAGGGCTTTCGATGAAGCGACAGCCATTCTTGCCGGCGACGCCTTGTTGACGCTTGCCTTCGACATCCTTGCCGACGAGGCGACAATGCTGCCGGCCGAGCGCAGGGCAGCGCTGGTGCTGGCATTGGCCCGCGCCGCAGGGGCCGGCAGCATGGTCGGCGGCCAGATGCTCGATCTCGAGGCCGAACAAAGCCGGCCGGACGAGGCTGGCATCATTCGGCTTCAGGCGATGAAAACCGGTGCGCTGATCCGCTTTGCCTGCGAAGCGGGCGCCATCGTTGCCGGCGCGCCGTCGGGCGACCGCGAAAGGCTGGCCGAGTTCGGCTCGGCGATCGGGCTTGCCTTTCAGCTTGCCGACGATCTGCTCGACCTGACCGCCGACGCGCATCAGATGGGCAAGGCAACCGGCAAGGATGCCGCGGCCGGCAAGGCGACGCTGGTCGCGCTGCACGGACCGGACTGGGCGCGGGACCAACTCCATGGCCTCGTCGACCAAGCTCATGCGCTGCTCGAGCCCTATGGCGAACAAGCCGCGCTTCTGAAACAAGCGGCGCAGTTCGTTGCGGCCCGCAACAATTAAGCTGCCCCCTATGGCGCGCCGTACAGCCACGGAGAATTGGCGACTGTTCGGCCAGATGCCCTCGCAGCCGGCCGATCGGGATGATTTCCGGCGATGTCGGACCACATGGACTCGCCACGCCAGTTGCCGAACCATTCTTCAGCCTCGCGGCAGGGCTCCGCGGCTCGGGTCGACGCGGTCAGCCTTCGCCAGTTGTCTTTTCCACCACGGGCTGCGGAACCGGTTCCATTTCGGCCACCGCCTCGACCGCTCGCGCTTCGGCCGGCTTGCGCCGGTTGCGGATGAAGGCGGCGATACGGTCGCGGATTTCGCCGGCGCTGAGGAACACCGGAACGCGTGCCACCGGCGCGGTCGGCTCGAAGGATAGGCCAAGGCCGGTGATCCTGCCCTTGTCGTCGACGTCGCGGACGATCAGCTCGATCGGACCGAGCAGCACGCGGTCGGCATATTCGGCGTGGCCGCCGAGCCGCGCCGTGACCAGATCGCCAATGGTGAGCTTGCGTTCCGCTTCGGTCAGGCCCGGCGCGTAGGCGGTCTCCAGTTCCTCGGCGGAGCGTGACGGATCGACGGCAAAGGCGCCGAAGAAATCCGCATCCTCGGGATCGACCACGGCACGGCTGGCGAACAGCTTGTCGAGCAGGCGCGGATAGCGGTCCGGCACGAAGATGTAGACATGATCGCCAGCCGCCAGCCGGCCCATATCCTGGAAGCGCATCGAGCGTCCGTCTCGCAGCACAAGCGACGGCCGCGCCCAGCGCGGAATGCGTTCGCCCCGCGCCACCGGGCTGCCGGGTGCCACACGGTAGGCAAGAAGCTCATGATGGGCGGAGCCCGGCAGTTCCAATTCGACCTTGTCGAGCGGTCCCAGGCGGGCCGGCACGATAAGGCCGAGGCGGCGCGCCAGCGGCCCGACGGTCCATCCCTGGATGACCAGAGAGACCAGCACGATGATGAAGGCGGTGTTGAAGATGAGGCGGCCGTTCTCAAGACCGCCGAGCAGCGGCGTGATAGCAAGCAGGATCGACACGGCGCCACGCAGGCCAACCCATGAGACAAAGGCGACTTCCGGGCGTGGCAGACGGAACGGCACCAGGCATAGCCAGACGGCGACTGGCCGTGCGACAAATATCAGGAACAGTCCGAGCAGCACCGCCGGCACCAGGATCGCCGGAAATTGCGAAGGCGTCGCGAACAGGCCGAGGATCAGGAACATGATGATCTGCGCCAACCACGACATCCCGTCCTGAAAGCGCTTGAGGATGGTGACAGCCCGGATATCGGAATTGCCGGCGATCAGGCCCGCGAGATAGACCGCCAGGAAGCCGGAGCCGCCGACGGCGCCGGCGGCGGCAAACACCATCAGCGACAGCGTCAGCACGAAGATCGGCAGCAGGCCGTGATCTAGATTGAGGCGATCGACAAGGCGCACGATGGCCATGCCGCCGAGAATACCGATGACCGCACCGAGCCCCATGTTGACAAGGAAACCGACGGCAAGATCGGTAACCAGCACCTTGGCCTCGGGGTGGGTGTTGGCGGCGATGACCTCGACCAGCGTGATGGTCAGGAAGATGGCGATCGGGTCATTGGTGCCGGATTCCACCTCGAGCGTCGAACGCACGCGTTCGCGCAAATTGATCTCGCCGGCGCGCAGCAGGAAGAACACCGCCGCGGCGTCGGTCGAGGCGACGGCGGCACCGAGCAGGAAGGATTCCAGCCATGTCAGGTCGAGCAAATAATAGGCGGCGGCGCCGAACAGGCCAGTGGTCAAAAGGACGCCGAAGGTCGCCAGCGACAGCGCCGGCCCGGCCGCCTGCCGCAAGGCATTGAGCGGCGTGCCGAAGCCGGAATCGAAAAGGATCACCGCCAGCGCCAATGAGCCGGCAAAATAGGCAAATCGGGCATTGTCGAAATGGATTCCGAGACCGTCGGTTCCGGTGGCAAGGCCGATGCAGAGAAACAGCAGCAGGAGGGGGGCGCCGAAACGGAAGGCGATCAGGCTCGAAAACGCGGCGGCAACGACAAGTGCTGCGCCAACGAGCGTCACCAGATAGATACCATGCTCCATTCGTTGGTCGCCCCTAGTCGATATGCTCCGGCATCACGGGAGAGTGGGGCGAAGACATGGCCGCTGCAAGGCAGCAGCGCGGCTTTTCGCCCTACGCTGCCGATAGTCGAATGTTTTGGCACCTCCGAGCAGCGGAGGCTGCCTCGGGGGGGCGTGCTGCAACGAAAAACGCCCGGACTGAGCCGGGCGTTGTCCAAGTCGAGAAGATGGTTCTGCGATCAGGCGATGGTCTTGCCGAAGGCGACAGCGGTGTCGCCCATGCGGTTGGAGAAGCCCCACTCATTGTCGTACCAGGCCAGCACCGAAACGAAATTGCCGTCCATGACCTTCGTCTGGTCGAGCGCCACGATCGAGGAGTGCGGATCGTGGTTGAAGTCGATAGAAACATTGGGATGACGAGTGACGGCAAGGATGTCCTTCAGCTTGCCGTTCGAAGCGGCGATTACCGCGTCGTTGATTTCCTGGACGGTGGTCGACCGCTTGGCGATGAACTTGAAATCGACCAGCGAGACGTTCGGGGTCGGCACGCGGATGGAGATGCCGTCGAGCTTGCCCTTGAGCTCGGGCAGTACCAGGCCGATGGCCTTGGCGGCACCGGTCGAGGTCGGAATCTGCGAAAGCGCGGCGGCGCGGGCGCGGTAGAGGTCCTTGTGCATGGTGTCCAGCGTCGGCTGGTCGCCAGTATAGGAGTGGATCGTCGTCATCATGCCCTTCTCGATGCCGACGGCCTCATTCAGCACGGCCGCCAGCGGCGCCAAGCAGTTGGTGGTGCAGGAGGCGTTCGAGATGACGATGTGGTCCTTGGTCAGCTTGTCGTGATTGATGCCATAGACGACGGTCAGGTCGGCCCCCTCCGCCGGAGCGGAGACGAGAACGCGCTTGGCACCGGCGGTCAGATGGGCGGCGGCCTTGTCGCGGGCGGTGAAGATGCCGGTGCATTCGAGCGCGATGTCGATGCCGAGTTCCTTCCACGGCAGTTGCGTCGGATCCTTGATCGCGGTGACCTTGAATTTTTCCTTGCCGACGATGATCTGATCGCCGTCAACCGTCACCTCATGCGGAAAGCGGCCATGCACGCTGTCGAAGCGCAGCAGATGCGCGTTGGTCTCGACCGGGCCGAGATCGTTGACGGCGACGACGTCGATATCCTTGCGGCCGGATTCGTGGATGGCGCGCAGGATGTTGCGGCCGATGCGGCCGAATCCATTGATGGCAACTCTGACGGTCATTGTTCTCTCCCTGGGAGTTGGGGGCCGAAGATCAAGTCCGCAGCTTCATAACGGCGGACGGGCAAAGAATCCAGCCGCCGAGGCTCGGATTTAAATCGATTAGTGCTCCGCCGGCCGGCAAAACCGCTATGCCAGCCTTTGCGGATCGGGGCTTAATTTCATTTGCCGTGCAGACGGGCTTCCGCCGCCTTCACCGTTGCTTCGGCGGTGATGCCGAAATGCGGATAGAGCTGTTCGATCGTGCCGGAGGCGCCGAAGCCGGTCATACCGATAAAGATGCCTTCGGTGCCGATGAAATAATCCCAGCCCTGACGGATGCCGGCTTCGATGGCAATCTTGAGCGGCGCATTGCCGATCATCCTGCTGCGATAGTCGGCGCTCTGCTTGTCGAACAATTCGAAGCACGGCACCGAGACGACGCGGGTAGCATGGCCGTGCTTTTCCAGCGCCTCGCGCGCGGCCAGGGCGATCTCGACCTCGGAGCCCGAAGCGAAGATTGTCACCGCCGCCTCGCCACTTGCGGCGGCAAGTTCATAGGCGCCGCGGCTGGAGAGGTTTTCCGCAACGAAGTCGTTGCGTACCGTCGGCAGGTTCTGCCGGGTCAGCGCCAAAGTCGAAGGCGTCTTTTCCGATTCAATGGCCAGCTGCCAGCATTCCGCGGTTTCCACCGCGTCGGCCGGGCGGAAGACATTGTGGTTCGGGATGGCGCGAAGTGCTGCCAGATGCTCGACCGGCTGATGGGTCGGGCCGTCTTCGCCAAGGCCGATGGAATCATGGGTCATGACGAAGATCGAGCGGATGCCCATCAACGAGGCAAGCCGCATCGCCGGACGGGCATAATCGGAAAAGCACATGAAGGTGCCGCCATAGGCGACAATGCCGCCATGCAGCGTCAGCCCGTTGAGCGCGGCCGCCATGCCGTGCTCGCGAATGCCGTAGTGGACATAGCGCTGGCCGTAATCGTCGGCAGTGATGTTCTTGGTCTGGCTGGTCTTGGTGTTGTTGGAGCCGGTCAAATCGGCCGAGCCGCCGATGGTTTCGGGCACGGCGCCGTTGATGACCTCCAGCGCCATTTCCGACGATTTGCGGGTGGCGACCTTCGGCTTGTCGGCGGCGAGCTTCTTCTTGTAATCGCCAATGACAGCATCGAAGTTGGCCGGCAGCGTGCCACCGATGCGGCGTTCGAATTCGCCGCGCAATTTGGTGTCGGCCTTGGCAAGGCGGCTTTCCCAGTCGGTGCGCGCCTTGACGCCGGCCCGGCCGGCGGTACGCCATGCGTCGAGGATATCGGCCGGAACCTCGAACGGCGGATAATCCCAGCCGAAGAATTTTCTGGCGCCGGCGATTTCCTCGGCGCCGAGCGGCGAGCCATGCGCCTTGTTGGTACCGGCCTTGGTCGGCGCGCCGAAGCCGATCGTCGTCTTGCAGGCAATCATCGTCGGCTTGTCGGAGTGGCGGGCCGCTTCAATGGCATAGGCGATCGCTTCCGGGTCCTGGCCGTCGATATGGCTGGCGTTCCAGCCGGACGCCTGGAAGCGGGCGACCTGATCGGTGTTGTCGGCCAGCGACACCGGGCCGTCGATGGAGATGTTGTTGTTGTCCCAGAAGACGATCAGCTTGTTCAGCTTCAGATGTCCGGCAAGCGCGATGGCTTCCTGGGACACGCCTTCCATCAGGCAGCCGTCACCGGCCAGCACATAGGTGTAGTGGTCGACGAGATCGTTGCCGAAAGCGGCATTCATGATGCGCTCGCCGAGCGCGAAACCGACCGAATTGGCAAGGCCCTGGCCGAGTGGGCCCGTCGTCGTCTCGATGCCGGCGGCATGGCCGTATTCCGGGTGGCCCGCGGTCCTCGACCCCAATTGGCGGAACTGCTTGATCTGGTCGATGGTGATGTCTTCGTAGCCGGTCAGATAGAGCAGCGAGTAAAGCAGCATCGAGCCGTGGCCGGCCGACAGGATAAAGCGGTCGCGATCCGGCCAATGCGGGTTCTTCGGATCGTATTTGAGAAAGCGGGTGAACAGCACGGTGGCGATGTCGGCACAGCCCATGGGCAGCCCGGGGTGGCCGGAGTTTGCCTTCTCGACGGCGTCCATGGCGAGAAAACGGATCGCATTGGCCATCCGGTCATGTTGTTCGCGCGAGGTCATGCTTCCTCCAAAATGGGGGTTTGGGCCTTGGGAAAGCCCTTGAAAAGGGTGCGCGACACATAGCAGGCGCGGCCTTTTAGTCAACAAATCGGTGTGCTTTTGCCGGTCTTGTGATGGCCATGCACCACTTACATTAGCGTTAGCAGGGGACAGTCGCGATCGCTTTATTGACGTGCGGTTCACACGGCGCGTAATGTTTCAGGGATAACGCGTTCTGAACGTGGATGATTCGGTGATGGGCAGGGCGCAGGACGAAAGCCATGACCGGGGAAACGACCCTCAAGGAAGTCATTGCCAGGCTGGGTAAGGCCATCGAAGGGCTGGAAAACGCCGTCGCGGCCAAGCTCGAGCACGAGCGGGACTATTCGGAAGCCGAGGCCGAAGTGCAGCGGATGAACGCCGACCGCTCGCGGCTGGCGCAGGAACTCGACAATTCCGAGGCCCGCGCCGAACGGCTGGAAGATGCCAACAAGGAAGTGTCGCGAAGGCTGGTGACAGCCATGGAGACCATCCGCGCGGTACTGGACAGGTAGGCCAATGGCACAAGTCACGGTTTCCATCGACGGCAAGCAGTATCGGATGGCCTGCGACGAGGGCCAGGAAGAGCATCTGATCGATCTTGCCGAGCGCTTCGACCGCTATGTCTCGCATCTGAAGGATTCTTTTGGCGAGATCGGCGACCAGAGGCTGACCGTGATGGCCGGCATCATGGTCATGGACGAGCTTTCAGAACTGCAAAAGCGGGTCAAGGGCATGGAAAGCGAAGTGCTGACGCTGCGCAAGACGCGCGACGACGCACTGACCAAGGCCGACAAGAACGATTCCGTGCTGACCGGGGCGCTCGGCGCGTTGGCCCAGCGCATGGAAGACCTGACGACGACGTTAGCAGTGAGCAAGGCCTGAGCCAGCGCAGCGAAAATTCCTGCTGCATTTGCCGAGAAGCAATGAAAATATTTCGCCGCCGGCCTCGATGCCGGCGCAACAGCCGTTTGAAGGATGACGCCGGAGTGGTAGAAAGGCAAAAGCAGCGCCGGTCAACGCCGGCTGCGATCTGCACTCACAAGGTAGGGACATGTCATGAGCCTCCGCATCAACGATATCGCGCCGGACTTCACCGCTGAGACCACGCAAGGACCGATCAGCTTCCATGAATGGATCGGCGACGGCTGGGCGGTATTGTTCAGCCATCCGAAGAACTTTACGCCGGTTTGCACAACCGAACTCGGCACGATGGCCGGGCTCGAAGGCGAGTTCAGGAAGCGCAACGTTAAGATCATCGGCATCTCGGTCGATCCCGTCGAAAGCCATGGAAAGTGGCAGAACGACATCAAGACGGCGACCGGCCATTCGGTGAACTACCCGCTGATCGGCGACAAGGATCTCAAGGTCGCCAAGCTTTACGAGATGCTGCCGGCGGGTGCCGGCGAGAGCTCGGAGGGCCGCACGCCCGCCGACAATGCCACGGTGCGTTCGGTCTACGTCATCGGGCCCGACAAGAAGATCAAGCTGGTCCTCACCTATCCGATGACGACGGGCCGCAACTTCGACGAAATCCTGCGCGCCATCGATTCCATGCAACTGACCGCCAAGCACCAGGTGGCGACGCCGGCGAACTGGAAGCAGGGCGAGGACGTCATCATCACCGCTGCTGTCTCGAATGAGGATGCCATCAAGCGCTTCGGCGCCTACGAGACAATCCTGCCATATCTCAGGAAAACCAAGCAGCCTTCCGCCTGAGCAGGCAGAGGCGGCACGGAGAAATTTTTGGTTTTCCTAGCCGTGTGAGCACGGGGTGCTTGACGACGCCTGGTTGACGGACAACCATGCCTTTCATTTGCCGTGGCTGAGAAAATCATTCCTGCCACGGTGAGAGATCAAGGGGGCTGGGATTGGACGCATTATCGGCCAGGTCGCAGGTCACCGGCTTCTATGACAAGCCGAGCGGGTCCGTCCAGTATGTGGTCGCCGACATGGCGACCCGCAAATGCGCCATTATCGATCCGGTGCTCGACTTCGACGAAAGGTCCGGTGCAACGGCAACGAAAAACGCCGACGCCTTGCTCGACTTCGTCAGGGAAAGCGGGCTGGAGGTCGAGTGGATCCTCGACACGCATCCGCATGCCGACCATTTGTCCGCCGCCCATTATCTGAGGGGGAGAACCGGAGCGCCGACGGCAATCGGCGAGAGGATCATCGACGTCCAGAAATTGTGGAAGGTGATCTACAACTGGCCGGAATTCCCCGCCGACGGTTCGCAATGGGACAGGCTGTTCGCCGACGGCGCGACTTTTTCGGTCGGCGGCCTTCCGGCAAGAGTGCTGTTTTCGCCGGGCCACACACTGGCCTCGATTACTTACGTCATCGGCGACGCCGCCTTCATCCACGACACGCTGTTCATGCCGGACAGCGGCACCGCAAGGGCAGACTTTCCCGGCGGCAGCGCCGAGCGGCTCTGGCGTTCGATCGAGGACATCCTGGCACTGCCGGACGAGACACGTCTGTTCGTCGGTCACGACTACCAGCCGGGTGACCGCGAAGCGCGCTGGGAAAGCACGGTCGCGGAACAGAAAGCCGGCAACATCCATGTTGCCGGCTGCAAGACGGAAGCCGACTTCGTCGCGCTCCGCCAAGCCCGCGACAGGACGTTGCCGATGCCGCGGCTGATCCTGCACGCGCTGCAGGTCAATATGAATGGCGGACGCCTGCCGGAACCGGAATCCAACGGGCGGCGCTATCTGAAATTTCCGCTCGATTGCCTCTGAGGAGATGGGTCGCTGGCACTACAAATGCCATTTCAAACTCGGCGCCCGCTCATCGTTCCGAGATGGTCATCTAAGTTATTGATTAAGTTATTGATTAAGTTATTGATCCTGATTCGATTTTTGCGATGTGCGAATCCGATAGGTCGCCATACGGGAGAAGGTGGCGGCAGCCGGATGAGGAGCGGCGCAGACGCCAGCTAAGTGTTTAGTCCAGCGTCAGGGTTTTGTTCGGCGGGCTAAATGTTCATACGTGATTTGCCAAGGATCGCTCTCGGAAGATCTTTCCTCGCCAATCCAATGGAAGCTGTTGGCAGTGATCTCAGTGAAACGCCATCGAGTTTTCAGACCGCGCGAGTCATTGCCGAGCTGGACAATGTCCTTACCCTCGGCCCGGCCGATCTGGCGCGAGTGATCCCGGTTGAGCGGGTCGTTCCATATGATATGCCAGCCATCGATCCCAGGATCGAAGATGCGCAAGGTTGTGCCATACATCGTCGACGGCGCAGGGCGCTTGGGCCTGATCCAAACGTCCTGAATCGCGCGGCCTTCGAGCACCCAGCCAAAATGGCATTCGCCATCCCATTTCTGGATTGTCCCGTCATCGAGGTAGTGGACCGTGTCCATTTCCCAGCTTCCAATTAGCCATCCATACAGGTCCATGTCTTTCGCTCGGTCGGCTGGGGGACCTTCGGATCCGAGAGCGGTCAGAAACGGAGAAATCGTCATCGTCATATCGCCTTTCGTTTCCGAACAGACGAGTTCAACTGCCCGGCGCGGCCCCGGCGGCCCGTTGTCGCCCGCCTGCCGCAAGCGCCGCCTTGTGGAATTTTGCGACGGAAGCCCGTGTCGGCGCCGGAACATTGCCGCCACAGCTTGCAGCGTTGCGGTTTCCAGAGCTTGGGGAAAATTGCGATAATGCCGCTATCGATGGGATCGTCTGCGGACACGATGGCGAGGCTACTGAGCAGTTTATGGCAGTGGATCGGACATCCGCGAAGGCGCCGCGGAACTGGCAACCTTCTAAAATAACGGCGGCGCCAGTTACCTGACGCCGCCGTTATTTGTTTCTACCGGCCGTTATTTGTTTCTATCGGAAGGCTTTACGCCGCCGGCTGCGCCTCGATGGTGCGCAGCGCCTGCATCTGGCGCTTGGCTGCGGCCTTGACCGCGTCCTGCACCTTCTCGAAGGCGCGCACCTCGATCTGGCGCACGCGCTCGCGGCTGATATCGAACTCGGCCGACAGCTCTTCCAGCGTCAACGGCTCATCGGCGAGGCGGCGCGCCTCGAAGATGCGGCGTTCGCGGTCGTTGAGCACGGCAAGAGCGCCCGACAGCATGCCGCGCCGGTTTTCCAGCTCGTCCTGCTCGATCAGCATCTCTTCCTGGCTTTCGTGATCGTCGACCAGCCAGTCCTGCCATTCGCCGGATTCGCCTTCGCTGGCCCGGATGGGCGCATTGAGCGAGGCATCGCCCGACAGACGGCGGTTCATCGACACGACTTCCGCTTCCGAGACGTTCAGCCGGGTGGCGATCTCGGTAATCTGGTCGGGCTTCAAATCGCCTTCGTCGAGCGCCTGGATCTTGCCCTTCACCTTGCGCAGGTTGAAGAACAGGCGCTTCTGGTTGGCGGTGGTGCCCATCTTGACCAGGCTCCACGAGCGCAGGATGTATTCCTGGATCGAGGCCTTGATCCACCACATCGCATAGGTGGCGAGACGGAAGCCGCGCTCCGGTTCGAATTTCTTGACGGCCTGCATCAGGCCGACATTGCCTTCCGAGATCACCTCGCCGATCGGCAGGCCGTAGCCGCGATAGCCCATGGCGATCTTGGCGACGAGCCGAAGGTGGCTGGTGACGAGCTTGTGCGCAGCCGTGGTGTCCTCATGCTCGGCGTAGCGCTTGGCGAGCATGTACTCTTCCTGCGGCTGAAGCATCGGAAAACGGCGGATTTCTTCCAGGTAGCGGCTGAGGCCGCCTTCGCCGGAAACGATACTGGGTAGTGACTGGGCCATGATAGCGCCCCCTCTCTATTGGAGTGATGCCCCCGAAACGCGGCAGGCATGTGGCGCGAATGCCAAAGGCACATTCGCGCCAACCGACATATATAGGAACAAAACCAGAAAGACAGGCATTTGTTCAACACGAAACAGTGTGTCACGCTGAAGTGAACAACGCCGGTCAGGTTTTCAGGTGGTTGGTTCAAAGCTTGCGGAAGCCGTCGACGAGTTCCTCCATCTCCCACGGTATCGGTGCTTCGAACCTCATCGTTAAATGGGTATCCGGATGCCGAAATGCAAGGAGGCGGGCGTGCAAAGCTTGTCGCGGAAATGCTTTCACTTTGCTGGTTAGCGGCTCAGGCAACCGGTTGGCCTTGGTGCGGAAAGCCTGGCCGTATTCGGGGTCGCCAATCACCGGATGGCCGATATGGGCCATGTGGACGCGTATCTGGTGGGTGCGACCGGTTTCCAGCCGGCATTCGACCAGGCTCGCCGTGGCGAATTCCTGCTGCTGCTCGCCAAAGCGCTCAATGACGGTGAAATGCGTTATGGCGTGGCGGGCATCGTCGCGGCCTTGCGGCACCACGGCGCGGCGTACCCGGTCGGCGGCGCGGCCAAGCGGCGCGTCGACCATCCCCGTCGGCCTTGCCGGTATGCCCCAGACCAACGCCAGATAGGCGCGCTCGAGATCGCCGGTCAGGCCGTGGTCGGCAAAGGCCTCCGACAACGCCTTGTGGGCGCGATCGGTCTTGGCGACGACCATGACGCCACTGGTCTCCTTGTCGAGGCGATGGACGATGCCCGGCCGTCTCACCCCGCCGATGCCCGACAGGCTGTTGCCGCAATGATGGATCAGCGCGTTGACCAGCGTGCCGGTCCAGTTGCCGGCGCCGGGATGCACGACCAACCCGGCCGGCTTGTTGATGACGATCAGCTCGCTGTCCTCGTAGAGGACATCCAGCGCAATATCTTCGCCTTGCGGCTCCGCCGGTTCCGGCTCCGGCATGTCGACCGACACGCTGTCACCTTGTGCCATCTTGCGCTTCGTCTCGCTGGCTGGCCTGCCGCCGATCCTGACCGCGCCCTGCTTTATCAGCATCTGCACCCGGCTGCGCGACATGTCGGGGCCGAGCCTGGCCGCCAGCCATTGGTCGAGCCGTTGGCCGGCCGCATCGGCGCCGGCCTCCAGCACGATCTGTCTGGCCCCTATTAATTGTCTGACCTCTTCGTTATGAGCGCTCATCGAAAACAGTTCCGGAATCTGCTGCCATGGCCCGGCCGCTTGCCGACGAAGACGAGGAAAAGCCGCTCGACCCCGAGGTCGAAAAGGTGCGGAGGAAGCTCGTCCGCTTCGTCGCCATCAATCTCGGCCTGCTGTTCCTCGCCCTTATGGTGGTGATCGCGGCGCTTGTCTACAAAGCGCGCAATGCACCGCCTGTCAGCCCTCCGCTGAGCAGCGACATCCAGGTGCCGATCGGCGAACCGGTCAATGGCGACATCGTGCTGCCGGTCGGCGCCAGGGTGGTCAGTCAATCGCTCTCCGGCAATCGCCTGTCGATCGACGCCGAGCTGGCAGACGGCAGCCGCGCCATCTTCGTCTATGACATCACCGAACGACGCATCGTCGGCCGTTTTTCGATCAGGAACAAATGACCGGTTTTGCCGAACACCGCAGCATTGCCACGGTCGCGCTCGTCGTCGCAAATTATGACGAGGCGATCGCCTGGTATGTCGACCGGCTGGGTTTTGTCCTCACCGAAGATGTCGATCTCGGCGGCGGCAAACGCTGGGTCACGATCACGCCAGGCAACGGGCAGGGGGCGCGGCTGCTTCTGGCCGAAGCATCCGGCGATGCGCAAAGGCACGCCGTCGGCAACCAGACCGGCGGGCGGGTTTTTTTGTTCCTCGAAACCGACGAGTTTGCCCGTGACTATGCGCTGATGTTCCAAAAGGGCGTCGAGTTCCGCGAGGCGCCGCGCCATGAAGCCTATGGCACGGTCGCGGTTTTCGCCGATCTCCATGGAAATCTCTGGGACCTGATCGAGCCAAAACGCTAGGCTTGCAGCGGATATTTCACCGGCGCGACAGGCAGCCTTAAGCCTAGTTGCTTTTTCCCAGCCGTCAGCCTATATCGCCGGTTCTTGAACGCGCCCATCGTCTAGCGGTCAGGACACCGCCCTCTCACGGCGGGAACAGGGGTTCGATTCCCCTTGGGCGTACCAATCGTTTCAACTACTTAGCGGGCCGGCAGGTAAAACCGTCAAATAACGGTCAAATAAGCCATTCGTAGGATCCATTTTTGAGGTGCCTAGAGCGCCGTGAGCCGCGCCGCTTGGCAAGCAGTTGAGCAAAACCGTTGAGCAAGGATGGGGACCATCACTATGTGCCGCAGTTTCACCTCCGGCGGTGGGCCGACACTGCTGGCTATGTGACACAATGGGGCAGAATCAAGCACAATGGAAAACTGACTAGAAAGGGGGTAGCTCCTGCTGCCACCGGATACGTCCCAGGTCTTTACGCTTTGGAGCACGTCCCCGCGGACAAGGTCCACCTTGTGGAAGAACGGGTTTTCGGTTTCGTAGACGACAAAGCAGCACCCATCCTCGAGAAGATGGTCGTTCGAGGGGCAAAATCGCTCTCCATTGAAGAACGATACTGGTGGGCGATCTATCTGAACGCGGCGCTGCTGCGTGTCCCTCATGTTGTCGCGTCGATATCAAAGCGCATTGAAGAGATGCAGCAAAAAATACTTTCGGAACCCGATGCAGACTTCGACGCTGCAAAAGGGTCCGCACCCGAACGAAACCTACTCGAATGGGCTCAGAATCACGCACCTAGTGCATTGGCCAATTCTGGCATGGAAACCTTGTCCAAGATGATCGGCGAGAGCCGGCCAATTGAGCGCCTGCTTTCCTTCTGGTGGACAGTACGCGACGTCAGCAATTCAAGTCGGCCTCTCATGCTCGGCGACGACCCACTTGAACGCATTGGAGACCTCTACCGTCCGAAATGTCTCATAAATCTCCCCATCTCCCCTGGTCACGCCTTTTTCGCAACAAACGCGCGGTCAATCGCAGAAAACATCGCTAAGATGCCCGATAGGCGCGTGGTAGACGCCACGAACATCTCCACCATCTCCACAGCGAAGAAATTTGTGTATGGCGACGCAGAGCCCAGCTTCGTCGATCGTTACCTAACAAGAACGGAGTCGTCCTCACACTTGGTCTAACTCCCTTCGCGGGGAGGCGGCAAACCGTTGAGGGGCGCTTGCGCGCCCGGCAGAGCTGCGTCACTTTCAGCCGAAAGGCAGCGAGGAAGGAGACCCGATGGCCGCAACGAAAGACCAGTGGAAGGCTTTCCGCGAAGAACTTAGCCAGCAGCTCGAAGAGGAGCGCCGGTTCATCACCAATGCCGAAGCAGGGAAAACGGGCATTTGGACTGTTCAGCCAGGCAAGGGAAAAGTCGATACCACGGCTGCTCATGTTGAGATATCGAGGCGCGCAGTCCAGGCTCTTGAGGGGGTAATTGCCAAGATCGATCAGGACCATCTGGCAGAATAACTCTTGCGGTCGAATTAGGAATATGGTCCTCATTTGCGCCGGTGCGGCGATCCACTTAACGGAGATCGCAAAATGGCCAGAACCAAACCATCCAAGCAACTTGCACAGGCCGAGATCGACCGCTTCATGGCGGCTGCGGAAGAGCTTGAGGCCGTAGCGTTGGAAGTACGCTAAACAACAGCAAGACGTCGTTGGCAACTTAGTACAGATTGAAACAGGTAAGATGCGGTTTTCGGAGGAATTGATGCATTACACACTCCATGCTGCGCCAGGCTCTTGCTCTTTTGCACCTCACATCGTCATGGAGGAGATTGGAAGGC